>BBEG01000006.1 GCA_001312645.1 Rhodococcus sp. JCM 9791
CGCCCACGCACTGCCTCCCTTCGGCGACACCGACATTCAAGGCCCGCTCCGGGCCACCACCGCCTGCCGACGATGCACCATCCGCCGCGGCATCCGCGGACCTGTCCCCGTCCCCCTGCCGATACACCACAATGTCTGCACACGCCACGGATCTGGATCGGCGACGCCGACAGCCCCCAGCTCGATCTGTCCGCCTCCCCCGAGATCATCACAGCCCAACGCCGCACCAACCAGCTACTGCGCCACCACACACCCCAGCAAGTGACACTCGCCTACGCGACCGCGGTCAAAGCCATCCCGCCCTGGCCGGCCTCGACGACCGCCATTCCTCACCACCGGAGATACCGGCTGCTCCGGCTACAGACCCGCAACCACTATCTCGGCATCCAAACCGATCACGACAGCTTCACCCACGCAGCGTTCTACCCCGACACCGTCGAACTGGCCGCACAGATCCTCAGGCCCGCCAACCAGCACACGCCGAGAAGAAGTCGAACGAACCGTGAGAAGGAGACGCCGAACAGTTGATGAGAACCGACCACAAACCCCCAGGACAGACCACGAAAAGTCGAACTTTTAGGCGGGAACCTACATCGGAGGCGGTCTGCTGGCCCAAGATCAGCGAGGACGAACACTCGGGTTGTTCCGTGCCCGGCAGACTCGGAAGTACTCACCCGGCAAGATGCGCTGGCTCGTGATTGCCTCCGTGTCGATCTGGGGTGTGTCGGCATCTGGATCATGCACTTCCTCAGCATGGATGCTCGCTGATCGGCTCCCATGCACGCTCGCGTACCCTGTACCGCATGCTCGTGAAGGCTGCATCGTGATCGACGGCCTCGAACGGGCCGTGCGGGTCCTGGACCTCTTCTCATCCGACGTCCCCGAGTGGACGGTCAGTGACGTATGCCGCGAACTGAACCTACCGAAGACAACGACCTGGGAGTACATGCAGGCCATGACCGGCCTGGGCCTGCTCCGCCGCACGGCGCGGGGCCGTTACCGGCTGGGGTGGCGGGCCTTCCAGTTGGGGCTCCGGGCGCGCATGACATCGGAGATCTCCGGTCCGGCGCGGGTGGAGATGAGCCGACTGGTCGAGAAATACGCCGAGACCGTTCAACTGGCCTCGCGCTATTGCAGCGAGGTGGTCTATCTGGAGAAGATCTCACCCCGCACCGGCGTGCAGGTCAACCTGACCCGGGTGGGCGAGCGGCTCGCGGCACACTGCACCGCGGCCGGCAAGGTGCTGTTGGCCCACCTTCGTCCCGGCGACGTGCAGAACGTGTATGCCGGCGCCGGACTGACGCGTCTGACGGAGCGGTCCATCGGATCCTGGGCGGTACTGGAGACGGAACTGGCCACGGTTCGGGAGCGTGGTTACGCCCTCGAGGTCGAGGAGACCGTCGAGGGTATGTGCTCGGTCGCCGCCCCGATCAGTAATGAGGACGGCGACGTGACCTGGGCCTTGAGCATGAGCTTCCTCGAATACCTGCTGCCCACCCACGTCGAGATCTACGCCCAGGCGATTGTCGACGCGGCACAGCGACTGTCCCACCCGAAGGCTCCGTCTCCGGGCGACGGTCGATTGCCGTAGGGCCCGATCTGCCCCCGGCGTGGTAGTTGCCCCTGTCGACACGGCCGCACGGCCGTGTTCGGCTCAGGCGAACAGGGGCATTGCGGACCTGCTGTGAGGCGGGTTACTTTTCGGACATGGAAAGCCACTTCTAACCGAGGGTTCAGCTTCGGTTCGACTGTTTTCCCGTAGTTCACTGCGCTTCGTCGCGCCCCATGGTGTGCGTCCTTGCCTGAATCCACCCCTGAATCACTGCACGGAGATGTCTCGATGATGAATGCACGCACTACAGCCGGTCGCCGGGTCGGAATCGATATCGGAGGGACGTTCACCGATCTCTTCGTGGTGGAAGGGGACGGTGCCGGGCGAATCTACAAGTCGCCCACCACACCGCACGACCCGTCCGAGGGCCTGCTCACTGGGCTGACCAAGGCCGCGGACGCCGTCGGTGAATCGCTCGAGGAATTTCTCGGCGGGGTCTCCACGATTGTGCACGGCACGACGATTGCGACCAACGCCGTGCTGACCCGGCAGGGTGCGAAGACCGGTTTCGTCACCACGCGCGGATTCCGAGATCTGTTGAACATGCGGCGCGGCATCCGGGACCGTCAGAACGACTCCAAGTACGCACCACCTGTTCCGCTGGTGCCCAGGAACCTCGTGGCCACCGTGCGCGAACGTATCGACGTGTCGGGCAACGAGCTCATGGAACTGCATGAGACGATGTCAGAGCGGCGGCACAGCTGTTCCGGGAGCAGGACGTCGAGGCCGTGGCGATCTCCTATCTGTGGTCCTTTCTGGATCCTTCCCACGAACAGCGCACCGCAGAAATCCTGCGTGAAGAACTCCCGGGTGTCTTCGTCACGATGTCCCATGAGGTGCTGCCGCAGATTCGCGCCTACGAGCGCCACAGCACCACGGTGCTCAATGCCTTCGTGGGCCCCAAGCTGCAGAACTATCTGGCCAACATCAAGCGGCAGCTCGCCGACCGCGGTTTCGGCGGTACCCTGCTCATCGTCCAGTCCAACGGCGGTGTGATGTCGCCCGAGATCGCCAGCGAGATGGCCGTCAACGCCTTGATGTCCGGCCCGGCGGCCGCACCGGAAGCCGCCCTGCAGTACGCACGCCGGCACGGCTCGCAGGACGTGATCACCGTGGACATGGGTGGTACCAGCTTCGACGTGGCCTGGTCCGTGGCGGTGAGCCCTTGCTCACCAGCGACAGCGAAATCGGCGGATATCGCGTAGCCCTGCCGATGCTGGATATCCACACCGTCGGTGCCGGCGGCGGCTCTCTGGTGTGGGTGGACTCCGGCGGCATCCTGCGCGTCGGCCCGCAGAGCGCCACCGCCACCCCCGGCCCGGCGTGCTACGGCCGCGGCGGAGAAAACCCCACCACCACCGACGCCGACCTGCTCATGGGCTACCTGAACCCGGACCTGTTCGGAGACGGCGCCTTCACCCTGGACGTCGAAGCCTCCCGCAAGGCCGTCGAGGAGAAGGTCGCCAGACCGCTGGGTCTGTCCGTCCCCGAAGCTGTCGAAGGCATCTACCGCGTGGTTAACGCCACCATGGCCGAGGCCGTCAACGCGGTGTCCGTCAAGCGCGGTTTCGACCCCCGCGAATTCACCTTGGTCGTGGCCGGCGGCGCCGGGCCGATCCATGCCGTGCCGATCGCCCAGGAGCTGGGCATCAGCCGCATCATCGTGCCCCGCGAGTCTTCCGTGTTCTGCGCCGTCGGCACTCTGCTGACCGACCTCAAGCACCTGTACGCACGCACCTTCGTCTCGGACACCGATGCGCTGGATCTGCGCCGGGTCAGCCAGGTGTATCGGGAGATGCGGGACGAAGCCATCACCACGCTGCGGTCGGAAAACGTCGCCCCGGACGCCATCGAGCTGATCTTCACCGCCGACATCCGCTATGTGGGACAGTTCGACGAGATCGAGGTCCCCCTGGAGTTCGACGGCGATCTCACACCCGCGGCGCTCAAGCAGCTCCTGGCCGACTTCGAAGACAAGCACGAGAGCCTCAACGGCTACTCGATGCCCGGGGAGAGCACGGAGCTGATCAATGTGCGCCTCACCGCCCTCGGTCGCACCACCAAACCGTCCCTCGCCGAAGACCCCTCCGCCGGCCAGGACCCGTCCGCCGCACTCAAGGGCACCCGCGACGCGATCTTCTCGGGCTCACGGATCCAGGTGGACGTCTACGACGGTCTTCTCCTGCACCGGGACAACCGCATCGCCGGGCCCGCCATCATCGAGCAGCCGACGACCACCGTCGTCCTCATCGAGGGCTACGGGCTGACGGTTGATGCCCAGGGAACGTACGTCATCGAACCGGTCAACTGACCGGACTGAAAGGAATGCTTCAGATGACACATGCACGAACCACCTCCGATCCCATCCTCGTCGCGGTGATCGGCAACGCTCTCGACGGCATCACCCGTGAGATCGGCCAGACCATGTTGCGCACGTCGCGCTCGCCGATCTTCGTGGAAGCGCGGGACTTCGCCACCTCGATCTTCAGCGCGGACTGTCGGCTGCTGGCACAGACCCACTACATTCCCGTCATCGGCGGGGCCACTCCTTACGCGCAGCGTGCCATCGTGGATTTCTTCGGCGACGATGTGCACGACGGTGACGTCTTCATCCACAACGATCCGTTCAACGGCGGCTCCCATCTTCCCGACATCACCATCACGCGGCCGATCTTCTGGGACGGCGAGCTGGTGTTCTGGGCAATGACCAAGGGACACAACGCCGATGTGGGTGGCGGAGGCGTAGTCGGTTTCAATCCCGCAGCCCGGGACGTCCTGGACGAGGGGATCCGCATTCCGCCGGTCCGCATCATCGACCGGGGCACGCTCCGCAAAGACGCCTGGGAACTCATTCTTACCAACGTGCGTATGCGCTCGCTCGTGGAGAGCGTCCTGAACTGTCAGATCGGTGCCACTGCCATCGGTGAACGGCGGCTGCACGCGCTCCTGGACAAGTATGGGGCTGCGACGCTCAGTGACGCCACCGATGAGCTGATGCGAGCCAGCGCTCGTCAGGTCCGCGCGCAGATCGCCAGATCCCCGATGGGGAGTACAGCGCAGAGAGCCTGGTGGACAACGACGGTATCGACAGGAGCCGGCCCTACCGGATTGCCTTGACCATCAAGTTCACGGCGAGGAGCTCACTTTCGATTTCAGCGCCAGCGACCCGCAGGCCCAAGGATTCATCAACAGCCCGATCGCCAACACTGTCGCCTCGGCCCACCTCGCCCTGTTCGGATCCATCGATCCGGACATCCGCTACAACAGCGCGCCATCGATCCGATCGAGGTCGTCGCCCCTGTGGCTCCATCGTTAATCCCAGCGACCCGGCGCCCGTGGCGGCCTGCACCGTTCCTACCTGCGAAGCCATCGCCGGGGCGGTTTGGGTGGCCCTGTCCCAGGCCATACCGAGCCTTGCACACGCCGGCTGGGCACGCTGGTGCACCCCGGCCACCATGGGGGTCAATCCCCGCACCGGGCGCCCCTTCGGCGACCTGCATTTCCTTGGCAAGGGCGGTAGCGGCGCCACCGAAGGGTTCGACGGCTGGGACCACCTGTCGCCCGCGAACACCCTGGGAGGACTGCGCACCCCGGACCCCGAACTTCATGAACTGGACACCCCGTACCTGCTGGAGGAGCTCGAGTACCTTCCGGACAGCGCGGGCGGTGGCCAGTGGCGTGGCGGACTGGGCGTGCGTTACCGGTGGAGGGTACAGGCCAGCGACATTGCGTGCGCAACCTACGGCAGCGGATTCACGCCGGAGACCGCACCCGTGGGCCTGCTCGGTGGCCGGCCCGGCATCGTCCAGCGCCTCACCCTGACCCCCGAGGGCGCCGACCCCACCGAGATCGACACCAACTCCTTCTACACGCTCGGCGAGGGAGACGTCTTCGAAGTCATCTCCAGCGGCGGCGGCGGATACGGCGACCCGCATCGGCGCGACGTCGAACTGGTGCTGCGCGACGTCCGGGACGGTGTGGTGTCCGTCGACGCCGCGCGCACGGTCTACGGCGTCGACATCGACCCGGACACCCTGGACATCCGGCAGGACGAGACCCGAAGCCTACGCGCCGCCACTCGCTGACACCTTGCCCCGCAGACATATGCGGGCGAACATTCTACGCAACAAAGGAGTTTCACCATGGCCACAACCGCATTCGCGGTGGCCGCCAGCCACGCACCCGGACTGATCGGCATGTTCGACCAGGCCCCGACCGAATCGCAAACGGTGGTGTCCTCCGCTTACGGTTCCATTGCACAACACATTCGCGACGCCGACCTCGACGTGATCCTCATGGTCGCCAACGACCACATGGCCAACAACCGGATCCGGGAGTACCCCGATTTCGTGATCGGCATGTCTCCGGAACATCGCGGACCGGCCGAATTCTTCAAGGACTGGCTGGGGTGCGGCGAGTACACGATTCCCGGCCGCCCCGACATCGCGGAAGCGATCTTCAACGGCCTGAGCCGGCGGGGCGTCCGCGCGTCCGCAACTCGTGAGAACCTGAACTTCGACGACAATATTTCGGTTCCGGTGGTCAAGACCGAGATCGAAGCCAGCGGCGTTCCGATCATCCCCATCCTGCAGAACGTCACGGTTCCGCCCATCCCGGATCAGCACCGCTGTTACGAGATCGGACAGCAGCTCGCGGACATCATCGAACACGACCTGCCGGACGGTCTACGCGTGGGACTGTTCGCCACCGGCGGCATGAGCACGAGCCGGGCGGCGTACGGGACTTCTGGATCGATGAGGAATTCGACCAGTGGTTCCTCGGGCTGCTCGCCAACGGCGATCACGACAAGATTCTGTCCGAGGTCACGCCGGAGCACCTCGACCAGGCCGGAATTGGCGGCACCGGGGAATTGCTCAGCTGGATCCTGGTCATGGGTGCCATCGGCGAGCGGTTCTGCGACGTACTCGGGTACACCGCCTGGGACCAGTGGCGCTGCGGCATCGGCGCGTCAGCTGGGACATGACCTCGACGCTTGCCGGAAACGAGGAGGTGAAGCAACGGTGAGTCTCGAGAACATCAACCGAGCCCTGGTCTCCCACGATCTGGTGCAGGATCTCAAATGGAACGCTGACCTGCGCCAGGAATTCGAGCAGGACGAGGCAGCCGTCCTCGACCGCTACGACCTGACACCGGCGGAGCGTACAGCCATCGAACAGCGGGACTTCCGCGCCCTCTACGACCTCGGTTTCCACCCCTATCTGGGGGCACAGTTCGCTCGGATCCTGTTTGCCAACAACAAATCCGGAGCCACCAGCGCGGTCCAGCTCCTACTCGCATCGATCCGTCAGGAATCCGCACCGAGCGAGCCGGACGGGAGTCGGCCATGACTCCCGATACCGTCGCGCATCCGTCCGCCGTTCCCGGGACGCAAGCCCCAGGGGCCGGGGAGCAGCACCGCGTCCATCATCTGCCCGCCGGTCCGGACACCGTCCGCGTGGGGGTCATCGACGCGGCCGCGCCGCCGGTGCTCACCGTGAACCCGGGCGACGAGGTCACGCTGTCCACCTGGGGGCACTGGGGAAACCAGGTGACACCGGAGACGGTCATCGGGGACTTCCCACGCATCCGGGAGGGTTTTCCGGAGGCACTCGGTCCGCACTCGATTACCGGACCGATCCACGTGCGCGGAGCTCGTCCCGGCGACACGCTGGTGGTCGATGTGCTCGAACTCGTCCCGGCGGCCCACGGGTTCAATCTGGTGGTGGCGCACCCCCGCGGGCGGGGTGTCTTGCGCAGCCGTTTCCCCGACGGCATGATCCGTCACTTCGCCTTGGATCGCGAATCTATGACCACCACGCTCGGTGGGAATGTGACGGTGCCGCTGAAGCCGTTCCTGGGCATCATGGGAGTGGCTCCCGCCGACGACGGCCCGCGGAGCACTGTGGAGCCCGGACCGTTCGGGGGCAATATGGACCTGTCTGAACTGGTGGTCGGCGCCCGTCTGAGGTTGCCGGTCTTCCGCGACGGCGCCGGCTTCTATTGCGGTGACGGTCACGCGGTTCAGGGGGACGGCGAGGTGAACCAGACCGCGATCGAGACCGGGATGGATCACGTGCGGCTGCGGTTCGCAGTGGAACGGGATGCCCGGTTGCGCACACCCCGCGTCGAAACCGCACACCATTTGGTCTCGACCGGCTTCGGGGGCACTCTCGAGGATGCCGCGCACGACGCGGTGGACGACCTGGTGAACTGGTTGGTGGACGACGGCCTCAGCGCCGACGACGCTACAGTCTTTGCTCCATCGCAGCGGATGTCCGCGTGACCCAGATGGTGAACAACATCGTCGGAGTCCACACCGTCATCGAGAAACTCACCCGTCGGCCTGATCGACCGATGCAGACCGCCCCCACCGAGACCGAGATGTCGGCACGCCGGTCGCTGGTACGACACCGGCTCCGGGCTGTGTCGAACCGGGGCGGCCCTCGCGACACGTCGCCTCGACAAGGTGCGCACAGCATACAACGGCGTCCCCGTAAACCGGGGAATCGCCACTCATCTCAGTGAAAGGAAGGTCGATGACGACCCTGCCCATCCCCGACTACCGGACCGACGCCTTCTTCGGCCTCGAAGACAAATGGCTGCAGACCGGTGACGGCGAGCTCACCCACTATCACGAGCTGGGTGCGGGCACCCCGATCCTGTTCCTGCACGGTTCCGGAACCGGTGTGACCGCTGCGGCCAACTGGTGCTGAATCTGCCCCGGATCGCGGAACAAGGTCGCTGCATCGCGATCGACTCCATCGGCTACGGCCAGTCGATCGTGGCCCCAGACACCGAATACGGTATCCGGGAATGGGTCCGGCACGCGGTACGCGTGCTGGACGCCCTCGGTATCGACAAGACATGGATTGTGGGAAATTCCATCGGCGGCTGGGTCGCCCTGCAGTTCGCCATCGACTTTCCCGAACGGCTGCTGGGCATCGTCTCGATGGGTACCGGTGGAGCGAAGAAAACCGCTGCCTGGCGGGTCATTCCACGCCTGAACTGTCCGAAGCCGGCATTCGCCGCACCCTGGAGCAGTTCGTGGTGGATACCTCCCTCATCACTGACGAACTGGTGAGCCTCCGCTACCGAGCAGCACTGAACGACACGGCCTCCGAACGCCTCATCGAGGTGGTCTCGGCTCGCGACCGGGACCGGGAAGCACTACCTCTCGACTTCGATGTTCTGTCCACTCTGGATCTCCCAGTGCTGCTGATCCACGGCCTGCAAGACGAGGTCATTCCGGCCTCGCGGACGTGGGAACTGCTCAACACCATCCCCAGCGCCGACTCACACATCTTCAACAGGTGTGGTCACTGGACCCAGATAGAACGCGCCGACGAATTCAATGAGGTGGTCAGCCAGTATCTCGTCCGGCACGGAGTTACCCCGGGCTACTCCCCCTCCTCCTGACCTCGAGGAACAGACGGAGACTGCGCGGTGTCGACGGGTGGCACCGCGCAGTCTCCGTCGGTGTCATACCTCGAGGTTCGCGGCGGGCAGATGTCGTCCGCCTGCAGGGCTTCCGATACCTCGAATACCGAACCCACTGTCTGCCCAGAGGCATTCGCCGGTCACAATCTTGGCGGCATCCGATGCCAGGTAAGTGAACGCAGCGGCGTAGTCCGCGGGCTCCGGGATGAAGCCGAGTGGTATGACTTCTTCGGCTCCAGGCAGGACCGCGTCGATCGGTTGCTGATCGAGATGTGCCAGACCTTCCATCCGCGTGCGGGCAACACCGATTGCCACGCCGTTGACACGCACGTGCGGCGCGAACTCCCACGCCAGTCCGCGCACGATGCCCAGGTTCGCATGCTTGGTGGACACGTACAACGCGCCGTCGTCGACAGCGCGGTAGCTCGCGAGCGAACACGAGAAGATGATGTTGCCGCCGGTGCGTAGCAGTTCGGGTAGTGCGGCACGGCGCCCAGGAGATACCCCTTGACATTGATCGCGTAGATCTCGTCCACAGCTGCCTCGAGCCGGTCCAGTGGGATCTGCGACAGCGGAAGATTGCCCGCGCCGACGCCTGCGTTCCCCACGAAGATGTCGAGCCGACCGAAGCGGTCGACGGCCTCGGCGACCGCGGTCCGGTTGTCGGCAAGAGTCTCGACCGAGCCGATCGTGACATGTGCGTCCGACCCGAGGTCGCTCGCGAGCTGCTTCGACGCGTCGACGTCTCGATCCAGCACCGCAACCCGTGCGCCGGCCTCGAGAAATCCCTCTACGACTGCGCGCCCGATTCCGTTCGCACCTCCGGTGACCAGAGCGACTTTTCCTGCCAAGGATCCCATGTCGTTGTTCCTATCTCTTCCGGGCGCGTTACAGCGTCAGGCTGTAACCGCGCCGCCGTTGATGTCGATGACCGAACCGGTGATGAATCCACCGGCATCGGAGACGAGATACGGGATCACTCCCGCGATCTCGTCGGGACGGCCGAGCCGACCCATCGGGATGCGACTCGTCATCGCAGCTTCGCCGTCGCCTCCGGACACGGCGAAGTAGTCCGCGAGGTGCTCGGTTCCGATGGTTCCGGGGTTGACCACATTCGCCGTAACGCCGTGGGCAGCGACCTCGAGCGCAAGCTGGCGAGTGAACCCGACGAGCCCGGATTTGGCGGCGACATAACCGATGGCGTTGCCGCGCTGCGGAGCCGTCGTGACGATCGACCCGATGTTGACGATGCGTCCCCACCCGCGCTCGATCATTCCCGGTAGTACCGACTGGCACAGCAGGAATGGCACCGTGAGATTGACAGCAAGGTGGCCGTTCCACTCGTCCGGAGTCGAGTTGAGCGTGTCGACCGGCCGGGTGAATCCCCCGGCATTGTTGACCAGGATGTCGACCGCGTCGACCGTCTGCAACAGTGTAGTCCGGCCCTGCGCAGTTGTCAGATCACTTGCACACCCACGCACCCGGCCCGGTGCCGTCTTGTCGAGTTCGTGCACCTTCTCTTCCACCTGCCTGGGGTCGCGGGCACACACGACGACGGTCGCACCATGATCGAGCAGCGCCGCGGCGATCGCGGCACCGATACCGCGGCGGGCGCCGGTCACCACTGCGACCCGGCCGGTCAGACCGAGCGCTGTCATCGGGCACCGACCCGTCCGCCCGGCTTGGCGATGCCGCGAATGGCCAGGCCGCTGTCGACGGACACCAGGGTGCCCGTCATCGCGGCCGACTCGGCGCGCGATGCCAGCATCGTGAATACACCGTCGTAGGCAGAGACCGGCGCGACCTCTTGGTCGGCAGCGCCCGATCGGTCCCGTCGAGTACCGAGTCGGTGATCGCCTGATCGAGCGATTCGGTGCCGCGCAACCGAGTCGGGGCGACACCGGGCGCGACACCGTTGACGCGCACGTCCGGCGCGAACTCGTACGCGAATTGGCGGATCAGACCGTGCACGGCATGCTTGGAGGCGGTGTACAGCGAGCCACCTCCGGCTGCGTTGGTGCTCGCGAACGACCCGGTGAGGATCACGCTGCCTCGTGATGCGACGAGTGCGTCGAGACAGGCCCGCACGCCGAGCATCGGCGCGAGCACGTTGACACCGAAGAGCTCGTCGAACGCCTTGGGTAGCTGCTCACCTGTGATGTCCTCAAGACCGCGCGCGCCGTCGGTGATACCGGCGTTGCCGACGAAAACATCGATCTTGCCCCAGGTGTCCAGCGCGGTCTGCGCCGCAGTCGTGTTGCCCGACCAGGTGGCAACATTCGCGACTACGGGTACTACCGCGTCCCCGAGCTCGGCCGCGACGTCGACGACCCCCTCGGAGATGTCGACGGCGACGACGCGCGCGCCCTCGGCCACGAACCGTGTGACGACCGATCGGCCGATTCCGGCACCGGCGCCAGTAAATACGACGATCTGATTGTCCAGTGCACCCATGAGATTTCTTCTCGATTCTTTGTCGATCCGCTGCGGCGTGTGTCGCGCGGTCTGGGTCGGTGTTTCGGTGAGGCGATGTCAGAAAGGGAGCCGCGCGCGTGCCTGCTCTCGCACGACCCGCTCGGACTCGGGCAGCGTGAACAGGGTCAGTTGCCCGGTCTCCGCGGTCATGAGCTGGAGGCACCGCTGCTCCCACGGCGTGTCGGTGATCGTGCCCGCGCGTGTGGCTCCGGCATCCTCGAGCCGCCGCGCGAGGTCCTCGATCACTGAGTGGTCGCAGACCTCCATGCGTAGGGCATGGTCGGCGTTGAGCCGTACTCCGGTCTCCGCGTCGTCGACGAAGTCCCACTGCGACTCGTCGAACAGTTCGAGCGCGGCCGGGGCCACACCGAACAGCACGCCGCGCTGGCCTCCCGGGTGGACCCACTCGTCGACGATCGGCATTCCCAGACCATCACGGTAGACGCGCACTGCCTCGTCGAGGTTGTTGACCTTCAAACAGATCCGCATCTCGTCGAACCGACGTGCGGTGTTCGTGGGGTGCATCGCAGGCCGGCTGATCAAGGCATAGATATTGCCGTCGGGTGCACGGAAATGTGACCACGCCGTACCCCAGGAGTCTTCGACGCCTTTGTGTACCTCGCCTATGAAGTCCACACCCCGATCCTCGAGTTCGGCTCGCACCTCGTACACGTCGTCGACGATGAGGCCCGGCACCGGATGGTCGAAGAACGAGTGGTCGGTGTCGACCGGCTTGAACACCTCGAATGCCGTTCCGTCGGCGAATGAGAAGACGACCGCATTCTTCTGGTCGACGGTCATGGTGAGTCCGAGTTTATCCGCGACGAATTCGCGCATTTGCTCGAAGTTCGAGGTGCGGGATCCGACCCACCCCATTCCGTAGACCTTCACGTGATGTTCCTTCCAAAGAGGCCGTGCAAGCAAATTCGGCTCGTTCGCTCGAGGGAGTCGAATGGTGTTGTACGAGGGTGGACCGCGTCGAGGGCCTGAGTTGAACGATGCAGGTCACTCTGCCGCGGAAATCAGGTCGGGGCCCTTCCGGGTGGGCTCTGTGGGCCGGCCGGAGCGCGGTCGTGAGGATCGAGTCAGCAGGTACACAGAGGCGTAGGCCACGACCGACAACGCGAGGACGATGAGCTGAGCCGACTGGTTCAGGATCGCTGGGACAGTGGGTGTCTCGATCAATACTATGCCGATCACGGACGGCGCGAGCCAGGCCACCAGTCCCCAGGAAAGCTGGGGCGCACGAGAGCAATCCGATTCCGCCAGGGTGTATCGGCGGTCGGTGCGGCTGAGTACGACATGAGTGAACACGATGCCGACCCAGCCAACGATCAGGACGCTTGCCAGTTCAGTGCCGTCTGTACATAGCTGAACACATCGGTGAGCATCAGCAGGAAGACTGCGATCGAGACGCCGATGACCCATACGAATCGGGGAAAGCGCAAACCCGTGAACGTGCTGACGATTCGTTCGAAGTTGGTGGTGCACTGGTAGTAGTTCAAGGTGTTCACCCTGGTCTGAGAGACCACGATAAAGAGCAGACCGGCAAGACCAAGGCTGCCGAGGATTGCCTGTACGACCCCGATTTCGGAGGCTGGCTCGTTGGGCAACACCGTCTGCACCAGATAGATGCCGGCCACGCCGTTGACCACGAAAAGCATCAGATAGAACACCCAACCGAAGGTGACATTCTCATGGAACTTCTCGTCCCGACGGTCAGCGAACCGCGCGAAATCGACGGTCGTCGGCATGGTGATAAAAATGCCCATGTAGAGAACGAACCCGAGAACCCAGCCGGGAAGTGTCCGGGCCTCGGACGGCACGATGCCGGTGAAGTTGAGCCACGCCGAATTGCCGCCGAATTTGATGTACGCGGCGACAAGAGTCGCGACTAGGCCGAGACCGTAGAACGGGAGCAGTAAGCCGTTGAGCTTGGCCATCCAGGATTGAACGCTTCCGAGCATCAGGGGGAGCATCGCGACCACCACCACCGCGTACCAGATCCGGATGTCTCCGATTCCGAAGTACGACTGGAACGCCACTGCCAGGGTGCTGCTCTCGAAAAGCGCGTAGTACAAGGTGGTAGCAGCGATCAGAAGTGACGTCACCAAGGCGCCCCATCGTCCGAACATGGGGATGGTCAGCAGATACGTGTTGAGCCCGGAACGGATTCCGAGGCGGACCATCACTATGTTGGCCACTCCGTACACAACCGCAGCGAGCACGATCGCCCCGATGGCATTCATCGTGCCGTACAGCGACGCCGCGAGAGCACCGTAGAACAGCCACACCATCGCACTCAGCAATGACCAGAACGACATGGTGATCTGCCACCGACCGAGTCGTACCGAAATGGGCACCGCGGTGGTACTGAAGTTCTCGTCGGGGTCGATCCCACCGTTGCGGTCGGATGAGACCGAGGGCAGTGCAGGCATGTAGGTCTCCAAACTGTATACATAAATGGATTCAAAATGAGTGTAACGGGAATCACTCCCCGATCAAGGGGTGCCGGTGAGGAATCTGCGAGCCACCGGATCTCGACCCGGGCAATGGCTCAGCGGCACACAAGAAGACCGATACGCAGTATCGTTGGGAAAACTGTATGCAAATTGCAGCGGCTCGAGTGACCTTCGATCGGAGAATCCATGGCAACGGCAGGACGCGTCCGCGCAGGTACAACGGTGGACGATGTGTATGCCGCACTGCGCGAACGCATTATCGACGGCACTTATCAGCCAGGCCTGAGGATGTCCCAGGAGCAGCTGGCGACCGACTTCGAGGTGAGCCGCACCCCGTTGCGCGAAGCACTCCAACGCCTCGAATCGGACGGGCTCGTCGTGGCCTACGCGAACCGGGGAATGCACGTCGCACCCATCGTGAACTCGGAGACCGAGCAGAGCTATGCCCTGCGCGTACTTGTCGAACCCCCGACCATCGCTGCCGTCTCATCAAAGCTCACCGAGACAGACATCGCGGATATGGAGCTGTTGCTCGACGAGATGCAGGACCATCGGGCCCACAGCCGACGGTTTCAGGAGCTCACCAGCGCTTCCACGATGTGGCGCTGCGCCGGTACCCCAACTACTTCCGGCAGCTGATCGACCAGCTGCACATGAGGATCTACCGGCACCAGCGTGTCTACCTCTCGCATCAGCGGACACCCGACGACTTCATCGAGTTGGACGCCGACCTCGTGAACGCCGTCAAGATCGGCGACTCCGGACAGGTGCGTCGCATCATGGAGTTCCACCTCATCGACGCGGCGATCGGCCTCGTGCTCGACGCCGACCCGGACCACCAGTTCGAAGCCCTCCTCGTCGCGATGGAAGGACGACAGATCGCGATTGCACACCATCCCGACGGCCGCATCGACCGGCCCGCCGAAATCCGCTGGACCTCAGGTGAACAGGTCGACGTGCCGGACCGTGTGACGCAGAACCTGATCCTACGACCGCCATACTGAATCCGGGTCACACCAGACGTGCCGTGAAGAACGCTGAATGGATCGCGTCGAACACTCTCCCCGGCGCGGCGGCCGAACCGACCACCTTCACTTCCAGACCCGCATCGCGCAAGCTCGTGACGAAGTGGGTATCGGCCTCGACCCGACCGAGCGCCAGGACCACCGTGTCGGCAGGTATGAATTCGTCGACGCCGTCACCGGTCGCGTGCACACCGGAATCGTCCACAGCCGTGACTCTCACCCCGGTACGCACATCGACACCCGCCGCACCTAAAAACAGGGGTAGCCGCTCCTGATCGGTGAACACCTCATCGCCCGCCAGTAGCCGGGGCCCGGCCTCGAGGATCGTCACTTTGGCACTGTCCATGCCGGCAACTCGCAGCGCCACCTCGCAACCCTGCAGTCCACCACCGACCACCACAACCGTCCCCATGAGCGGTCGACTTGCCCGGACGTCGCCCGCATAGAGCACCGGTGACGCGGTTGAAATCGGGAAGTCTGCGCGACGTAACGGTGCGCCGGTGGCGGCCACCACCGTGTCGAAGCCCTGTGTCGTGAGCTTCTCGACGTCCGCATACTCGGCTGCGATCACAATTCCACGGCGCTCGACCTCATGCACGAGGTGACGGACCAGTCCAGCCAGATCCTGCTTGACCGTCGAAGCCTGTGCGTGGGCCAGCAGACCACCGATCTCGCCGGGTTCGAACACCGTGACGTCGTGGCCGCGATCGTGGAGCACCGCAGCGCTACGTAAGCCAGCGGGCCCACCACCGACCACGGCCACTCGCTTGCGCGTGTCGCTCACCAGTACCGCGAACCGCCCTTCCTCGGTGACATGAGGATTGACACTGCACCCGGCGCTGCGCCCGCGATTGAGCCCCCGGTGCAAACATCCGTCATTACAGCGAATGCACGGGGTAATCTCCAGAACTCGACCGTCCCTTGCCTTCCGGGCCCAATCAGGATCTGCGAGCATCGCCCGGCCGAGCGAGACGAAGTCGGCGGAGCCGGACGCGATGATCTCGTCGGCGACCTCGGGCGTCACGAGCGAGCCGGACGCGATCACCGGAATCGTCACTGCCTCCTTGATCTTCTCCCACCCCCACCGATGCGGCGCACGCACCTGGTACCACGGGCTGACCTCCCACTCCATTCCGGCGTGGTGGCCACCCGAGCAGTGGAGCACGTCGACACCGTGAGCTTCGAGAAGCCGGCACAATTCGACGGTGTCTTCGATGGTGATCCCGTCCGGTTCGTAATCGGTCACCGACAACCGGATGCTCAGCGGGAAGCTCTCCGGCACCGACGCCGGATCTCATCCACGATGCGCAACAGCAGTCGTGCACGGTTCTCGAAGCTGCCACCGTACTCGTCGTCGCGCCAGTTCGTGTGGGGGGACAAGAAATTGGTGATGAGATAACCGTGGCCTGCATGTACTTCGACCAGGTCGAATCGGGCGGCCCACGCCCGGGCCGCCGCCTCGCCGAACGACTTGACGACCGCATCGATTTCTTCGACCGTCATCGGCGTCGGGACCACGCCGTACTGCCCTTCCACGTCGGACCAGGACGAGGCGGTCGCCGATTTGATCGGTGCGGTGCCCAGAAACTTCTGCCGACCCCCGTGCGCGATCTGCAGTCCCACCTTCGCACCGGTCGAGCGCACCTCGTCGGCCAACCACCCCAGACCCGGGACATGCTCGCGACAGGAGTTCCCGAGCTGGTTGTGGATGGCCTTCGACGCATCGTCGTCGATATGGCTGTACTCGACCATCACCAGCCCCGCGCCGCCCTCACCCAGCCGGCGATAGTGGTTGACGGTTCGTTGGCTGACGGTCCCATCCGAATTGGACGTGGCAGTACTCTGCGGTGATTTCAGGATTCGGTTGGGGATCTCGACAGCGCCGATCCGACCGGGTGTGAACAACGCGGGAAACTTCACTGAGACTCCATGTGACGACAGCGCCCGACGGCGCTTCGGAGGAACTGCAGGAGTAGGTGCGGTCAGGGAGCGAGCAACGCACCAGCGCGGGGCACCACCGGGTCGAGACCGAGCCGGCTCAGAATCCGCCATGCGGTTGCCGCAGCCGCCGACACCACCGGAATATCGAACTGCTGCTGTACGGCGTCGAGGACCGGTAGCGACGGCATCTGCACGCAGGCACTGAGCACGAGCGCATCGGCCCCACTGATATCGACCCGCCGGACGTGTTCGAGCAGGTTTTGCGGATCGAGTCGTCCCACCGCGAGATTGTCGGGCACCTCGAGCGAAAGCGAATCCACTACATTGAAGCCCTCGTGTTCGATGTAGTCGCAGACAGTGGCGGTCAGCGGCTTCATGTACGGCGTGACGACCGCGATGTTCTTGACGCCGAGATGTGCCAGCGCCTCGGTGAGAGCGCCGGCCGAGGACAGGACGGGAATCTCGGTACCACTCTCCTGCCGCGCGACCGCCGACAACTTCGATTCCGACTCGGAGTGATATCCGCGCCCCTGCGACATGATCGCTACCAGGCAGGCGTAGGCCATGACGTCCACGCGCGCGTCGGCGAGTTCGGCCGCACACCGCAGCGAATCGGCGTCCATTGCCGCAAGTTGTTCGGGCGTGACGTGCTGCATTCGCATCCTCGAAGAGTGGAATGTGAACCGGTCAGGACGAATTTCCTCACGCGCGCGGAGCATCGCCGGGATTTCCGTCTCCATCGTGGTGTTCGAACTCGGCACGATCATGCCGATGCGGTAGTTGGAAGTCATTGTGTTTACCTCGATTCGGTGGGTGTCTACGACGCTGCCGTCAGGTAGTCGGCGGTCGTGACGAGATTGGTTGTTGCCAGCACTGGGGCATCGGAGTCACCTCGCCAGCCGATTCGGGCGGACTCGCCCGCACGCAGCCGATCGAAATCATCAAGCGTGATCCCCATTCCCTTCAAGGTCGTTGTCAAGGAATCGAACTCATGGTCGGTGTCGATGGACATGATCATTCCCAGCGCTGTGTCGAGTAGGTGGAACTCGAGTACCGACCTGGCCCGAAGGCCGTCGCGGTTGCGGATTGCATCGAGAAACAGGGTGTCGGTTGTGGTGATGTCACCCACCGCGGCAGGCCGTTCGAAATACATTCGTTGGTGCCTGTCGATCACGGTGAGGTGGGACTCGATCACGTCCTGCATTCCATTCGGAAACCTGTCGAGGATCACCCGGTGGTACCGCCAGTGCGCCAATTGGAAATCGCGCGGCGAAATGCGGGAATCCTCCATGTCGGCGAGCGCAGCCGCCATGGCATCGGCGTCCGCATCGGTGACCTCGTCCAGTACCGCCGAGATCAGAGCCGGCTCGACCAGGAGCCGCGCCGAGTACGAATCCTCGACATCACGCAACCGGATCGGTGCAACGACCACACCGCGGTTCGCCTGATTGACCACCAGGTTCTCTGCCTCGAGCCGCCGCAGCGCTTCGCGCAACGGTGTCCGCGACACGGCGAGCTCCTCGGCAAGACGCACCTGCGACAGGTTGACGCCGGGGCGATATGTCCCCGACAGGATCCTCTCGCGTAGTAGGCAATACGTCCGATCGACGGTGTCGCCCCGCCGTGGCGCCGACACATCTGGGTCGCTGCCGACCTGCTTCGCAGCGACCACGGTCAATGGTCCGCTGAACCGAGCCGTGTCGCGATGAGTCCGGTGAAGAACTCCGGCTGCTGATCCGCAAGGACCTCGAGCGCCATCGGATCCAGGAGGATCCGTGCCTCCGTCCTCGGTACGTAGATTTCGAGGCGTTCGCCGTTCCGGGTGGACACCTTCCGGAACTGCACACCCGTGAACTCGTTACCGACCCCGTTCCACGGCTCGGCATCGACGACACCGCGAGGAAGATCCTGTGGACCATGCTGTTCAGTCATCGCGCCGGCTCCTTCTGTTCGATCGGGATACGAATGACGTCCGGTTCACCGGCGTAGACCCGCGGGTCGCGCCGACCGGAGAGGACGGGCAGCTTCGTGCGCGCACGCTCGACTTCACCGAGGTCGAGTTCGACGACCTGCACCCCCTCGGCCGATTCTCCGAGGTCGGCGAGGATATCGCCCCACGGCCCCACCACCAGCGCATGCCCGTAGGTGGCAAAAGCGTCCGTGTAGTCGGTTGTCGGTGAATGCACCGTGGCCGGGGCGACGACGAACGCGTGATTCTCGATCGCCCGCGCCCGCAGTAACGTATGCCAGTGGGCTTCGCCCGTGGTCTGGGTGAATGCCGCCGGAACGAGCAGAACCTCGGCGCCCGCCGCAGCGAGAGCACGGAACAGTTCAGGAAAGCGGACGTCGTAGCAGATTGTCAGCCCCACCCTGATCCCGTCGATCTCGACCACGACGAGTCTGTCACCGGGTTGCTCTACCGACGACGCTCGAACGACTGCCGTCGATGTTGGCATCGAAGAGGTGCAGCTTGTCGTAGCGCGCAACGACCGAGCCCTCGGCGTCGATAACTACGGCGGAGTTGAATATTCCTTCATCAGTGCGGTTCTTCATTCCGCCGAGCACGATGACGACGCCGATGCGCCGCGCCTGCTCGCGCAGTGCAAGTACCGGAGTGGAGTCCACGCTCAACGCGGCTTCACGCATCTCGGCGTTGGTGCCAGAATCAATCCGTTCTCCGGCAGCACCACGACGGAGGCTCCGTCGGCTGCTGCGCGCTCGATCACACGGGCTGCCTTCTCCAGGTTCGACCCGATGTCAGTGGTCGGATGCCACTGGGTCACACCCACTTTCAGCGTTCGAGGCGATGTGATCACGACCGACCCACCTCGGAAACCAATGCGCCGGAACGCTCGCGCGCGTCCTCGAGGTCCATGTCGACCACGGTCCAGCCGCCGCCGGATGCCTCCATCGGCTCGTAGGCATAGACGTTGCCTCGAACAGCCGGTCCGACAACGCCGAGCATGATCATCCAGTTCAGGATTTCGTACTGGCCGTGCTCGAGCAGCGGGAAGGGTTCGAGCGAACACATCTCGAGGCCACGACCGCTCTGGAGCAACTGCAGGATGTAGGTGTCGAATTCGGTGTCAACACCGCCGAAATGTCCCGGGTCGAGCCAGTGCGACAGTCCGCCCGTGGCGAGGAAGGCAACCTTGAGCCGGAGCTCTCGATCGCGCCACGCATCGCCTCACCGAACCGTCGAGCATTGAACGGCGAGAAGCTCCGGGCCGGCTGGGTGATCACCGGGATGACCGGCAGATCGGGCCGGGGCAGGAGCAGTCGCAGCGGTACGACGAGTCCGTGGTCGAGGTCGACGCGTGGCGCCGCTTCCACTTCGAGGCCGCCGGCCCGGACCGCATCGACGAGCGACCGCGCGAACTCGGGATGTCCGGTCAGGTCGAGGCCCAGATCGGGTCGCTTGAAGAACTCCATCGAACCGGTGTGCCCCTCACCTACGCCGAGCACGAAGTGGCCGGTGTCGAAGCTCTGGAAGTGGCAGTCCGCAGAAACGAGGATGACGTCGGGATCCGCCGCGGCGATGTCCGTCGCCAGCTTTTCGTACCCGGCGAGCAGCCGAGCCACCGCGTCGTCTGGATCGATTTCCGGCCGGGCCAGGAGATCCGGGACATGGGAACATCCTCCCGCGAACACCAGGTTCCGCGGAACATCCGGCGTCGGCAGCGGTATCGACTCGTCCACCACGAATCCGCCGGAACTCGAGGTGTCACCGAGGTCGTCATTGAACCAGCGGCTGACGAGAATCGTCAACCCGTCGCCGAGGCCGATCGACCGCAACCGATCGCGATCACCGGCGAGGATGGTCGACGCCCATTCCTCTTCGATGCCCAGCAGTTCCGGTGCGCGCGACGGTGCCGCTTTCACCTCGGCCAGCAGATCGCTGTCGCGTGCCATCGCGAGAATAGCGGCTTCGATCCTGCTCTTGTCCATGTCGATCACGTCTTTCTTCATCGATCAGGTTCGGGTCGAATGTGTCAGTCGGTGACAAGCTTGCCGTCGCGGACCACCGCGACGCCGTCGATCTCGACAGTGCAGCCGCGCATCGGGATGTCGAGGTGTGCCGGGGTCTCGCGGTCCGCGAAGCGATTCGACCGGTGGACCACATGAAGTTGCCGGCAGTGGAACGCAGTTCCTGCCCGTACAGAGTGCGGGGGTCGTAGACATCGAACGCGGACCATCGGGCGCGTTCGAGCAAGCCCCAGCATGTGGCTCAGCGCCCAGACCTCACTGTCGTTCCACGCCTCGAAGTAGTCGTTGAGGAGATGCGCGTCGGCACCCTCTCCGGAGATGCTCTTGATGAAGCCCTTCTCCACCTCGAGGGTGACGGTGTCGCGGACGTAGCGTTGCCACGGGATGAGGGCGTCGCCCGGTTGCAGGACGATCCGGCCTTCCGCTGTGCGGTCCTGAGGGAAGCATGCGACGAAACCCGAGGGCCAGTGGTCCCAGCGTCCGGGTTCGTCGACGTACCCCCACTGGTGGGTGATTGGCAGGTCCTCGCCCGAGATATCGGCGGTGAGATCCATGCCGGCGTCATTGGTGACGCGGAGAGTGCTTCCCGAGCGCAGACGGTTGCCGCCGCTTTCGACCGCGGAGCGCAGGTCGATGTTGCCCGACAAGCGTTCGAGTACGTCATTGGGCTCGGCGACGAACAGCATTCGCTTGCCGTTGCCGGTGATTCGGGTGCGGACGTCGGAGTGGATCAGCCCGCCGACGGTGACATCGACGACGAAGTCGCATTCGCCCGCAGCAGCCAGGAGCGGCGCGACCTCCCGCCCGTCGGCCACGTAGGGCGGGAGGTTCGGGTTGGACAGGCTGGAGGCATGGAGGACGAGCACACCGGCTCCGAGTTGCCGGGCGGCAGCTACCGCAGCGGCGACGTACTCGTCCTTCTGCCCGAGTTCTGCGATGATGCCGATAGTTTCGTCTGCGGTGACCTTGCACAGTGTGAACTGTTCGACGAAGTTCTCGGTCAGGGTGTTCGGCATTTCTGCTCCTTGTATGAGTTCTATCCGGCTCGGTTGTCAGTGCGCGGCGCGCACTGCGCCGCCGTCCACGGACAGGGACGTGCCGGTGATGAATGCGGCGCGCGGAGAGGCCAGGAACGCAACGGTGTCCGCGATCTCGCTGGCCTCCGCCCACCGGCCCATGGGGATGTCCTGCACCACTTTCGCGATCTCGGCGTCGACCGTGGTGCCGTTGTTGCGTGATTTCATCTCGACGATGCCCTGCATCCGGTCGGTTCCCGTCGCACCGGGCATCACCTGGTTGACTCGCACGCCGTCGCCGGCCACTTCGCTCGACAACGTCTTCACGAACGCGGACGCGCGGAGCGGTACGACGCGGAGAGTACGCCACCGGCTGCCGGCTGCCGTACCCACGTGGACGACATCAGGACGATCGAGCCGCGACGCTGCGTTTGCATCTGTCGTGCTGCCGCGATCCCGAGCTGGACGATCGGGCGCAGCAGCAGGTCATGAGCTTTCTGCCAATCCGACCACGACGTGCCGAGAGCAGAGACGATGGGTGGGCCGGGCGTGTTGAGCACCGCGACGTCGAGGCTTCCATATTGTTCAACGACAGTATCGACGAGGGTGGCCGTCGCCGCGGCATCACCGAGGTCGGCCTCGATGGGGACGATGTGTCCTTCACCGAGATCTTCACGTTCCGTGCCGACGCTGCGCGCCGCCACGACGACGGTCATCCCCTCCATTGCGAGACGCTCGGCGGTCGCGCGGCCGATACCTCGCGATGCAGCGGTGACCAGGGCGATGCCTTTGTCCAGTCCGAGATACACGATGAACTCCTTCGAAAACTATGGTGTGTGGAGACTCAGAAAATTTCGCGGATTGCCTGCTCAGGGCATAGTGAAATAGCTCGGCGCGCCTTGTCCTGGTCGCGTTCCGGAACTGTTCCGTCTCCGGCAGCAGCGGCATAGCCCCACTCGTCCGAGCGGAAAACCGACGGGCACACGTCGAAACAGATGCCGTACCCGTCGCACTTGGTTGCGTCGACAGCGACTTTCATGACCTCGGTCTTGTGCTCGACTTTCACGGCAGCACTCCTTTGCTCGAGTTCTCTTCCCGGCGAGCGAGTTCGGCTCCGGCAGTACGCGCAAGCGTGAATGCCCCGTCGGCGAAGCCGCATGCTCCGCGTCCGGGAGTCGTCGTTCCCCAGCGCATCAGGTTATGCCGGTGGGCGGGGTCGTGACTGCCGCTGAGGACCTGCCGGAAGGCGCGGGCGATCGCGTTCGTGCCGCTCACACAGATTCCGCACTGCATCGCGGATTCCTGCCGGAACCAGGCACTGAGTTCACCGGCGATCTCGATGATGTCGTCATCGGGACCCAGGACGGTGACCGCGGCGCAGCCGAGACCACTACCGGCGGCGCGAACCGCGTCGTAGCAGCAGTGCAGAGCGCTGTGGTCGCCGGTGAGGATGCCGCCGAACCATCCCCCGATCAGCATTCCTGTCATCGTCCCAGCCATCGTGCCTGCGGTGGCAAGGTCGAGTACCGGTCGCCCCAAGGACATTTCGTATACACCTGGTGACGAACACGCGCCGGTGAGCGTGAACAACGCTGTACCCTTGGATGATCCGCTACCGACCGACGCGAACTCGGTGGCACCGTGCACATGGATCCACGCCGCGTGCGCGAGAGTCTCGACATTGCTGACCAGTGTCGGAAGCCCGTTCACGCCCTGTTGGTAGGGGCGTGGTGGCTTGCTCGTCGGTTTGGCGGGGAAACCGTTGATGGACTGACAGACTGCGGATTCCTCGCCGGCAACGTAGGTGTCCTCCGCGAGGTGCACGCGCAGGCGCACATTCTCGGGCACCAGCCCTGCCGAACGAATCTCCCCGATCGCGCGTTCCACGGCGGCCACGGCCTCCGGATGAGACGCGTACACGAGGGCGTCGTCGGCTCCGACCACCGCGGCGGCCAGGAGCAACCCGTCGAGGACGAGGTGGGGTCGACGAGTGAGCAACCACGTGTCCTTGAGCGAGGCCGGTTCGCCTTCGTGCCCGTTGGCCACGACGACCTTCGGTCCGGCTGCCGCTGCGACCGTGGCCCACTTACGGTGGGCGGGGAAGCCGGCGCCGCCACGTCCTCGCAAGCCCGACCGCTCGAGCTCCGCGAGAAATGCGGGCCCATCGACGGGTTCGCCGAAGAAGCCGAGTTCACGTTCGTTTCGCAATCCCCAGTCTCCGCTGCCGACTCCGGGAAGCACAAGTCTCGGTGGCGTGGATTCGACGACCCGGGCGGGCGTGTCGAGCGAGGGGGCACGGTACAGAGCCCTGTCGATCGCGATTGTCATGGCTTTCCCCTGACAAGGTCGAGTGCTTCGTTGAGTGAGACGACATCGCCGTACTTCGCCTCTATGTCGAACAGAGACGCGTCGTGCGGTGCTGCTTCGCGATCGCCCACGCATTCGCGGACCACGAACGCGGGAATGTCCGCAGCGCAGGCGTCGACGACGGTGGCGCGAATACAGCCGGAGGTGGTGGCGCCGGTAACGAGGATCGTGTCGACCTCGGCTGCATGGAGCTGCTGCGCGAGGTCGGTGTGTGCGAATGCGGAGGCCGTCTGCTTGATGACGAGCTTCTCGTCGGAACGCATCGCCAGGCGCTCGTCGATCCGGGTGCTGCGCTCGCCTTCGCGCAATCCCGAGAGTGCGGGCATCTTGGCGAGCCAGGTGGCGCCCCTGCCGTCTCCGTCCGCCGGGAATGCGATGGTGGTGAACCACACGGGTATCCCCCGGCTGCGGGCCGCGTCTACCAACGTGCGCGTGTCCGCCACGACCTGGTCGAGATCGAAGCCCGGACCGTACTCGGCTTCAGTGAACCCGTATTGGAGGTCGACAACAACCACGCCGATGTTGTGTCCCGGTGTCAGTCGTCCGAGCAAACCCCCTGCCACATACTTGTCGCGGACGGCGTCATGGGCGGTCAAAACTCGAACTCCGGCCATTCGCCCTGCTCCGCGCGCATCATGTCGGCGTAGAACTGGTACAGGTTGCGTTGGACGCCTTCCTCGTAGCGTGTCCAGTACACCTTTCCGGGGCCAGGCCAGTCGGACACCGGTGTTGCCATGCCGATTCCGGGCATGCCCATCTCGTAGTTCAATTCGAATCCGAGGAGTTCACCGGCCACCGAACCACCGGTGCGCGTCACCGTGAGCCACGGTTCGGTATCGTCCATCTCGAACGACCCGCCGAGCGAGAAGGTGCCGAGGGCCGCGTGGTAGGTCCGCTCCTTCTGCTCGGGTGTCATATTCTTGTAACCGACGAACCAGTTCCAGATCTCGATCTGCCCGGGCCCCTTGGGCTGCCAGGTTCGGATGGTGAGGATGCCGGTCGGTGCATGGTTGGCACCGTCCTCGGTCATCGGCAGGGCCAGAATCGAGAAGTTGGGGAACACGTTCCCGACGAACACCCGCGATCGGCGAGCCACCTCGAGTTGTTCGGGTGAGATGTTGACGCTGTCGAAGTGCTTCGAAATCGATTCGGGAAACCCGAAGAAGTTGGGTCCTGGCTCGTCGGCGTACTCGGCCATGGAGAACGACAACGAGTGCCCCGGCGAGGCCTGAATGTGGTACCCCATCATGTTCTCGCTGAACGGGACCGGGAAGCGCCGATGCTCCACACCGATTTGTGCAGGGTGCCGAGGTGGTAGTCGTCGCCGGAGAAGTTGTCTGCACCGGATTTCCAGTTGGCATCGACGACGAAACGTTGTGGCGCGCCAAGCATTTCGACACCGTCCTTGTCCAGACCGAAGACGAGGTCGAGGTACCAGGCCATGCCCCCGAGGTAAGTCCGCAGCGGTGGGGCAGTCGGGTCGAGGGTCGCGAAGATCAAGCCGTGGAAGGACTCCACCTGGGCTGCTTGGCGAGACCGTTGTTCTCCTTCGTCATGCCTCCGAGTGCATTTTTCCACAGGGGTGCCCCGACAAGGGATCCATCCGATGAGTATGTCCAGCCGTGATAGGGGCATCGGAAGTGGGAGGAGTTCCCGGAGTCGGATCGGCAGATTTGCACGCCCCGGTGGCGACATGCGTCGAACAGGACGTGGATCTGTCCGTGTTCGTCGCGGGTGACGACGAACGAATCTTCGCCGATCTTGCGGACGACATAGTCGCCGTTCGCTTCGATCTCCGACTCGTGCGCCATGAACACCCAGGCACGGCCGAAGATTCGACGCAGTTCAGCTTGATAGATGTCGGGATTACCGAATATCTCGGCGGGGACCCGGCCGCGTGACAGACCGTCGTCGATGCGGTCCATCACTTCACGGACCGTCGGCTTCAGGGTCGATGCCGGCTTGGTCTCAGGCTGACCTCTATTGATCACGGGTTCATGGCTGCACTTCCTGATTTGCGTGTAGGACGAGAAATCGTCAGAAGAAGAGGGCGAAGTTGTGCGTTCCGATCACGGTGAGATCCAGATAGACCACCCGCTGCAGCAGGCGCCATCGACCCTCCTCCCGGCGCAGGATGTCGTGCCGCTCGCCCGAGAGAAGCTGCGGCGTCGTCTGCTCCTGACGCGTGCGGTAGATCAGGAGATTGCTCCTGACGTCGAGCAGGTCGGGATCCGAGTCAAGGGTCGGTCGGACCCGGATGTTGGTGACGAAGTGGCGCACCCGCGATGGCGGGTCCTCCGCCCAGGCGTACTTCGTCTCCCCGCGGGTGACCCGTGAATCCAGCGACCCGTATGTCTCGTCGAGATGGAACGTTGACGAGTGGAATCCGCGGCCGCGCGCTCGTTCGACGGTTTCGCGGACCGGAATCCGGTACACGATGTCGCGGCTGACAAGTTCGGTGAGCCATGTGCGCTCGGCGAGACCATCGAGCAACTCGGCCTCGTAGTGCAGGAAATCCGCTGCTTCGGCGTGTCGAGGGTCGGACACGGACAAGGGTCGAGTCACTGTCTCGGGCTTGTTCAGAGCAGTCACCAGACGTCTCCTAACTGGATACACTTTTGGATGCACTTAGGATGACTGGTGATCTGGATTACTGCAAGACCCAATTTGTGAAATCGGAGTTGCTCCTGATCGCAGACCTCTCACCGACCACCCGCAACTCTCGTATCGACAGCTACGCCTGCCCACCCCGTACCATGCACGCACGCAACCCTGATACAGACCCGCAGCGCTGGTTCGTGGAATTGACCAACGCAATATCCGATCAACCACTCAGGACACTTACGTCAGCAGACCCACAGGTCAGCGTACTGCGAGCGCAGTGAATCGTCTGTAAGTGTTGGCAGTGGCCGGCCCGGGGCTGGCTGACAGGATCGGTGTCGTCGCCCTCATCCGCTGTGACTCGTGAATCGTCTTGCCCCCTGCCTGGGGGTACACTTCCCGGGATCTGTCCATCGCTCGAGCGGCGGCGACGCTGGCCCGGTCTCGCTTCGGTGGCTTGATTAGAAGCCTGCCCGACCTGTTTACCCAGGTTGTGGCCCATTACAGGCCTGCCTCGAAGCTCCTTCCGGACCGACGCCGGAACACGACGTCCGCCCGTTGGAAAGGAGAACCGCCGCAATGACCATCGTCGCAGACCACTACCAACACGTCATCGGTGTCGACACACACGCCGCAACCCACACAATGAACGTCGTGACAGCAGCCACCGGCGCGCCAGGGCGCCGGCGACGTTCCCCGTCAGTGCGGCAGGACTCGACCGTGCTCGGGACTGGATCGCGCGGTCCGTGCTGAGTATCGACCTGGCGAGGCTCCGTACGCCCCGCGCGGATGGCCCGCGTGTGGCGATGCGTGTTCTCGTGGTCGCCCGGGAGCAGATGACCTGCGAGCGCACCCGTGCGATCACTGCATTGACTGCACTCGTCCGCACCGTCGACCTCGGCATTGACGCACGTAAGCCCTTGGCCCACAGCCAAATTTCGACGATCTGCGCTTGACGGCGCCGTGACGAGGACGCCGTGCTGCACACCTGTCGCCACGAGGCGGTCCGGTTGGCGCGGAGAAATCTGCGCGCTCGAGTCCGAGCTTGCCGACAACCGCAAGAAGCTCGATGCCGTCGTCAAGGCCTGCGCCCCGAAACTGGTCGACCTCCCCGCGTCGGTGCCGTGTCGCCGCGTCGATCCTCATCGCATGGTCGCACCCAGGGCGTGTCCGCAGCGAGGGGGCTTTCGCGTCCCTCGCGGGGACCTGCCCGATCCCGGCGTCCTCTGGAAACACCATGCGACACCGGCTCAATCGTGGCGGCGACCGGCGCTGGTCGTCCGGGTGAGGACCGATCCGGATACCCGCGCTACGTCGCACGGCGACGTGCGGAAGGTTGCACCACCAAGGAAATCCCAGTGTTGTACTCAAACGCTACGTGACCAGACAAGTCTTCCGTAAGCGTCACTGCCGTATCGTTTCCTCGGGATGCTTGACAGATATAGAAGTGCCCTATGTCAAGCAGCTGAGAGTTTTCGACTGGTGTGTAGTTGCGGACTGAAGGGTATTTCGTCTTGCCCAGCAGCGCCAGATGATGCGGATCCAGGCGCGTGCAAAGATCCGGATGGCATGAGGGTGTCGACAGCCTTTGGCGATGGCCCGCTGGTAGACGCTCATCGCCCACTCGTCGCCGAGGCGGCTGCCGTTCGCGAAGTCCATGACCCCGGCGCACGACCAACGAAACACGGTTTGTTCGTGTTTGCAGGATTGTCGAGTCGAGGGCGAACCCGAGGGCCCCAGGGAACGCAAGTTCGAGGTTGCACCGGAGCTGGTTCATCACCTGCACACGCATCTCTACGAGCTCCTAGCGAGCCCGGCACATCGCCCGCAATACCTTCCGTCTCCGGGTGATCCTCCCGCAGCGGCCTCCACCGGTGCCCGTCGGTGCGTAGCGTGTCCGCGAGGACGTACGCGTCGAGACGATCATCTTTGTTGCCGGCAGAGCCGTAACGGGTCCGCAAGGCTTTGATCTGACGTGACGGGACAACGAACACCGCGAGGCCGGCATCGATCAATACCTGCACGACCGGCCCGTCGCCGCGCTCGATCGCTACCGTGGCCACCCCATTCTTCCGGAGCCGGGACACCATCGCGCGAAGCACCTGGCTATCGTGTGTGATGTCGAACCGCTCGATCATCCGGCCGTCGCTGTCGAGGACACATACCGCGTGACGTTCAGCGGCCCAGTCGATCCCAGCTATCGCACTTGGTTTCTGCATACGTATCTTCTCCGCATCGTCGGAATGCTTTACCAGGTGGAAGGCGTTGGTGCTGGTCGCTCACTGCAAGGCGCTCGAAGCGCATGGCCCTATCGCCAGTCTCAACGCCGGGCCGCCGGGTCCTGCGGAACTGCTATTGGCCCTCGAAGGGCGAGCATCCACAGCAGTGGCCCAGCGGCTACCGGGTTCAGCACCCACCACCCTTTCAAAAAAGGCAGTCGGTACGACCATGGTTGTTCAGTAAGCATCCCGGGGTGACGGTAGCGGCGATCACGAGCAGCCCGTCCCCCAGTCTGCGGTCCTTCTTGACGTGTCGGATGATCACAGCGTCTCACACCGTGGCAGACAACGAACTGAGACGAGGTGGATATGAGGGCTGCCCCCTTGGAGTGGACACCCTGACAATGGACCCAGAGGTCCAGGAAGGGATGTGAGGTGGGACGTCAATCGATGTATCCGGAGGAGTTCAGGAGGGATGCGGTCGCGTTGTATCGGGCAGCCGACGGCACCCGCACCTACGCGACGGTGGCCGCGGATCTGGGGATCAGCGGGGAGACTCTGCGCACCTGGGTCCGTCAGGACACCGCTCGCACGGCGCGGTCTGGTGATCGCATCGGTGTGGGTGCAGAAACCGAGGCGCAGGAACTGGCGCGGTTGCGGGCGGAAAACGTCCGGCTGCGCGGTGCGGAGAAGGAATGGCAGCTCGAACGCGAGATCTTGCGCCGGGCAGCCGCGTATTTCGCCAAAGAGGTGAAGTGAAGACCCCGCCGCTGGGACTTCATCTCGACATATCGTGCCGAGTTCGGTGTCCAGCGGCTGTGCCGGGTTCTCGGGATCTCCCGCTCCGGCTACTACAAGCACCTGGCCGCCGAGCCGGCCCGTATCGAGCGCCGAGCCGAGGAAGCGGCGATGGTCGCTGAGATCCGTGCCATCCACTTCGAGCATCGCAGCGCCTACGGCGCCCCTCGAGTACACGCCGAACTCCGCTCCCGCGGATGCGCAATCAACCGCAAAAGGGTGACCCGGCTGATGCGCTCTCACGGCATCGTCGGCCGGCACCTGCGCCGTTCCCGACGCACGACGACCCCGGATACAGCAGCGCCGCCGGTTCCGGATCTGGTGCGGCGGGACTTCACCGCCACGACTGTCGATACGAAATGGTGCGGCGACATAACCTACATCCCGATGGGATCGTCGTGGATGTATCTGGCGACGGTGATCGACATCTACTCACGTCGGGTGGTGGGCTGGTCTATCGCCGACCACATGCGCACCGACCTCGTGACGGATGCGATCGAGATGGCGGTGCACACTCGCGGTGGTGACGTCAGTGGCGTAATCTTCCATAGCGATCGTGGATCGCAATACACTGCAGCAACTTTCGTTGATGTTTGCCATCGGCATGGCATCCGACCGAGTCGAGGCCGGATTGGGTCGAGCTACGACAATGCCCTCGCCGAATCGTTCTTTTAAGGACTCAAGAGAGAGTGGCTGCACGGCCGCAGTTGGTCCTCGAAGAGCCATGTTCGGACGGAGCTGTTCGAGTGGCTTGCGTACTACAACCGGCGTCGTCGCCATTCCTCCCTGGGATATCTCACACCGGTGGAGTTCGAGCGGCAACTTCACGCACCGTCTACGCTGTCACTCGCTGCATGAAATCCGGTGTCCACCTTCAAGGGGCAACCTCAGATATGCCCGTTCGAGTGTGGTGGGTGTTGCCGGGGGTCCTGACAACGCCCCACCAACGCTGCCTCGGTCTTGGATCGGTTCCCGCTTTGTCAGCGTCACTGCGACGGCATAGCGATGCCATCGAGGGCTCCGGTCATCCCTTGCGTCGCTGAATCGTACGCGAACGGAGTCTCCCGCCGAACCCGTCGACCGGGCTTCTACGACGTGCGCCCTCACCGAGGTGAGGGCGGCGCTTGCTTTTTCAAGCCGAGCTCTACAGTGGCCTCACCGAGGTAGCGACGTGCGTTTCCGTGGAGGATGGCCGCGGTTTGTGCTTCCGTGAGGAAGTCGGAGCGTCGTACAACCTCACCTGCTGGTCGCTCGCCGAGCGGATACGGGTAGTCGGAACCGACCATCACCTGGCTGCTGCCGAGTGTTTCCACCAAATTGCGCAGCGCGCTGGGATGAAACACCACCGAGTCGACGCTGAAACGGTCGAGGTAGTGCGACGGTGGTAGCGCGGATTTTGCAATCAGGTCCGACCGCTGATGCCACGCGTTCTCGAAACGCCCAAGCCAGAAGCTGAAAGATCCACCGCCATGGGCGAAACAGATGCGCAGGGAGGGTGGAATCCGGTCGAACACGCCACCGAGAATCATCGCGATGATCGAGAGGTGAGTCTCCGATGGCATGCCTGTGAGCCACCGTGCCATCCAGCGGTCGAGTCGAGGCGAATCGGGCATGTCCCAGGGATGAACGAACACCGGGACGTCCAGAGCTGCCGCGTGCTGCAGGAAAGTCACAATTCCTGCGTCGTCCAAATCTCGGTCACCGACATGGTTCCCGATCTCGACGCCCCGATGTCCTGCCTGAACGGCACGTTCAAGTTCTCGACATGCCGCGTCAGTGTTCTGGAGCGGGACCTGGCAGAACGGGACAAGCCGTGGGCCCACCGGTGCACACATCTCGATGGCGAGATCGTTGAAGATTCGTGCGATCTTCTCGCCCTCACGTGGGGATGCGTCGTAGTTGAAGAACACCGGAGTCGGTGACACGACCTGAATGTCGATATTGTCGTCATCCATATCGCGAAGCCGGATGTCAGGGTCCCAGCATTCAGCCCCGATCGGTCTGAACTCCCGTGAGTCGATCATGATCATCGCGTCACGCTCGCTGTCGATGCGCAGCCAGGGCTTGCCAGCACCCAGATCCGGCCACTGGCGAGGAACCGAGTGGGTATGGATATCAATCGCGCCCATGTCTACCCCTTCCCAGGATGCAGCGCACCGCAGTTGCCGCAGGTGCGGGCTTCTTCCGAGTCGTAGAATTCTTGGAAGACCGGCGGCAGATCCTCGACGATGTGACGAACCTGAAGTTCGATCTCATGGACGAGGTGATTGCACTCCGGGCAGAACCAGTTGAACTTCTCGAGGGTGCCCTCCTTTCGGATGCGCTCGATGACGATGCCGATCGAGCCCGGCTCAGGACGCTGCGGAGAGTGGTACAGATTCCGCGGAAGCAGCCACATCTCGCCTTCCCGGAGGTCGATGCGCTGTGGGCCGTCCTTGGTCATGAGGTTGATGTGCATATCGCCCCGATACTGGTAGAACCACTCCTCGTACGGGTCGAGGTGGTAGTCGGTGCGCTCGTTCGGGCCGCCGACCACTTGGACGATGAAGTCGCCCATGGGTTCCCACATCTGCGCGTTGTTCACCGGCGGCTGGAGTTCGTCTTCGTGCTCCTTGATCCAGCGCTCGAAGTCGAAGACAGGCGGTATGGCGGTCATGATCAGCTCCTTATCGGAAGCCAGGCAACAGCCTGAATCTCAATGAGTAGGTGCGGGTGCGGGAGTTGATGGACAGCGACTGTGGTTCTCGTCGGCCCATCGTCGTCGAAGTAACTTCCGTAGATCTCGTTGTATCCGCCGAAGTCATTCATGTTGACGAGATACGTCGTGATCTGAACAAGATTGCTCAGATCCGCTCCGACCGTGCGAAGGATGTCTGAGATGTTCTCGATCACAGCGCGTGTCTGAGTTCGAATGTCGAGATCGACCACCCCGAGATGGTCAACTTTCACGCCTTCGAACGAGTTGTCGGGCCGACGACTACTGGTGCCGGAAACGTAGACCAGATTGCCGACCACCTTCACGTGGGGGAAGCGTCCGCGAGGAGTGGCCTTTCCTTCGATGACTTTCGACTCAACCATGGTTGCGTGCATCTCCTGTCCGGACCGAGACGGTGCCCAGCCCGTAGACCATGGCGCGGTACGAGTGCCCGACCGTGATCGGTGCGGCCGACGTCGCCGCGCCGGCGAGCAGGATCGAGCCGGCTGTGATCTCGTGTCCATAGGTCGCCGACATGCGCTGTGCTGCGGCGATGGCTTCCCATGGATTGCCGAGGATGTCAGCGGTGGTGCCCTCGGCGATCACGTCGTCGTCCTCGAAGAGGAAGACAGGTTGCTTGCTCAGATCGAGGCGTCCTTCGACCTTTTCGACCGGCACCCAGTTGCCGATGACGAATGCCGATGCCGACGTGTTGTCGCAACCACGTCCTCGAGGCTGAACTTGAAGCCTCGAATCGACTGTCTATCACTTCGAGCGCCGGAGCAATATGAGTCACGACCGGGGTAGTATCCGGATCGTTCTGGCCGCCAGCGGGATGACCGAACAGGAATGCGACCTCGGGCTCGATTCGGGGGTGAACGCCTCGCGTGAGATCGATTTCACCGCCGTTCGATACTCCCATGGAGGAGGTCAAGGTTCCGATGATGATGTCGGATACGCCCATCTGTTCGGCTTTGGCTCGACTGGTGAAGCCGAGTTTGACCCCGACTGTGCTCTCGCCGCGATCCTTCCGAAGGGAAATGCCCGCGTGCTGGACAGCGTAGGCGTCGGTCAGATCGAGGCCGGCTTGCTCGGCGACCTGTGGGATGGCCTGCCCGCTGTCTGTTGCGTCGGCGAGTTGCCGAGCGATCTGCGCGAATTCGGTGTGGTGCACAGCTTTCCTCACTTTAGTGAACTCGGTCCTCACAACTGCACGCACACGTTGGTGGCTCAGAGTAGAAGTGCAGCGAGTGCATTCCGCCCTCACGCCCGATTCCTGAGAGTCCAACCCCACCGAACGGTGAGCGCAGGTCGCGCAGATACCACGTGTTGACCCATGCCATCCCCACTTCCATTTGCTGAGCTACCCGGTGACCGCGCTGTAGATCGGTCGTCCATACTGCTGCGGCCAAGCCGTATTTGGTGTCGTTTGCCATGCGGATGGCTTCTTCTTCGGTGTCAAAGGGGATCAGTGCTGCCGCCGGCCCGAAGATCTCCTCGCGGACCACTCGACTGCTGTTGTCCAACCCTGTCCACAGTGTCGGCTCGACCCAGGCTCCCCGCTCGAGGTCCTGCCCGAGTTGTGGGACGCCCCCACCTACGACCGTGGTGGCCCCCTCGCTGCGTGCAAGATCGAAGTAGGAAAGCACCTTCTTGCGGTGTTCTTGGGAGATGAGGGGACCGGTGGTGGTTTCCGGGTTCATCGGGTCGCCGAGAGTGAGTTGCCGGGCCCGTTCGGTGAGGCGTTCGACGACCGTCTCGAAGATTGGCCGCTGAATGTACACCCGTTCGGTGCACAGACAGACCTGCCCGGTGTTGAGGAAGATCGAACGGGTCAGGCCGTCGATTGTCTTGTCCAGATCGCAATCCGCGAAGACGAGGCTGCGTTCTTACCGCCCAGTTCGAACGACACGGGTCGGACCGATGGTGCAACGGCTCGCATGATGGCCGAACCGGTCGACGATTCACCAGTGAAGGTCACGCCGTCGACGTCGGGATGCGTGGTCAGGTACTCGCCGGCGGAGTCCACTCCGAAGCCGTGGACGACGTTGTACACGCCATCGGGCAGGCCGGCTTGAGTCATGATCTCGGCGAGCAGTGTCGCGGTCGAGGGTGTTTCCTCGGACGGTTTGACGACCACCGCGTTGCCGCAGGCGAGTGCCGGTGCGAGTTTCCATGTCAGGAGTAGGAGGGGCAGGTTCCAGGGGACAATGACTGCCACGACGCCAAGTGGCTTCCGAACTGCATAGTTGAGCGCTGAGCTCCCGTCGGACAGGTCAGTGAGAAAGGAATCCAGGCCGGCGCTGGAAATGATGTCCGCAAAAGCACGGAAGTTGTGTGCTGCGCGAGGGACATCGAGTTCACGCACCAGCTTCTCGGGTTTTCCGGTGTCAGCGATCTCGGCTGCCACGAGATCTTCGAATCGCTCGTCGATGACGTCCGCGATACGACGTAGTAGCTCCGCTCTCGTGGTGACCGGCATCGATGCCCAGGAGCCGGTCAACGAGGCGCGGGCCGCACTGACTGCCTGATCGACAACGCTCTGGTCGGCCTCGTGCACCTGGACGTTGACCGAGCCATCGACAGGATTGACCTTGTCGAAGACCCGTCTGCCCGGAACGCGTTGGACACCGACCACATTGAGGATCTCCGTCTTCGACGGGACAGACGTGTTCTGACCGTAGGACTGCACGGCATGTTCGTCTAGTGTCATTACATCACCTTCTATGCACAGATGGGTATAAACCGAGGGCTTGGGTAGCGGGTTGCCCGCCCTGTGGGATGTGTTCTGCGTCAAGTCCGAGTCGGCCCCGTTCGGGCCGCTGGTTGCTGAGATGAGACAGCGTCACTCCTCGACGACAGTCGGAGTGTGACCTCGCTGCGAAAGTCGGCTACCGGCTACAGATCCACCGAAAGGCTGCCTGATCATCAACGCAGCATCGTGCAGGGAGCGCCCATCTAACATGACAGCCTTGTCGGATTCGCGATCCCAGGTGCTGGGGGTTCTTCCACGTTCGCGCAGAACGACCTTCCGAATCTTGCCGTTCTCGGTCTTCGGCAAATCGGCGACAATGTCGATAAATCGTGGAACGGCGAACTTCGTCAAGCGTCCGTGGCAGTGCTCAATGATGTCCTGAGGAGTAAGGCCAGCGCCGGCCTTGGCGACGATCGCCACCATGACTTCGTCCTCGGCCATTTCCGAAGGTACTGGGTATGCGGCTACCGTCTCGACTGCTGGATGTAGACCGATGACCTGCTCGACTTCGAACGATGAAATGTTCTCGCCCCGCCTGCGAATGACATCCTTCATCCGGTCGACGAAGCGGAACCATCCGTCGGGCTCGCGTATCACCCGGTCTCCGGTGTGGAACCAGAGGTTGCGCCAAGCTTCTGTGGTCTTGTCGGGCATCCCGTAGTACCCGGTCGCGAACGCGTACGGAACGCGCGAACGCAGCAGGAGCTCGCCCGGTGTTCCGTCAGGAACTGGGGCGTCATGTTCGTCTACGACGATCGCTTCGTAGTCGGGTTGCGTCTGGCCGAGGTACCCCGGTCGCGGCGCGTCCGGGGCCGAGGTCAGAACGGAATTGGTTTCTGTGGAGCCGAATCCGTCGATCAGCTGGATGCCGAAACGTTCACAGAAGGGGGCGGCCAGTGTTGCGGGTGTGGCGGGCGAGAGCGCGATCCGGGCGGAGTGTTCTCGCTCGAGCGGATCGGGATCCCGGGACCAGAGGATGTTGATCATAGCTCCGAGAAGATATGTGATGGTTGCTTTCGATTCCTTCAGCTGGTCCCAGAAGCGACTTGCCGAAAACCTTTGCCCCACCACCATTGTTGCTCCTGCAACAAGCGCTTGTACGAAGGCGTTGAGGGCATTGGTGTGGAACAAGGGCAGCACCGTGAACAAGGTGTCGTCCTCGGTGATCTCCAACTGCTCTGTGACGGAGATGCCCCACCAGTAGAACTGGGCGTGTGGGCAGCACACTCCCTTGGATACCCCGGTAGTGCCGGATGTGTACAGCAAGGCGGCAGTATCACCAGGAGCGACATCGCCGGCCGGCACTGATCCTGTGATCGGAGGCATGGTTCGCACGTCGTAGCCGTCGACACTCGGCTCGGTGACTGGGCCGAGGCACCATACCTGTTCCAGAGCGGGGGGCGGCGTTACTGACTCGAGTCGGGAGAGCAGGTCGGATTCGACTGCCAGTATCTGCGAGTTCGAATCTTCCAGCGCGTGGTGGAGTTGAGCACCTTGCAGTGCCGCGTTCAGTGGTACGGCAACGGCACCCATCCATGCGCATCCGAGAATGATCTGTAGCAGTTCGAGGCGGTTCTCCGACAGGATCGCGACTTTGTCGCCGTGGCTGATCCCGTTTGCCTGCAGAATTTCTGCGGTGCCTGCCGCGAGGTCTCGGACCTGCGCGTATGACAATGTCGACTCCCCGATTCTCAGCAGGGTCTTCGGACCGTACTGCTCGGCTTGCCGTGTCAACAGCGACGGGATCGTGCATTCGGTCAGCGGTAGCCCGCGAAGTGGTGCGGTGATGGCTACGGCGTTCTGCATGTTTCACTGCTCCTTGATGGAAGGCTGCGGAACAACGGCGATCAACCCACCGGTCTGCCTCTTGTTCGTTGATACAAGGGTGATTTCCGTTCCCGGGCCCCGCCTTCCCCGACGATCTCTGCCACGACGATCGGTCCGAGGTCGGTTCGGATGGAGCCGAACAGTATGGGCGGTGAACCGCTCTGAAGGGTTGTTTCCTCTATGGCCCCTCGGCTGGCCGTCGCGGGCGCGAAGACATCGCTGTGGCAGTGCGGACACATGCTTCGGGGAGGAAACACTGCCTGTGCGCAATCGATGCAGCGCTGCATTTCGATACCCACATCAAACCCTTTCCAATATGGCAAGGTTGGCGCATGCGCCATAGCGATACGTGACCATGCCGTAGCCGCTCACCGCAGCAATATGTGCGTCGGGAACCTGGCGGTCTTCGGCCTCGCCGAGCAGTTGAGTCACAGCCTCGACGAGGCCATGCATTCCCGCGGCAGAACCGGCTTGGCCTGCGGACAGTTGCCCACCCGAGGTATTGACGGGCCAGTCCGCACTACGAAGACGGTGGGCGAGTTTCCGAATATCGCCGTCGGGCGCGAAGCCCATGTCGGCGAGTTGGATCAGCACCATGACCGGATAGTCGTCGTAGACGCTGATCACGTCGACATCGGATGGATCCAACCCGGCTCGATTCCACAACGTGGGAGCGATACCGGCAAGTCCCGTGCGGAGGCCGTCGCCTTCATGGAGATCGAAGTTCACAGAACCGCCGACAGCACGCACACGAACTGCAACCCTTCCGGCCGGTACTCGGTCCTGCCTGGTGACGATGATCGCGTCAGCGCCTGAAACCGGAGGAACGCAGTCGAATCGACGTAGTGGTGAAGCGACGACGGGTGACATCAGATAGTCATCCATCGTCATGCCCGTTCTGTATACCGCTCCAGGATTCATCGTGGCCCAACGCCTTTGAGAGACAGCCACGGAACCGTAAGCGGTTTCGTCAAGGCCATGGCGACTCATATGACGTTGCGTGAGCATCGCGAACATGGCATTCGGACCCCCCATACCGAGTGGCGCCACGTAGTCCCTGGTGATGACGTTGTATTCGTCGACGACCGCCTGAAACTCTGTCGAGGTCATTCGGTCGCCGGCGACAAGAACGATGGCTTCGGCGTCTCCCGCTTCGATTGCGCGTACGGCATGCTGGAGCATATTGATCCCACTGGCTCCGCCGTTGGTGTCTTCCATGATCCAACTCAGTGCCAGACCGCTTCGGACGGCGAGATCGACAGCGTGATCGGGACCGAGCGTGAAGCTGGAGACGCCTAGCCCGTCGACATCCGAGAATTCGAGCCCAGCATTCGAGATGGCATTGCGGATTGCTGTGGTGAGGAGTGCTTCGGTCGTCACATCATCACCAGGGTGCCGGGTATAGGGAACCTCGACAGCGCTGACGATGACTGCGTGGGAATGGTTCATACACGCTCACCCACTTCGTTCGTCGGGCGTGCCTCTGATGCAGACTCCGAGCTTGTCAGGAGGTCATCCGTGGGCCTGGTTTCCGGTGCTTGATCACAGCGATAGTGCTGAGGACACCGAAAAATGCGAGGTACACCGCAATGGGCCAGTACGTTCCCGACCACGCGAGCAGCGCCGTGGCGATCAGGGGAGCGACGCCGCCGGCGAAGATCGCCGCGACTTCATGGCCGATCGAAAGCCCGCTGTAGCGCACATTGCCAGTGAAGAGTTCGCTGAAGAAGCTCGGCTGTGTGCCGATCATGGCACTGTGACAGATGCTGATTGCCACGATGATCGCGATCCAGATCAACGCCGTATTCTTCGTATTGATCAACAGGAAGAACGGTGCTGCCCACACGATCACACCGACTGCACCGATGAGATACACGGGACGTCGCCCGATCCGGTCAGAGAGAGCAGCGAATCCGACCATCGTGAAGGCTTCCAATATGTTCGCCGCAATGATTGCCGTCAGGATCACTCCGCTTCCGACGCCGATATGAACGCCGTAAGCAAGCGAAAACACTGCGAATATGTACGATCCGCCGTTTTCCGCCATCCGGGCACCCACGGTGATCAAGATGGAACGACGCTGCGTCTTGATGGCCTCGAGCGCGGGATAACGGACGTTACTTCCGTCCGATTGCAACTCCTCGAACACCGGCGTTTCTTCAACTTTCATGCGAATCACGAGGCCCGCAATCATGAGCACCAAACCCAGGACGAAGGGAATTCTCCATCCCCAGGAAAGGAAGTCGTCTTCAGGTAGTAGGCTGACCAGCGCAAAGACGGACGATGACAGGATGAAGCCCAGCGTGACGCCGACCTGACTGAAGGCGGAGAAGAATCCTCGGCGACGCGGTGGGGCGTTCTCGCTGATCAGCAGTACAGCACCGCCCCATTCGCCGCCTACCGCGATGCCTTGGATGACGCGCAGGTCACCAGGAGGATCGCGCCCACATGCCGATCTGCGCGTAGGTCGGGAGCAGGCCGATCAATGCAGTGCAGATGCCCATCATCATCAGGGTGATGACGAGCATCGATTTACGCCCGACACGATCTCCGAAGTGGCCGAAAATGACCCCGCCGAACGGTCTTGCGATGAATCCGATCGCGAACGTCCCGAAGGCGGCCAGCGTACCCGTCAAAGAGTCGTCCCCGGTAAAGAAGAGCGGGCCGAATATGAGGGCCGCGGCTGTTCCATACAAGAAGAAGTCGTACCATTCGAGCGCGCTTCCGATAAGACTTGCGGCGGCCGCTTTCCGCGTCCGCGTTTCTGCTGTGTGATTGGACATGACAGGATCCGTTTCGTTCTGCATATTTCGAGCCCGGCTGCGGCGCATCGTCGGGCCGCACTCATCAGCGATCATGCGAGACAGTTCTGTGTCGACCGGTTCGGATAGCCGGCGGCTAGTGGCCGAAGGCTTCGACCAGCCACCACGACCCTTCGTCGGAGACGATCTTGGCGTCCAAGACCATTGGTCGGTCGGGTCGATCCGCCCACGACTTGACCGGTAGCAAGTCATCGGGGTGTCTGACGGTGAGAGCGTCACAGCCGAAGCCTCGGGCGATGGCGGCGATGTCGGTGTCAGGGAAGGTCACGGTGTCGAGGACGACGTCCGACCCGAAGTGATGAACCTCTGCGCCATACTTGGCATCGTTGTAGACAATTACCAGCATCGGCAGCTTGAGCCGTGCCGCGGTTTCGAGCTCGCTGAGGCCCATCATGAACCCTCCGTCGCCGCAGGCTGCGATCGGAAGTCGGTCAGGCTGGGCGATCGCGGCGCCGATTGCCGTGGCCAGTCCGAGGCCGACCGACTGGAATGCCTGTGTGAAGCAGAAACCGTATTCGTCGGGGACGTCGAGATACATGCTCGGATAGCCGAGAAAGTTTCCGGAATCGACGGACAGGACTCGTGAGCGCGGAAGCAATCGATTGAGATGTGCGCTCATCAACCTAGGATCGATGCGCTCGCCGGTGCTTTCGTCATCGAACGGGACCTGGTGCCAGCGTCCTTCGGAGCGGATCTGCTCGAGGATCTCTTCTGTTCTGTAGCCCGTCTTGGAGATTCCCTGGGTGGCCAGCAGCGCAGAAGCGTCCGCGGCGGTCGCGGCGACGTCGGCCCACACGCCGAGATCGACCGGTCGGTGTCGTCCGAGTGCACCTTGGTCGATGTCGACCTGCACGACCTTGGCGTCGTCGGCGATGAGTCGGCCGTGACGCATTGTCCACATGTTCAGCCCGCACCCCCAACCGACAATGAGGTCGGCGTTGGCGATGAGGTCAGCGGCGAGGGGCGTCGAAAATCCACCCGCAACATCGATTCCCCACGGTTCGCCCTCGAACATGCCGCGCGAGACCGCGGAGGTGGCGAGTAGAGCGCCGCACCGGTCGGCGAGCTCGATCAGAGTGTGTTTGGCAGAACCTCCTCGTGCTCCACGGCCAGCGACGAACACGGGACGCTCGGATTGCCCGAGTAGCGCCGTGAGCTTTTCGACCTCTGCTCGCTGGGGGCGAGGTGCTTGCCGCGCGAGAGGTGGTGCGACGACGCCAAGCTCGGGAAGGACGTGATCTTGAACGTCGATCGGAATGTTGAGCACCACGGTGCGGTTCTGCGTCGCGCAGATATTATAGGCGTTGGAGATGTCGGCGATGGCTGTTTCTGCCGAGCGTACGCGGAGGGCGACGGCTCCACATCCCTGGGCGATTGCCTGCTGATCGATGTAGAAGTTGGACTTCGGATCAGTGGCCTCCGCAGTCAAGACGAGGAGCGGGCTCCCACTTTTTTGCTGCCTCGACAATTCCGGTCAGGGCATTCGTGTAGCCGCACCCTTGGTGAAGGGATAGTACGGTGACTTCGTCGCTCATGCGTGCGTGTGCATCTGCCATGACAGCGGCTCCACCTTCGTGGCGAGCAGCAACGAAGCGGGCTCCGGCGTCCACGAGAGCGTTCGTGTAGTGGAAGTTGCCGCTACCAACCACTCCGAATGCCATGCGGACACCGAGTTCGTACAGTGCTCGGCCGATCGCGTCGCGAACATACATGGGTCAGCCCTCCTTCTTCGATGATTGAGCTGGTGCGTCGACGATTGCCAGCACTCGGGCGGGGCTTCCCGACCACCGACGATCTTCAATGGAGCTACAACAAGTACCCCTCCGACGGTGGGGAGAGATTCGAGATTCTGTAGCTGGGTGACGCCGTACTTTCCGGCACCGAGTAGGTAGTGGTGGCAGGGGAAGGGAGGGTCGAAGGCAAATGCTTGGCCTGCGTCGATGCCCACGGTTTCCACCCCAAGTCCTCTGATCAGGGTCTCGCTGGCCAGCCACTTGGCACATTCGACCGAGACGCCGGGTGTATGGGGACCGCGTTCGTCGGCGTTGATGAACTGCTGTTGGTCTGTGGAACGGCGATCCCAACCGCTGCGGTAGAGTAGCCACCCGCCCGTCGGGAGCGCACCGTGCCGTTGTTCCCACTCCTGCACGTGTTCGATCTCGAGGAGAAAGTCCGGGTTGTCTGCCGCTTCCTGCGACTTATCGATGACAACGAAGGGGCTGATCAGTTCCTCAGGCGGAACACTTGCGACATCTGCAAGATCGCGGCCGGTAATCCAGTGGCACGGGGCGTCGAAGTGCGTCCCCACGTGTTCACCAGTGCGGATTCCGTTCTGGTAGGAGGTCTCACCCCGTTCGTCGTAACGGGCTAGCTCTTCGAGTGCAAAGTGTGGGATCGGCTCCATGCCTTCGGGCAGTGGGAGTACCGGTGTCGAGTCGGACAATGGGGCGGTGAGGTCGATGACGTTGATCATTCTGTCTCTCAACGCCTTTACCAGGATCTCGGCAGAGGGGAGAAGTGGAGGCATGTGGTAGATACTTCATTCCTTGTGGCAATCCGCATAATGCCCTTTCCGCACCAAGTATGCCTATATGGCTATGCCTGCACCCTTAGGTATGATCTCGCTATGGAGCGTCGGCTGAGGAACTTGCTGGACGGCGGGTTCAAGTTGCGCCACCTGCGACTGATCACGACAATCGCGGAGAACGGCACGATCGCCGGCGCGGCTCGGGATCTGTATGTCACGCAACCCGTAGTGACGAGAGGCCTCCGGGAGGCCGAAGAAATCCTGGGAGTCACCCTGTTCGATCGCGGACCACGGGGTGTCACCCCCACCCTTACGGGACGCTACTTCTAGAACACGCCGTCACGATCCTGACCAGCGTGGAGCGGTTGGCCGAGAACATCGATCATCTTCAAGACAGCGGCAACCGGCCGATCAGAGTGGCACGAACATGACAGGGTCCCATGCTCTACTGCCTCGCGCGCTGGTATCCCTCAAATCGGCTCATCCCACCCTCAAAGTATCGGTCGTCGAAAGTACGGACGAGTCGCTGCTCGAGCAGTTGGCCCACAACCAAATTGACGTACTGATCGGTCGGATGACACCCGGCGGTGGCCGGGACATTACACAGATACATCTCTACGACGAACCCATCCGAGTCGTGGGGCGGGTCGGTCATCCTGTGTTCGGGCTGACGGATCCGCAGCTTGAGGATCTCGCAGCTTTTCCATGGGTGCTGCCGCCCCCGACCGCGGTGGGGAGTCGACTCGGTACTTCGTTTGGTCAGGTCGGAGTGTGGGCGCCCGCGAACCTCATCGAATGCACTTCGATCCTCACGATTCGGTCGATTTTGCGCGCTACCGACACTCTGGCGCCGTTGCCCATGCTGGTCGGCGCGGAGGATGAGCACTTGCAGGTGCTCTCGGTCGAGCTTGACGCGGTACCGAGCAAGCTCGGTCTCACCCATTCGTCGAGTGCTGAACTGAGTGACAGTGCCCTGCTGTTTATCGATCATCTTCTCAAAGGCGCCAAGGAGATTGAGGCGGAACTATTGTAAGCACCCTTCGCTCTAGAGTCGCCAGCAAGGAATTCTGAGGCCCCCAGCCGATCGCTGCGCCCGCGATCCGCACCACGTCGCGCATAGTCAGCCAGCGCCACAACGGTTGAGCTTGAGTCGACTCATGTACAAGAGATATGGCCACAGTTGGTGGCCGAACAGAAGATCCGGCATAGTGCCGATGAGAGGGTGACTGCAGACTTTCCGCACCTGCATCTCCCAGGTCATCCGATGCGGATCCGCCGCAGCTTTCGCCTCCGGTGAAGTTCCGATTGTCTCGACGAATCGACGGCACAGTTCGCCGCGGTCTACCACCAGGCCGCCGAGATGACCGATCGCCGGTTGACCCGTTGCGGCATGGCTCCCGACCTACCGCAGCGGATGCTCGCCTACCTGTCCACACCGCGCGCCCAACTGCGCACGCTCTACGGCACGATCCCCCTCCGTCGAATCCGCCGCTGGCACACCGCCGTCGGCCTCTACCGGTCCCTCGGTGGCCTCGTCGCCGACAGTCCCGGCCGCAGCCACACCCTCGCCCGGCTCCGCGGCGCCCAGGCCGCATTCGAGCAGCACGGTCTGCCGCTGACACTGCCACCGAACCTGGCGCACATGTCGGTCCGGGACTGACCACCATCGCGATCCGGGTACACGCCGCCAACCCCGCACATGCCGCCGCGCTGGCCACTCTGCTGTTCACCGGCGCCACCTTCGACGAACTCCGATCGCTCCCCCGACTCGCGCTGACCGGGGACACCTTGATCACCGTCGCCGCATCCGCTGCTGCACGCCCCACCGACCTGCGCCTCTGGGTGATCCCCCAGCCGGCACGACCGTTGCTGCACGCCGCCGCCATCTTCCAACGAACACGCACCAACCCACCGGCACACTGTTCATCGAGCAGTCGGGAGGACCGGCAGGCTGCGCCGGACCGCAGCCACGTGCGGATTGACGATCCCGGCCCTGCACCGGTGGCGCGATGGCTGTCTCTACCGGACCGGCATCCTCAACCTCGCCCTGGACGCCCCCGACTCCCGGTGTCGGCGCCCCGCATTCGTCCAGTCACTCGGCGGAAACCGGGCGCACTTGAAGCTACGAAGACCAACCCCTCCACTAGGCCACTCGCCCGCTGCCACTCGAAGTCGACCTGCTGTCCCGGATCGAGTGCGCGGAAGCCCGGGACCTCGACCTCGCTGAAGTGCACCCAGCAGCCGCCCGGAGTCTCCGCGCACTCAAGAACACCCCATCCGCCCTCGCGATGCCACACACGCACAACACCTCGTGAAGTCATCTGCCGAGCATGCCTCTACTCCCTGATTCGCCGCATGAAGTCAGCAACGCCGATCAGACTCCCGGTGGGAGAGGAAGCCGGTCACCGGAAGCGTTGCTCCCTCGGACCAGGAACAAGACACCGCTCGCTCGTAAGGCCCGGGTCGGCGCGCATTCCGGATCAGGCTCGGACGGGACTTCACTGACATCAAGTGGGAAAACCCACTGACACCCTTCGGGAAAAGCCCTGTTCGCCGCACTGACATCCCAGTGGGAAGTCTCACACGTGTTCCCGGCTGTGCTTCGAACCGGATGAGCAGAAACGCGGCACCGTTTGCAGATGAGAGGCGGCACAAAAGTGTCAGCGGGAGGCCGCATGAAAATGGCAGCACCGGGAGCAGGATCGACTGCATGACCTAGGTCAACAAGCGAATCCTGCCTGAATGCTGCTGACATTCCGTGCGGCCTAACCGGTGGACATGCACTGACGAACCCCCAGGTCACACCACTGAAATTCTCGTGCAGAGTCTCACCCACCTGCAGGAATGTCGACGCACGCCACCTGCGGAATGTTGCACCAGATGCAATTCCGCCTGTTTTCGCTGACATCGAGTGACGTTTCCCCAGGTCGACCCGCTGACAATTTCGTGCGTCCTCTCAGCCTCGGATCGAGTGGCACAGGACACGAGAACCTACAACAGGACAATTCGGGCGTTTATTGTGACCTGGGGGTATGTCACTCACGGTTCGTGCGGGGTGACCGACGAAAAATACCGTTTACGCACTATCCCACGGAAACCCGAGGTGAGCGCGTTTTCCGGTGCAGAAGGCGGTGTCGGAGCCGTCCGATACAGCCCCTCCTCGTGCACAGACGGCCGGAAACCACAGACGAGCAGCAGTTCACGGTACCCGCGAGATCTCCGCAGGGCCCCCTGCCGGACC
>BBEG01000007.1 GCA_001312645.1 Rhodococcus sp. JCM 9791
AGTCCTGCTCCAACCACACTGCGCACGGACGCCGTCCGCGGCAGCGGGAGCCACCAGCGTCACCGGCTCGGGGACGGCGGCCAGATGCGCCGCGTCGCCGCCGGCGGACACCCCGGGAACGGTTGTCTTTCCGAACTCGTCGACGCGGACGCATCCGTCGTCGAAATGCTCACAGCCGAGCGCCCGAGTGAGCATCGTGTTCGGGGTCGTGGGCGCGCGGTGGTAGAGAGCTTGACGTTCGAGAACGGAGCCGTCGGCGAAATGCACCGTCAGCGAACCGGGTTCGCCCTCGATGTGCTCGACCGGCGTCTCCACCACCCGTGCGCCTGTCTTGTCCAGCATGGCTCTCAACGGATCCGGAATGGTCGACGGACCGTTGGTGCAGACCACCACATCGTCGGAATAGCGGTCGGCGACGTAGGCTCCGAGCCCGGCGTCCGGGCCGTTGGCCAGGACGGCGAGCGTCAGTCCGTCGGTCTCGAATCCGTGGCAGAACGGGCAGTGGAAGACTCCTGAGCCCCAGCGTTCCGCCAGGCCCGGGATCTCCCAGGGGACGTCGGTGACGCCCACGGCGAAGAACAGCTTACGAGCTGTACAGGCATCCCGTCGTCGATCGTCACCTCGAATGCACCGTCGGCTCCACCGACCGCACCGACCTGACCGGAGATCCGCTCGACCGTGGGATATGCCTCGATTTCGGCGCGTCCGTCGGCGAGTAGATGCGCGGGTGCACCACCGTCGCGGCCGAGGTACATGTGCATTTCGGCCGCGGGTGCGTTGCGAGGCTGTCCACCGTCGACCACGAGGACTGATCTTTTCTGGCGTCCGAGTACCAGTGCGGCACTGAGGCCGGCGGCACCTGCGCCCACGATAACGACGTCGTACATGAGGTGACTCCGATCGGCGGGTACAGCGGCCCGCTATTATTGAAAGTGATTGTCGTTGCAAATAGTAGCCGACCGTTGGATTCGGATCGCATGACCGAAAGGACACACGTGCGTGTACCTCGACCCATACACCCGATCCGCGGATCACCTCGACCTCCTCAGCGCGGGGCCGTGGCAGCACATGGCACCCACCGTCAGTGCTGCGTTGGCCGGCATCGGCGAAACCGAGGCCACCATCGTCGAGCTCGGATCCGGCACCGGACTCGGAACCGGCGTCATCGCTCACGCAGCGCCGAACGCGCAGATCGTGGCGGTCGAGCCGTCCGGTCATCTGCGCGCGGTATTGCTGCATCGAGTCGCGTCCGACAACGACCTACGCTCCCGAGTGACCGTCGAGAACCGGCCGTTCCCCTCGTCCCGTCTGCCCGAGAAGTTCGATGCCCTCGTCATGATCAATTCACTGGGTCACCTCGACCCCGACGAGCGATCAGAATTGTGGAGGGTGGTCGCTACCGGACTCCTGCCGGGAGGACACGCCGTGATCAATCTTCAGGCGCCCACCACGTCTTCGGCCGTTCCGGAATTCGAGATGGCACGTGAACGCGTCGGCAATCGCGAGTACCACGGCACCGCGTCGGCGGAGCGCGTGGACGAGCGCACCATGATCTGGCACATGACCTACCGAACGAGCGAAGACGGCCACGAGATCGGCGCTACCGAGGTCGAGTACCGGTGGAATGTCCTCGACGCCGACACACTCGACACCGAACTCGCCCGCCATGGATTGCACGCCGGTGCGGTGGGCGACGAACAACTCGGGGTGTTCCGCGTCGAACAGGACGCTCGGCGGCGCTGACTCTCGGTTCCCTTCCCACAACCAGGCACGAGTACGGCACATAATCACACGAGTCGAAGAACCCGCGGAGAGAACGGATCGCAGTGAACTCATCGGAGCTTCCCAACGCCGAACGCGACGCGCCGCCGACCGAGCACTGAACCGCAGCGCGTCGGCCATCTCGTTCGTGTTGCTGGCCTGGCTGGCCATCGGATTCTTCCGCGAACCTGTGTCATCGTGGCAGGAGCGGTTGATCGTCGGAGTGCTCGCGTTCTGTTTCGCGATAGTGGTGGTCATGGACATGGCATTCCGCAGAACGCTCCCCGCCCTCGACCGGACACCGCGGAGAGCGACCGTCACCGGACGTGAACCCTTCCACACCGATCCGGACTCTGACAGCGATCTCGAACCCTACGAACTCATCACCGTGACAGTCGACGTCGACGGCACCCCCACAGAAACGATGATCGCCGACATCGTCGCTGCCGAATCCCTCCCCCGATTCACTGTCGGCTCGATCTGGAATGTCTATGCCTTCGAAGACCCCACCGCGCTCAACAACGACCACCGGACGCGCGTCATCCTCACCGAAGCCCACGATGACGTCATCCGCGCCGGATCCGACCTCGGCCTCTACAGCGTCCACAACGCACCCGGGCCCGGATCGGATCTACTGCTACGCCGCTACCGTAACGATCCCCGCAGGTCGATGTTCACGACGTCATGCCCGCGTCGGCTCGAGTGACACCCCCACAACCAGCCCGATAGTCCATCGCTGAATGCTTCCCCCGACACCCAGGGTTTCCGTTGGTTCTGAACGTGCGGCAACACGAGGAACTGGAGGAAACTCTCGGACGGCGACACGGCCGACACGGCGATACGCTGACACCGCTGAGAGCGGACTTCGGAGCGGAGACACATGGCGGTCGACGAGAATCCCAGGGCCCTGCGCCGTATGTCACGGCTTCTCGCCGGGATTCGTGACGGCACCGATGACGACGCGCTCTCGGCCGGATTTCTCCTCGCGGCAACCGTGGTGGCATTGATCTGGGCGAACGTGGGTACCTCGTACGAGGCGTTCTGGCACACTCCGCTGACCATCCAGATCGGCGACTACGGCATCAGTCTCGATTTGAAGCATTGGGTCAACGACGCACTGATGACCCTGTTCTTCTTCGTCGTCGGTCTCGAAGTGAAACGCGAACTCACCATCGGTGAGCTCACCGACCGCACGCGGGCCGCGGTCCCTCTGGTCGCCGCGATCGCCGGTCTGGCATTGCCCGCTGCGCTCTTCCTCCTGCTCAACCCCAGCGGTGAGGCCGCCGGCGCGTGGGGGTGGTGGTCTCCACCGATACGGCGTTCGTGCTGGGCGCGCTTGCACTGGTCGGACCTCGGTGCTCCGCCCGACTTCGCGTGTTCATCCTGACCCTCGCAGTGGCCGACGACATCGGCGCCCTCGCGATCATCGCCTTCTTCTACACCGACGAGCTGCGGCTGGGCTATCTACTGCTGGGTGGGGTGGGACTGCTTCTCATCCTGCAGTTCCGTCGACTCGAGGTCTGGCGTGGCATCGCCTACTTCATCGTTGCGGCAGGAACGTGGGTGGCGTTCTACGAGTCGGGTGTGCATCCCACCCTCGCCGGGGTGCTGATCGCGCTGATCCTTCCCGTCTACCCGCCGAGGCGAAGCGAAGTGGAACGTGCGGGCGAGCTCACCCGAGCTTTCCGTCAATCCCCCAACTCCGACTATGCGCGCGCCGCGCAACTCGGTGTGCTGCGGGCGGTGTCCGTCAACGAGCGGCTGCTGCGGTTCTATCAGCCGTACACCGCGTTTCTCGTCGTACCGATCTTCGCGCTCGCCAACGCCGGCATCGTGGTGACCGGGCAGACTGTGAGCGACGCGATCCGGTCGCCGATCGCGTGGGGCGTCGTCCTCGGCCTGGTGGTGGGAAAACTCGTCGGCATCACCGCCGCCACCGCCGCGTTCTCGCGACTTCGCCCGGGCAGTCTCCCGCCGGGCCTCCCCTTGTCGCAGATCAGCGGGGGCGGCGCGCTCGCCGGGATCGGGTTCACGATCTCTCTGTTCATCGTGGACCTTGCCCTCGACTCTCCCGACGCCGCCAACGATGCCCGCATCGGCGTACTCGTCGCAGCCGTCCTCGCGACCGGGCTGGGCTGGGTGTTGTTCAGGCTGTCGGATCGCCGCCACCCGCCCGAGGCTGCCACCGGACTCGTGTTGTTGAGGCCGGTGGATCCGGACCGAGATCACCTGCGCGGACCGGTGGATGCCCCGCTCACCCTTGTCGAGTACGGCGACTTCGAATGCCCGTTCTGCAGCAGAGCCACCGGAAGTATCCGGGATGTGCACAGGCATTTCGGTGATGAACTCCGCTATGTCTTCCGGCACCTGCCGCTCGACGATTCGCATCCTCACGCACGTTTCGCAGCCGAGGCCGCCGAGGCAGCGGCCGCACAAGGCCGCTTCTGGGACATGCACGACCATCTCTTCGTCAACAACGACGCCCTGACCGAAGACGACATCTACGAACACGCCGCGCAGGTGGGGCTCGACATCGACCGGTTCGCCGAGGACATGCGGCTGGGCCGTTACCGCCATCGGGTGGAGGACGACGATCTCGACGCCGCATCCAGCGATGTGCACGGGACGCCGACGTTCTACCTCGGTGCCACCGGCTCGGATCTCACACTGCACAACGGCCCGTTCGATGCGGCGACCTTGATCCGGAGACTGGAAGCAGCCCGGGGTCCGTAGTCGGGGTCTTAGGTGCACGAAATGACGGTTGGTGTACCGAAATATCGATACCCCAACCGTCATATCGGGCACTTACGGATCAGTGCGTCGTCTCGGTCAGTACGCGCCCTCGCTCGCGACCACGGCCTTCACGGTCTTCCCGATGATCAACACATCGGACACCATCGACCAGTTCTCCACATACGACAGATCCAGCCGCACCGACTCGTCCCACGACAAGTCCGAACGACCCGACACCTGCCACAACCCCGTCACACCGGGACGCACCAGCAGACGACGCTTGACCCGCCCGTCGTAGTTCTCCACCTCGCGCCGCAACGGCGGACGCGGCCCCACCACACTCATTTCACCGCGCAGCACGTTGATGAACTGCGGTAGCTCGTCGATGCTGAAACGCCGAAGGACCCGCCCGACCCGCGTGACCCTCGGGTCTTCGCGCATCTTGAACAACGGTCCTGCGCCCTCGTTCTGTACCAGCAACGCGTCGACCATCCTGTCCGCATCGGTGACCATCGAGCGGAACTTGATCATCCCGAACGGCTCGCCGTCCAAACCGATCCGCTCGGCCCGATAGAACACCGGCCCCCTACTGCCCAACTTGATCAGCAGCGCGACCACCGCGAACACCGGCATCAACATCAGCATTGCCGCGGATGAGAACGCCAAGTCGAACAGGCGCTTCCCCGAGCGCTTCGCACCGTGATAGCTCGGCTTCTCCACGTGAATCAACGGCAGGCCCGCAACCGGTCGCATCTCCAACCGCGGACCCGCAACATCGACCACGCCCGTCGCCACGACGAGATCAGCGTCGAGCGGCTCGAGCTGCCACACCAGATCCTTGATACCTTCGGGCCCGAGCGTCTCCGTGGCTGTCACCGCCACCGTGTCGGCACCCGAGAGCTCCAGTGCTTCGACCACCGAGTGCTCGTCACCGAAGATCGGTACCTGCCGACCATCGACATCGATCGTCTCTCCGACCGATCCCGAATACGCAGGCACGCACACACCGACCACCCGGTAGCCATCGGTGAACTTGCGCTCGAAGGTGCGGCCCAAATGCCGTACTGCCCGTACACCACCCACCACCAGGACAGAGGTGGCGTACTCTCCGCGGCTACGCTTGCGCGCCACTACCTTTCGCCACATCAAGCGGCTGATGAGCAGGCCTGCAAGACCCGTGGGCAGGGCGATCGCCAGATATCCTCGCGCCAACTCCAGACGAAACACCAACGCAACGATCGCGACGAACCCGAACAGCCACAGCGCCGCCGACACCACACGCTGATACTCGTCGTAACCCGCACCGATCACCCGGCGCGAGCGCGTGCGGAATACCCGCAGAGCTGCCAGCCACGCGACGGCGAGTCCCACCGACAACATCGAGTAGCTCAGTGTGCTGATCGGACCCATCGTCAGCATGTTCTCGTGGCCGAATCGCACCACCTGCGCCGACAGCACCGCCAGCACGACAACGATGCTGTCGGTCCAGAACAGGCGCCGCACATACACCGACTGCCATTGCCACCGGTTCGCCGCAGCACGCCTACGCACCGGCAACGTCGACATCCCCGGCGCGCAGTGCCCGTCGGGGCCGTGCTCTTCATCGATCACGACCACCCTGTAACCATCTCTCGTAAATGTTTCCTCCGAGACAGGTCTCGCCTTCCCGGCATGCCATGAGCCGGCGCCTACATCAGCCATTCGCGCACACCTCGCAGGTGCGCGTATCGGTAACGCAGTGTTTTTCTGCCGAAAGTCAGGGTCGCTCTGCCGCGATTCCCGTCGCTCGGGTACGGACACCCAACACATCTCCGAGGAGACGCATATCGTTACCAATGGAAAGGTAACGATACGGAGCACTGAAAGAACATCTACTCGATCGAAACATACAGGCAGAATGTACGATTCGAGCACTGCTCACGCTGGTCCGGCAATATGAGCGAGCGCGAAATGGCGGGTCGCGGACAGAATCCGTTACTTGCAGATTCATTCAAAGAAATGACAAAGAATGCGCCGGCGTACGAACCGGTCGAGCCGACGATTCCAGCGCGACTGTCGCCTCTGCACCCGCTTCCACAAGTCGAGGACGGGTAACCCGGCGGCAACGCCCAGGAGGTTGTGACCAGCGAGGCGCAGACCCGGGGCGGCGTCGCCGTCATGGATTACTCCACCGACTACTCCGCAGTGATCGGGACCCAGGTCATGAGGACTCGCCGGCCGCGTGAAGCATCCTCGTCGCTGCAGCCCTCACCCGGTTTCGGAGTTCGCCGGGACGATCGATCACCACCTCGCAGTCGAGGGCCGCGATGACGGACGGTAGCCAATCGAGGTTCTCGGCATGGATCTCGGCTCGATACCAGGGCGCGACGTCTTCGGGCCCCCGGTTCGCCGCAGGGTCCAGCCTTTCGAGTCGAGCCACACTGAGCGGTAGATGTGCACGGATGTGATCCTCGGTCTCTTGAATGCGCAGCACGACCTGCCACCGATAATCCGCATCGGCGAAGAGGCCGAGGAGGTGACCTTCCACATCGGATTGCAGCGGCGGCGCAAAGGTTCCACGTATCGATCGAGCCGTTCGGATCCGGTCTACCCGAAGGTACGTTCCTCCTGCTTGTCCGTATCGAAAGCGACGAGATACCACCGGTCCGAGTGCGCGACCAGGGCATAGGGGTGGATCGTGCGGCGCGACGCGACACCTTCACCGCTGAGGTAGCGCAGGTCGAGGACGTGTCGAAGGTTCACAGCCTCCGCCAAGGTCAGCATCACGGCAGGGTCGGGAGCGACCTCCCCGTGCTGGGACGTACGCGTCATCACCCCGAGCAGGGTGTCGATCCGCTTCGCATCAGCGGTCGGCAATGCTCGTTTGATCTTGGACAGGGCGGTCTGCGCGGCAATCCCCGGTTCGCGTGATGCCGCCTGCGCACGGGCGAGCCCAAGAAAGACCGCCACCACTTCCTCATTGCTGAACATGAGCGGGAGGACACGCCGGCCGGGTGCCAGCCGATAACCGCCGTAGCGCCCTCGCAGCGTCTCGACGGGCACTCCCAGATCGAACAGTCGCGCCACATCTCTGCGAACCGTCCGCTCATCGACGCCGAGGCGGTCTGCCAGCTCGCCAACGGTGCGCAGCTGCGCGGACTGCAGCAGCTCGAGCAACTGCAACGCTCGCGCGGTTGTGTCGGCCATGACGCCCATCATCGCTCATATACCGGGCGGTTTTCGCCCGGTATAGCCCGTACCGTCATGTCCGTGGCCAAGTTCGTGGGCCACATTCACGTTCACAACAAGAGGAGACAGCAATGCAGTTGGCGGCCACCCGCATCATCACCGACAACGTCGACGCGCTCGTCACGTTCTACGAAACAGCCACCGGAATCACCGTCGAACAGCTTCACCCGATGTTCGCGGAGCTTCGCACACCATCCGGCACGCTGGCCATCGCCAGCACTGCACGGTGCCGTTGCTCGGAGACGATGCCGCCGAGGCTCGCGCGAATCGCAGCGTCACCTTCGACTTCCTCGTCGACGACGTCGACGCGACCTACCAGGCGCTGCAGGATGTCGTCGAAGTGTTCGTCAACGAGCCGACGGACATGCCCTGGGGCAACCGTTCGCTCCTCGTCAGGGATCCGGATGGCAACCTGATCAACTTCTTCACACCGATCAGCGAAGCAGCCCAGGCCCGATTCGCGACCTGAGACCGGACGGACCGAATGAGACCGTCAGACCTGATTGTCGAGACGTGCAGCGAGCTCCCAGAGCGGGCCCTCGAGGATTTCACCGAACGTCGGGAACGGGTGCACGACGTCGATCGCAACCTGAACAGGGATGCGCGCTCGGATCAGAAGAGAGACCTCGGAAATCCACTCCTCGGCATGCCACCCGAGGCACTCGCACCGATCACCGTGCCCGTGGAAGGGTCGGCGAGCAGCGTCAACCACCCGTCCGACTCCCCTTCGGTGCTCGACCGGACCACCTGCGACATCGACGCCCGCGCAACCATCGGATCGATGTCGACGGCCCGGGCGACGCGACGGTGTGCCCCACCGAGACGAATACCGGGTCGGTGTATACCGCTCGGGGAACTGCACGGTAGTCGGTGAGCACGTCACGGCCGGAGAGATTAGCGGCGACCACCCGCCCCTGATAGTGCGCGGTGTGGGTGAACGGCGCTGTCCCCGTGACGTCACCGACCGCCCATACATGGTCGGCCCCGCGCACCCGGCAACGCTCATCGATGGGCACGGCCCCCTTTGCGGTGAGCGCGACACCCAACCGGTCGAGGCCGAGGCCCTGCGAACGAGGGTGGCGTCCGGCCGCAAGTATCACCACATCGGCGTCGACTGCACTCGCGTCTCCCAGCGTCGCATGTGCTCCTGCCCCGACGCTCTCCATTTCCACGACCCGTGCGTTCACGCGAACGTCGACTCCGCGTGTGAGGAGCAGATTCTGCAACGCCGAGGATGTCTCGGGCTCTTCCTTCGGTACCAGTCGCGCACCCCGCTGGACGAGAGTCACCGCAGTCCCGAACGTGGCGAAGAGGAAAGCCAATTCGCATCCCACCGGTCCACCGCCGATGATCACCGCCGAACTCGGGTACGTCGAGGTGCTGAGCGCCTCGTCGCTCGTCCACACCGGAACCGATTCGAGTCCGGGAATGTCGGGACGAGATGGGACGGAGCCGGTGTTGAGGACGATCTCGCCGTAACCGATCTCGGTCCCGGAAACGTCGACCACGCCCGGCTCGACGATGGTTCCCTCACCTCGAAGTAGGGTGGCCCCCGTCGATTCCAGGCCTTCGGCGTTGAGCGAGTCGTCGCGTCCGTGGACGATGCGATCGCGTCGCCGGACGGCCTCCTCGTAGGCGCGCTCACTGTCGACCCGTCCGGAGAACAAACCCGACCACTGGTCCGTCCCGACCGTGTGCCACACCTGCGCGGTCCGCAGCATCGCTTTGCTCGGCACACACGCGACGAACGGGCAGTCACCGCCCACGCGGGACTGTTCGACCACCGCGACAGAACGACCGGGGACCGATCCCCAGATCAGCTTCGCACCGGCACCGCCACCCACAATGACGACGTCGTAAGAATCCATGCCCAACCTCCGGCGATCGTCACCCGGCGAGATCCGCGTGTGGGTCCAGTGAAACCCACGACTACCCCGCGGCGGTCCGACTCGCGTGTTTCCGATTCGATCACCAGCGAATTTCGACGCTGCACGTGGTGTTCGTGCGAAGCAACCTTCGCGCAGAGCACGATTTCATTGTCGAATCCGAGTGTGTGCAGGGCGGGACCGGTCGGCAAGGATGCGCAACTTGGCCTCGGATTCGACCCGGGATCGGTGCTGTAGACGAACAGGGTCTGATCTGCTTCTCCGGTCACGTCAAGGGCCTCGTAGAAGACGTCGATACGACCGACCAGTGGATGGTCGAGCCGTTTGATTCCGTCGCGCCGCTCGACCACGCGATGATCGGCCACCATGTGCGGAACTCGTCGCTGTGTACCGAGAGGTCACCGACGAGTTGTGCGAGCAGCGGGTCGTCGGGGTGGCGGCCGGCATCGAGGCGCAACGTGCCGACCATCGACGAGGTGACTTCTCCCAGTCGACATAACGTCGCCGGGCCTCCCCGTCGAGAAGCGCCCAGCGGAGCAGATTGCGTTCACGCGCAGGTTTCGCGGGGAAATCGGTGAGCAGGAGCGCAGCCAGGGAGTTCATTGCCAGCACGTCGGTGCGTCGGCCGCGAATGAACGCCGGATGCTCGGTGAAGGTATCGAGCAGCCGATGCAGGGACGGTCGCACGCGCTGCACCGTCGCCTTCGGAACGCGTCGCTGGGGTGCTGCGACAGCGCGAGCGAGATCGAACAGATGTCGGGTGGCCAGCTCATCGAGCTGCAGAGCGTCCGCAAGTGAATGCAGCACCGCTTCGGACGGGCGCTTGTGGCGCCCTTGCTCGAGGCGCGTGTAGTAGTCGGCACTGACACCGGCGAGGGCCGCGACTTCTTCTCGTCGCAATCCGGGGACTCGTCGACGCGACCCGCCCTCGACCGGTGCGACGAGAGCGCGTCTGACCTTGAGAAACTTCCCGAGCTCGGTACCGGCAGCCAACGCCGTGATCCCTCCGTTCACCACACGTCCATGATGCGCGTACCGCACGATATCGCCATCACGCCGTGCGGTGCCCCTCGTCATACACCCATCTCAGCAACGTTCCGGCCAGGAAGAGGGCCTCAACCGTGTCCGGTCGATCCTGGGTATGGCATACCCAGGATCCGCTGGGCCTCTTCCACGGCTCGAACACGAAGAAAATGTTGGTGGACTGTATGGGACCCGATCCACCGAAGCGGAGCGACCCATGTCTGTGACCACCCAGCCGACACCTTCGAAGACGCCCGAACGCAGCCCGCTGCTCGAACGGCCCGACGTACGCCCCGCCGGAGTGCGGGACGTGATCCGCGATGTCGGAGCACTGTACGCAGCCAACGGCGTGATCGGGTTGGTTTTCTCCGCGTCGGGACCGATCGCGGTGACTTTGGCGGTGGGAGCTGCAGGCGGTCTGACCGAGGCCCAGCTCGCATCCTGGGTCTTCGGGATCTTCCTGTCGGCCGGTCTCGCGACGTTGGTGATGTCGCTGGTGTACCGCCGGCCGCTCGGCTTCGCCTGGTCGATTCCCGGAACAGTTCTCCTGGGTCCGTCCTTGCAGCATTTGTCGTTCGCGGAGGTCGTGGGCGCGTTCTTCACTGCCGGGCTCCTGATCCTCGCACTCGGGATGAGCGGTGTGGTGCGTCGTGCCATGGCGGCCATTCCCATACCGATCGTGATGGCGATGGTCGCCGCGGTGTTCCTGCGTTTCGGCACCGACATCGTCACCTCGACCCGCGACAATCCCCTCGTGGCCGCACCCATGGTGCTCGCTTCGTTCTTCTCGCCGCGGTTCCGATGCTGGGAAAGTTCGTGCCTCCGGTGCTGGGTGCACTCGTGTCGGTGTGGTCGCGGTGCTGGCGAGCGGCCAATTCTCCTTCGATTCCGGTGGTGGGCCGATCTTCGCCACACCGGTGTTCACCGCTCCCGAATTCACCTGGGCCGCACAGCTCGAACTGGTGGTCCCGCTCGCGATCACCGTGTTGATCGTCCAGAACGGTCAGGGCATCGCAGTGCTGCGCGCTGCGGGCCACCGGCCGCCCGTCAACGTGTTCGCGGTCGCCTCGGGCCTCTTCTCGATGGTCAACGCGGCGTTCGGGGCCGTGTCGGCGTCCGTGACCGGTCCGACCAATGCCCTACTGACCTCGTCGGGACAGAAGCACCGTCAGTACACCGCGGCACTCGTCTACGGGGTGCTCTCCCTGGGATGTGCGTTGCTGGCACCGACGCTCGTGCGGTTCATGCTCGCCACCCCGGAGGCGTTCGTCCTGGCACTCGGCGGGATCGCAATGCTCAAAGCGCTGCAGCAGGCCTTCGTCTCGGCGTTCGCCACGAGCTTCACGCTCGGCTCTCTGGTCACGTTCGTAGTCACGATCGCCGATCTCGACCTGCTCGACATCCATGCCGCATTCTGGGGCATTCTCATCGGATATGTCGTCTCACGGGTTCTCGAACGCGACGACCACGTGACCGCGAAACAGTCTGCAGTACAGTGAATTAAGACACCAGTGTCGACATTTCCTTTGCACCGGTACATGTTTCGTGACTCAAGATGGTCTTTGCCTCGGAGGGACACACACCTTTCCATTCGCATGAAGAGTTCACCCTACAGGCCGGATGAACACTTTCGGTAGACGGCGCGCGGCGTTTCCCCCGGTTTCACGATGAAGTCACCACGACTTGCGCTGCGGCCCTCGTGCGTTAAAGTCGACGACGCTGCGCGGGGGCCCGGGTTGCAGCCCGTTTCGGTCCGGTGCTGCACGTCCCCACCCGAATTCGGACCTTTGGGACGTGTCATATGTCGGGGGATATATGTCGCACGAAATGCATCACTTCGCCATGGGGTGGTGGGTCCTACCTCTGGCCTACGCGGTGGCCGTCACCGGATCATATGTAGGCCTGGCGTGTGTCCGGCACGCCCTGAAATTCACCTCGATTCTCACCGGGGCGCTGTGGCTCGTAATGGCCTCGGTGTCGATCGGCGGCGTCGGGATCTGGCTGATGCACTTCATCGGAATGGTGGGCTTCGCTGTTCCCGGCTCACTGATCCGCTACGACCTCGCACTGACCACCGCGTCGGTGGTGCTCGCGGTCATGGCAACGCTGTTCGGGCTCTGCAGCGTCGTCGGGATCCGCCTCCTCTCCACACGTCGTCTCGATCACGTCGCGTCATGTGCAGTCGGAGGGCTGGTGATGGGCCTGGCCGTGAGCCTGATGCATTACAGCGGTATGGCGGCAATCCGGATCCAGGCACCCTCGATTACGATCGCAAGTTCGTTGTCGCATCCGTGATCATTGCCGTAGCCGCATCAACCGCCGCACTGTGGGTCGCGGGCCTGACCGAACGGATCAGCGTGCGGCTCACCGCAGCCCTCCTCATGGGCAGCGCCGTGGTCGCCATGCACTACACCGGTATGGCCGGCGTGCACGCCACAGTCGATCCCGCCGTGCAGGCACCTAGCGGAATGACGGTCATGGCGCTGCTGTTTCCCGCATTCGTCCTCGGCATGATCGCGTTGGCCGTACCGATCGTTGCACTGCTGCTCGTCATCGACCCCGCCGATGCTCATATCGAGGACTCGATCGCGCGATGGACCTCACCCCGCGATCCCGAGGTCGTCTTCGCATACGACTTCAGTTCGGCACCCACCGAGGTGATCCCGATCCCGGACGAGTACCGGCAGGCAGACCCCCGACCAGGGTTTCACGCCGGCCTGCCCGACACTGCACGCGGTGGGTCCTCGGCCGGAACGGAAGTGCCGCAGCACACTCCGGTTTCAGTACTTCGCGGGCCGTCGAGGTGCTCAGGGCTCGACCCGAACGTCTCCGAATCAGCGAGGACGGTGTAGACCTCCCACTTCTCCCCTGCCGGACCGGTCACCCACACTTTGTCCTGGGTGGCGAAACAGCAGGTGGTGCCGATCTCCTCGTCGGTGAACAGGCCCTCGTCGGTCAACCGGGCGATCTCGGCGTGCACCTTCTCCGAGGACTCCACCTCGACTCCGAGGTGATTGATGGTGCCACCTTCGCCGGGGTTCTCGAACAACACCAGCTTCAGCGGCGGCTCGGCGATCGCGAAGTTCGCGTACCCTGGCTCGAGCTTCGCCGGCTCGGTACCGAACAGCTTCGAATAGAACGTGACCGCTTCTTGCAGGTCATCGACGTTGAGAGCGAGTTGTGCGCGTGACATGGCCATCCACCTTTTCGATATATGTCGAAGTACTTACCCGTACAGAATGCCACCTTTTCGACATACGTCAAGATACCCGGGTAGGGTCGACGACATGCCCAAGGCACTCCCGGTCATCGACGTGTCCACCCCGATCTGCTGCGCCCCCGTCTCAGCCGCACCGATGACCGATGACGCAGCCCTCGAAGTGGCCCTACGCCTCAAAGCACTTGCCGACCCTGTCCGCATCAAACTGATGTCGATCCTGCTCACCCACACCGACGGCGCCGTGTGCACGTGCGATCTCGCAACCGGCGTCGATCTGGCCGAATCCACCGTCAGCCACCACCTCACCCAACTCCGCAAGGCGGGCATGGTCACCTCGGAACGCCGGGGCATGAACGTCTTCCACCGGGCCGACGCCAACGCCCTCGACGCACTGCGCGTGGTTCTCGACCCGAACTGCTGCACATGACCTCGCCGGACATGCCTGCGGGGTCGTGAGGAAATCGAAACGCAGAATGCCCAGACCCCTCAGCGCGGTGCTCGCAGCCTCCCGACGACACGTGCCGCAAAGCAGCAACGCACCGAGGTGCGTTGCTGCTTGTTCACATGGCTATTCGCAAGCTACGCCGTCGTTGTCGCGATCGAGGTGCGCAGCGTAGCCCGGCTCACCGCGGAAGATCGGCGCCACACCGGCCTGACGTGCCTCGGTACAGTTCGCGTACGACGGACCGCTGGACCCCGCGGAGCCCGAGCCTGATCCGGACGCGATCCACGACAGCGGACCGGCCGACGCGACCGCGGGGGTGACGATCAATGTCAGCGCCGCCGCGAACCCGGCCGCAACCAAACGAGTTTTCATACTTCTCTCAATTCATCGAACGAATCCCGACAACCAGTACATATACGACATTCGTTCGAACGTTACAGTGTAACAACGGGTTACAGCTAAACCAATCCCGTTCCGCCGACAACTCCAACCCTTTTCGTACGCCATGAGACCCGGAGACGGCAACAGTCGATGCGCAGATGCCCCTCGCACATGCGCACCGGCGATGCAGCGGCCATCTCCAGGCCTCACGGTCGTTCGGCCTCCCCGTCACTTCGGATTGCCAACCATCACATCCCGCACGACGCCAATATCGTTACCAACGGAAGGTAATCTCTCCGGTTTACACTCCTTCGTCACCGAGCGAACGGGGCCTTTGGTCCCCAACCAGACATTGCCCGTCACCCGCCGCCACACCTAGTTTCACCGAAACATACAGGCAGAATGGACCTTTCACTTCTCTGTTCCGCCTATGACGTGCAGTAGGGCCGCTCTCCACTTCGACCTCGAATGTTGTCGCGATCACGGCACAACTGGTCACTACCGAAACGTCGGCGTGCCCGGAAACGGCGACGACACCCGCAGAAACAGTGACGCCACCCTGAAACCGTGGCCCTGACACCCGAGACCGAACGACGCTTTCGCTCAGGACAGGCTCAGAGCGACGCTCGCAATATCGCGGTAAGTTCCAGCGGCGCATCGCTTTGCACCGAATGTCCCGAGCCGGGCACGACGCGCACTTCCAGGTCCGCAACACGTCGGCGCGCTTCTTCTACGTCCTCGTCCGCAACGAACATCGACGCTCCACCACGCACCAGAGTGACCGGGACGTCGATCCGGGCGAGATCCTCCCACAACAGCGCGAAGTCGCGAAGCACACGCATCCTGTCGTAACGCCACTCCCAGCGACCGTCGCCGCGTTGCCGGGTGTTGTGGATGACGCCGCGGCGGATCGACGACGCGCTTCGGTGCGGTGCAGCCGCCGCAGTGAGCGCGACGATCTCGTCGAACGTGTCGAATGTGGCCGGCCCGGAAGCCAACGCGACGGTGCCTCGCTGGTCCTGAGTCATGGCCTGATGACGTTGGGTCGATGCCGGGGTGACGTCGACGAGCACCGTACGTCGCACCAAGTCGGGCGCGACCGAAGCAAGCCGGATCGTGGTCAATCCACCGAGCGACATCCCGACGACGACGTCCGCCTCCGGCGCCCACTCTCGGACGGCAACTGCGACGGCGTCGGCGTTCGGCCACGGACTGTAATCACCGTCGTCACGCCACGAGGAGTGACCATGACCGGGAAGATCCACTGCCAGCGCCGGCACACCGAGGGCAAGAATCACCGAATCCCAGGTGTGCGCGTTCTGCGCCCCGCCGTGGAGGAAGACAGCGCGCGGTGGTTCGTCTCCCCACTTGATCGCGCTGACGTGCCCGTCGTCGTGGTCGGTGCCCACACGTTGCACACCGGGCAGTGTGGGCAGGTCGAGCCCTAGTTCGGCGGCGTTCTCCGGCAGCAGGGCGAACTCATCGGTGATGTGCGAATCCATACTGCTTCTCTACTCGACGCCCACGGGAGAGTCCAGGTTCAGAATCGGCCGCACTTACCTATGAGGACACATCCGGAACGAGCACGGGTGCAGAACCCGTCGCGAGCGATTCCGCAGCCACCACGCCGACCAGCGATGCCGCGACGGCGGGACGCACCGGGATCAGCGGGGGCGCGCCGCGTTCCACAGTGGCTCGAAATCCTTCGAGCACCACGACGGTACCCTCGGCCATCCGGGCGATCGGTTCGTCGTTCACAACGTAGGGGCCGGGTACGCGAATCTCCTCACATGTCAGCCCGCCGGCCTCTGCCCAACCTTCCGTCTGCACTCGCACCGACCAAGCTTTTTCCCCTGTGGCACGGATGGATTCGGCAAGCCCACGGGCACCGCGCACAGACACCCAGCTCCAATGGCTGCCCGTTTCTCCGGCGAGGAAACCGTGGCGGGTCAGGGCCAGCGTGCCGTCGGAGAACCGGATTGCCAGCACGACGGCGGCGGGGCGGTCGTCACCCGAACCACAGGGAAAGCACTGACCTCCACTGGCCACGCTCCGGCGAGGTCGAGCAGCGGTGAGACGGTGTGCGTGCAGTAGGCGGTCGGCGGGATGCGACCACGCCAGTGCGCTGGATCACCGATGAGAGCGGCCGTGTCTCGAGGCGACAGACTGTGCAGATAGTCGGCTTCCACCAACGTGATTGCGCCCAGCTCACCCGAATCCACCGACTCCCGGAGCAGCCGCGTGTGCGGATGAAAGACGTAGTTCTCCGCGAACGAATAGGTTGCCGTGGATCGCTCGGCCGCGGCGATGAGCCGTCGTCCCTCCTCCTCGGACGCGCAGGCCGCTGTCTCCGACAACACATGAATCCCGCGATCCAGGAACGCGATGGCCAATTCCGCGTGGGCGTCGAAATCATTGGCGAGCACGACGCCGTCGAGACCGGCGTCGAGCAGTTCCGCCCAGTCCTCGGTCGACCGGGCGTCCGGGAATTCCGCGCGTGCGGCGGCCATACGTTCGGAGTCGGGATCGCACACCGCGATCACCTCGATCCCGATCCGGTGCGCCAATTCGGCCATGTACAGACCCCTCGACAAGCCCACGATTCCGATACGCATGCGACCGGTATACACGGGGAGCGGAGCTCCGCGCTTACCCGTAGCCGCCTTTGCGGGTCACGCCGACCACGATCGCCAGCTCAGCCGGTCGATGGTGATCACCGGGCCCGACGGCCGCTGCGCTCGATACTGCGCATACTTGTGGGCCAGCGCGTCGAGCCCCCGCGTTCCCGCATCGCTGTCCGCACCGTGAACGCTGGCAATGCCGTCGATGCGAACCCACCACAGCTGCGACCAGTCGTCGTCGTAGTGGTCGACGAGCACACTCACCCGCGGATTCTCTGCGATGTCGGCCAAGCGTCGCAGCCGTCGGGTCGTCTTCGGTTTGTCGTCGACGCAGGTGTGGATCGCGTCGCCGTCGAGAGCGAACACGATAGGTACCAAGTGCGGTACGCCTGACCCGTCTGCTGTTGCGAGCCGGGCCACTCTGGCAGCGGCGAGGCGCTGACGGAAATCCATGTTCGCCACGGTAGCCCCGGCATAGCGATCGTCGCCGCTGTCGACAGCACGCGGCTGCCTTTCTGCCGCGCGGTTCAACGGGGTGAACCTCCCGTGTTTTCGAGAAGCTCGGAGCGCACTCATGGAAACTCCCTGAACACAGCAGGTTCCTGAGGAGAGCTTTCGAGCGCAGCGAGCGTCTCTGCAGAGGGAGGCGCGGTCAGGATGCCGACGAGAAGGTCCAGGAGCTGACTCACGTGCAGAGCGTACGGAGCGACGGTCATCCCTTGCATGCGCATGCGATGCCGGTCAGCGGAGATATGCACGCACACTGCCGATGCTTGATGCATCCGCATGTCGCGAACCGGTTGCGGGATATGCCCGAGACACTCACCCAGGCGGGCGTAGTAGTTGCGTCTGGATTCGCGGTGACCCGCAGTCAGGTCGTCCATCGGATGACTCTTCCGCAGGAGGTGTTCCAGGAACGGTAGGTAGTAGCAGTCCTCGTCTTCTGCGAGCTCGATCAACGGGAGATGGTGCGCTTCGAGAATCTGCCGAACACCCTCGCCCGACGACCTCGCTTCGAGTAACTCACGACGGCGCGTCAGACCGTCGATCCGGTTGACCAGAATGGCCTGGATCAGATTCTCTTTGGTACCGAAGTGGTACTGCACAGCGGATTTGTTCGCCATGCCTGCGGCAACGCCGATGTGGCGAAGGGGAACCCCGTCGAGCCCGTGGAGAGCGTAGAGACGTTCAGCGGTGAGTACCAGCTGCTGCTTCGGTGACGGAGCGATGGGGTGTGGCCGCTGTTCTGACATGCATCAAATGTAACCACCTCTGGACAAGTTAAGTCTTGGAACTTACAGTTCAGTCCATTAGCCGATATGAGCGCTTCGTGGGTCACCACGAAGGGGCACTCGGATACGAAATCGAACGTGCGAGTGCACTATCCGAAAGGTGTAGCCATGAGCCGGGCCATCGTCTTCTCCGGTCATGAGACATGGGAGGAGCGTGAGCTTCCGGAGCCTGAACCACCCAGAGGCGGCGCCGTGCTGCGGGTCGAAGCAACGGGGTTGTGCCACAGCGATGTCGACCATTTTCGCGGCAACATCCACACCTCGTGGGGCGGCGCCTTCCCCTCCGTTCCCGGCCACGAGATCGTCGGTCGTATCGACAAGATCCGACCGGAGACCGCGGCCGAGTGGGGTGTGGAAGAAGGCGACAGAGTCGCCGTGCGCGAACTTCTGATCACTCCCGAGGGAAACCGGATCTACGGTCACGACTTCTCCATCCACGAAGGATCCGGCCTGTACGGCGGGTTCGCGGAGCACCTCGAGCTGCTCCCGGGCTCGAAAGTGTATCGACTGCGAGAAGACCGCCCTGCCGATGAATTGACGTTCTTCGAGCCGCTGAGCTGCGCCGTCACGTGGGTGACGCCGGTGCGGCAAGACGATGTGGTCCTCATCGAGGGCCCCGGCCACATGGGCATGGCAACGATCGTCGCCGCGCGCGCTGCCGGCGCCTCGACGGTCATCGTGACCGGGACCGGGCGAGACCGTTTCCGTCTCGACCATACGCTGCGAGTCGGCGCCGACCACGCGCTCGACGTCGAGAACGAAGACATCGTCGAACGAGTACGTGAGATCACGAACGGACAGATGGCCGATGTCGTGATCGACGCTGCGTCGGGAAGTCCGGAGACGGTCAATCTGGCCATGCACCTGGTGCGCAAGGGCGGCCACGTAGTCCTGGCAGGAATGAAGGACAGCCCGCTCGAAGGTTTCCATCCCGACTGGATTCCCACCAGGCGGATCACCTTGCACCCGGGAGCGGGCCTCGATACCGAGCGAGCAGCCGAGCTCATCAACACAGGACAGATCCCCACCGCTGATCTTCTCGGCGACAGCTACCCACTCGACCGATTCGCCGACGCGTTCTCGCTGATGACCGAGCGCACACCTGAACGAGACTCCATTCGAATTGCCTTGAACCTCGCGTGAACACCTCCCTCCGGACGACAGGAGTTCGACCATGAGCAACAACCAGGCAGACGAGACCTTCCGCGCCGTGCTGCACCGCGAGCCCACCGAGATCAGCACACCCTTCCAACAGGTTTCACGCGACTTCGTGTTCGGCGAGGTGTGGTCGCGGCCCGGGTTGAGCCGCAAGGACCGGCGATGGGTCGCTCTGGCCTGCGTCGCCGGTGCAGACGCTCCAGGCCCCATCGAGGCATATGTGCGCGCCGCGCTCGAGAGCGGCGACATCGAACTGGAAGAGATGCTCGAATTCGTCCTCCATTTCGCCGTATACAGCGGGTGGCCGAAGGCGTCACATCTCGAAGGCGCTGTCATGAGGCAATGGGCACAGATCCACCGTGACCGCGGACAGGAACCCGAACCGTGGCACGAACTCGCGCACGACACTCTCGGCTCTTCGGACTGGGACGAGCGATTCGAGGCCGGCGCCCAGGAATTCCGCGACGTGAACGGGATTCCCGCGCTCCTCACAACACTCCGTACCGGCACGCAGGCATCCTCAATTTCGTCTTCGGCCACGTCTGGCAGCGCCCCGGCCTGACCCGGCGCGAGCGTCGAATCATCACGGTCGCCTGCGTCTCCTACAACGACGCTCTCACTCCGATGCAAAGCCACGTCGGGGCCGCCCTCCACTCCGGCGACATCACCAAGCCCGAAATGGACGAGATCGTGATCCAATTCTCTGCCTATTACGGATTCGCGAAAGGTGAAGCGCTCAGCGAGGTCGTCGAAAAAGCGTGGGCTGAAAGGCCGGCCGCGCTTGCGCAGGCGTAGCCGGTCCCACCACCCGATAGCCGAAAGGCCGACGATGCTCCGACCCACACGCTTCCTGACCATGTTCGCAGCAGCGTGCTCCACATTGCTCATCCTGAGTGCCTGCGGTGGGGCCTCCGACACCCCGGCCGACGAACCGACCACAGGCGGGAATTTGAATGCCGTGCAGATGACGGAGCCCCGCACCCTCGATCCCGCGAACATGTCGAACAGCTGGGCGTTCCAATCACTGCTCGGCAATGCCCTGTACGGCACGCTGATCACCAATGATGTCGAGTCACTGGAAACCGGATACTCCATGGCGACCGACTTCTCCACCAACGATGAGGGTCTGACCTTCACATTGGCGCTTCGCCCCGGCCTCTCGTTCACCGACGGTACTCCGCTCGACGCTGCGGCGGTCAAGTTCAACTGGGATCGTCTGCGTGATCCTGCACTGGGTTCGACGTCCCTACGGCAGGCCATGCAGGTCACCGCGACCGAGGTAGTCGACGAGACAACCCTCAGAGCAACACTGGGATCACCGAATCCGCATTTCGCCGACATTCTCGTCCAGTCGTCGATGAACTGGATAGCATCTCCCGGAGCGCTACAAGAAGGACAACCGGAGTTCGACGCGAACCCCGTTGGGGCAGGGCCGTTCACACTCGCCGAATGGGCACGGCAGGACAGGATCGACCTCACGAGGAACGACAACTACTGGGACGCGCCGAAGCCTACCTCGACAGCATCACACTGCGAACGTCACCCGACACCAACCAGCGCCTCAACGCGGTCGTCTCGGGCGCCGCAGACCTGACCGCCGACTCGAACTGGTCCACCTTTGCGCGGGCCGAGGATGCGGGACTCCACGCGGAGACCGTCCCCATGGGCGGAGGCCAGTTCATGGGAATGAACATGCGGCGCGCGCCCTTCGACGACGAACGCGCGCGACGCGCAGTAGCCCTCGCCGTCGATCCGTCGACCATCAACAGCGCCGTGTACGCAGGCGACGGTGACGATCAGGTCCCGGGCACTCTCTTCCAAGAGGGGTCGCCATTCTACAGCGATATCCCCTTCACCGAACCGGACAGAGACGTCGCGCAGGAGCTGTTCGACGAGTTGGCAGCCGATGGTAAACCCGTAGAGTTCACCTTCGTCAGCTACTCGTCGGCCGAGAACAAGGTGGCTGCCGAGGCATTGCAGGCAAGCCTGACTGCATTCGACAACGTCGCCGTCGACATCGAGATCGTCGACAACACGGAAGGCGTATCGCGATTGACGAGCCACGACTTCGACATGATGATCACCTCGGCGTTGGTCCAGGATCCCGATACTGCATTGTGGACGGCATTCCATCCCGGGTCGTCGGGTAACTTCACGGGTGCCAATGATTCTGAGCTCACACAAGCACTCGACGCCGGCCGGAACGCCGACACCGTAGAGGCACGCAGGGATGCCTACGACGTCGTGCAGAATCGGCTCGTCGACCTGAATGTCGGATTGTGGTACGTCCGGGGAGCGCCCGGGGTGATCGCCGCGACGGACCTGCAGGGCATTCGGATGTACGGCTCAGGATCTCTTTTGCCTGAGGAGCTTCAGTTCGCGGAGTAGTCACAACCGCGCACAGAACGGACACAACCATCATGTCGACGGCGAGCAGCTACCTTTTCGCCGCGCGGACGCGTTCGGGATGGCCTCGATGTCACCGAAGAGAGACGAGCCGAGACGGTAGCCGACGGGATCGCCGACGGGATCGGGCGTCAGATCAGCGGGTCTACGACCGGAAGGTCGAGCGTGAAGCGACCCGTCGTTTCCGACGCGGTATCGATGTCGAGGAACGCATGCACCGCGAGAACGCCGAGGTCGCGGTGGAACCGCTGGATCGGTGAGGCCGTGCGGAACCCGTCTCCACCGATTCCGCGCACGATGTCGTTGAGTGCATTTCGGCACAGGTCGGTCATGAATGCAGCTCTCAGCTTCATTCGCAGAGATCGATGCCGCACCGGCGGACGGACGGTGGGAGGCAGCATACGAATCCCAGCGGACCGCAGACGTGCCGGCCGAACTGACGGCGGCGTTGGCCGACACCCCCGTCGCTCGCGCTGCCTTCGAGCGGCTCGGCCGATCGGATCGGTACGGACTGATCCTTCCGCTGCTCAAAACCCGCACACCGGAAACACGTGCCAACGCCGTCGCCCGCATCATCGCGCGTCTCACGGCCCAGGCGTAGACTCACCGCCCGGCTGTAGCCGTTGGCCCTTGTCGTGCCTGCCGGGTCAACTCCACTGTGGCCGCGCGCAACTCGTCGGCGGAATTCAGCGGTGACGAGAATCCGGCGCGCGTCATGGCGCGACCACGCGGGGTCGTGACGTCCAGATCCAGCCCGTAGCGATCGGCACCGACACAGGTGGCCGCGGTGGCATCCGGGAATCCGCCGAGCTTCTGAGCCATCGCCGACAGCGCGTCGGCGTGGTCGGCGTTGAGGTGCGCGATCGCGCGACCGGCCGAGGGAGTAATGGGATCCGGCAGTGCTCGGCATATGCCTCGGCGGTGGCCGAATCCATCCGACCGTACCCGCCGACCCAGCGCACACGCTGGACCCGCAGAACCCAGAGCGAGAAGTCGCTGAAGTCGATGTAGATGCGTGCCGCGGGGACAGCGGTCAGGTGTGCCTCGCGCGCGGCGGCGAGTTCGTCACCCTCAGGATGCTCGACGTACCCGGCGAGGGTGATGCGAGTGCTGGCCAACGGGTCGGACTGCGGGTCGGGCGCCACGATCGCGATGCTCGCACGTCGATCGCGCGCAAGATTGCGACCATGCTCGGCCATGTGCGACACGCACAGCACCGGTGCCCCGCCGACCAGCCCATACGTCACGAACGACGCCCAGGGGTCGCCTTCTTTGGTGAGGGTCGCGAGAGTCCCCATGTTCGTCGACGCAGCGGCCGTCCGAGCTTCCTCGGCAGCAGAGGGCCGGGTCGCGTTCACGATCTCCGTCAACGGCGGCGGCACAGTGGGAGCGTCGCCGGGGTCGCCGTGATCCAAGTTCGTCATGAACGAGACGGTACCCGCAGACATTCTGGACTGTCGTGAGTTGACGGCCGCTGCATCTCGAGCTGAGTGGGACCTTCCAGAGAGAACCCGGCATCATCTGCCGCCCCCTGTACTTCTAATCATTGCAATGTTAGAAAGTGCACTATCGCAACTCTCGATCAAGGAGTGCACATGAGAACCAAAGGGGCGCTCCTGTGGGAGCCCGGCACGAACTCCGGATGGACCGTAGAAGAAATCGAGCTGGACGACCCTCAGGAACGTGAGGTCCTGGTTCGCTTGGCCGCAACCGGCATCTGCCATTCGGATGACCACGTGGACACCGGTGACATCCCGATCGATTGGGCCCCCATGCTCGGTGGCCACGAAGGTGCCGGCGTCATCGAACAGATAGGTCCCGGTGTCACCGATCTCGAGGTCGGCGATCATGTCGTCTTCTCCTTCCTCCCCGCCTGCGGAAAATGCATACCCTGCGTGGCCGGCGACCAGAACCTCTGCGATCTTGGCGCCGGAGTGCTGGGAGGGGTCACACTCGACGGCACCCACCGGATTCACGCCCGCGGAAAAGGCGTAGGCGCATGTGCTTCCTGGGCACATTCAGCCATTCGTCGTGGCACCGATCGACTCCGTCATCAAGATCGACAAGGCCATCCCATTGGACAAGGCTGCACTTGTCGGCTGTGGCGTCCCGACCGGTTGGGGATCGGCGGTATACGCGGCAGAGACACAGATCGGCGACACAGTGGTCGTCTTCGGCGTCGGTGGTGTCGGTATGAATGCAGTCCAGGGTGCGAAGTTTGCAGGTGCCTCGCAGATTGTTGCGGTCGACCCGGTTGAATTCAAACGGGAGAAGGCACTCGACTTCGGCGCCACTCACACCGCCGCGAATGCACAAGAGGCACTCGACCTCGTCGAGAGCATTACGAATGGCCGGCTCGCCGACCGCTCGATCATCACTGTGGGCGTGGGCGACGGCAAGCTGATCCAGGGAATGCAAGCGGTGGTTCGGAAGGGCGGAGTCATCGTCTGCACGTCGCTGCACCCGCACTTCAAACAGAGATCAGCCTGGATCTGCTCACCTTGACGATGTCGGGAAAACGACTGCAGGGAGCACTGTTCGGATCCTGCGCACCCCGCAACGACATCCCACTTCTGCTCGATCTCTACATGCGTGGCTCTCTCCTGCTCGACGAACTCGTCACCACGACGTACAAGCTCGAAGACATCAACCAAGCCGTAGCAGACCTCCGCGAGGGCAAGAACATCCGCGGACTGGTCGTGTACGACCACTGAGACGACGAGCCCATCATCGTTCCCCACCCGGCGCGACGAGACGCGTTGCGGTACGCCAAAGGAGTTGAAGTATCGTGAACGATTTCGAACTGTCATGCGGACTGCCGCCAGGCCCGGATTTCGCAGACTTGGCGGTGCTGGCCGAAACACTCGGCTATGCACGCGTGTGGGTTTTCGATTCGGCTCCACTCTGGGAAGACCCCTTCGTGCACCTCGCACTTGCTGCGCAGCGCACGAGCCGAATCGGCCTCGGTACAGCAGTTCTCATCCCTCAGCAACGATCAGTGATGGCCATGCGTCGGCGATCGCCACCGTGGCCCGGGTGTCCGGAAATCGGTTCCGACCCTGCTTCGGCACCGGCTTCACCGCCCGCCTCATGATCGGGCAGAGACCATGACCATCGCGGCGCTCGGCGATTACCTCACTGCTCTTCGCACGCTACTGGCCGGGGAAACTGCAATCGTCGACGACAAGCCGGTCCGAATGATGCACTTCGACGGGCTCACTGCCGACCGCCCTGCCGATGTGCACTGTGGCTGAGCGCATTCGGCCCCAAGGGAACATCCCTCGCGGCAGAAGTTGCCGACGGGGTGATCGGGCCTCCCGGTTCCGGGGTGCCGGCCTCGATCCTCGTTTCCGGCACGGTTCTTTCGGAGGGAGAAGATCCGGATTCCGAACGTGTCCGCGAGGCGATCGGACCGTGGAAGGCTGTCGATTGGCACAGCACCTACGTATGGGGCGGCGCCGACGCCGTCGACGCCATACCGGGCGGTATGAGCTGGCGGAAGTCGCTCGAGGATCTCGGACCGGAAAGCGAAAGACACCTCTGGATCTATGAAGGCCACGCCACTCACCTCACCGATCGCGATCGACAGGTACTCGAACAGATCACCACAGAGGCCACCGGAGCCCAGGGCAGCAATCCTGCATATGACGACGTCAAGACCATTGTGGCCGACGAGAAAGAGGCAGGTCGGCAGCTGCAGAAGATCGCTGCCCGCGGGTACGGCGAGATCATCTACACCCCCAGTGGACCGGATGTCGCGGGCGAGCTTCGCCGCTTCGCCACAGCCCGCCCGGCACCCTCCCTCACACCGCGACCGGAACCTCGGGGGCAGGCTTAGCCAGCCGACCAGCAATCGCAGCGCAGATGAGCAACTGGAGTTGGTGGAACAACATCAGCGGCAACACGATCAGCCCGATCGGCTGACCCGCGAACAACACTGTAGCCATCGGCAAGCCGGTCGCAAGCGACTTGGTCGACCCGCAGAACAGGATCGTCGCGCGATCTTCGGCTGCGAATCCGAGTCGAGGCGCCATGTACCAGGTGGACGCAAGGACGATCGCAAGGAGCACACTGCACGTCACCACGAGGGCAAGCAATCGAGGGATCGAGATGCTCGACCAGATTCCTTCGTTCATGCCGCGACTGAACGCGACGTACACGACGAGCATGATCGAGCCTCGGTCGACGATCTTGAGGGGACTGCTGTGCTCTTTGATCCATGTACCGATCCAGCGGCGAGCCACCTGCCCCGCCACGAACGGGACGAGCAGCATTGCCACGATATCGATCACTGCCCCCGCGCTCATGGTCACGCCCTGAGAGGTCATCAGCGCTGCGACCAGCAACGGCGTGAGAACGATCCCGAGCAGACTCGACGCGGAGGCGCTCACGATCGCGCCCGGGATGTTTCCGCGCGCGACCGACACGAGAGCGATCGCCGATTGCACGTCGACGGGAGCACGCAGAGGTACAGCACTCCGAGATAGAGCGGGTCGTTGAGGAACCACGGTACGAGCAGTTTCGCAGCGATACCAGAACGGGGAACACGATGAACGTCGTGACGAGGATCGTCACGTGCAAACGCCAGTGCTTGAGTCCTTCGATGGCCTCAGTCGTCGACAGTTTCGCGCCGTAGAGGAAGAACAGCAGTCCGATCGCGATCTTGGACGCCCAGCTGAATCCGCTCAGGACCACGCCGTCGGCGGGTAGGAGCGCGGCTACGCCGACGGTGACGAGAATGCCGACCAGGAAGGGGTCGAGCCGGTTCAGGAGGGGGACCTTCGTGAGCATGATTCGACGTTAGAGCACCGGCCTATATCCGCGATAGACGATCACCATGGTTACAGTCATCACGAAACATGATTGAATGCGAGGGTGTTCGATCCCATCCATCTGCGTACTTTCCTCGCCGTCGAACGCGATCGGAATTTCAGTGCAGCCGCTCGACGACTCGACCTTCGACAATCGACGGTCAGTCAGCACATCGCCAAGCTCGAACACGCAGTCGGTCGCCGGCTGTTCCTTCGGGATACTCACTCGGTCGAACTGACAGCGGACGGCAGCGTCATGGTCGGGTTCGCGCGCGAGATCCTCGACCGGCACGAGACTGCACAACGGTACTTCGAGGAGTCGGGAGTCAGTGGCCGGCTCCGATTCGGAGCCTCCGAGGACCTGGTTCTTCACGACCTGCCCTTGATACTCGCCGAGTTCCGGCGCAGTCACCCCCGGATAGATTTCGAACTCACCGTCGCCCTGAGCGAAGATCTGCATCGGAAACTCGAGGACGGCGAACTCGATCTGATGTTCGGAAAGCGCCGACCGGGCGAACGTCACGGTGAGTTGGTCTTCCGTGATCGACTGGCATTTCTCGCCGCTCCGGACTTCGTACTCGAACCGACCGGTCCGGTGCCACTGGTGACCTATCCCCCGCCGTCCTTGACCCGTGAGATCGCACTCGACGTACTGCAACGCGAAGCTCAGTGCTCGCATCACGTGCGTCGCAGACAGTTTGAACGGCCTACGCGCTGCCGCCCTGGCCGGACTCGGCGTTGTTCTTCATGCCCAGCGGTTTCCGCCGTCCGGACTCGAACCGGTACGCACTGCGGGTCGTCGCCTGCCGGACGCCGGTGAACTCGAATTCGTACTGGTCTCGCGGCGGAGCGTACTGAGCGAGCCGGAGCGCGAACTGCGAGCGGTGATCTTGGCCAATGTCGACCGGCTCAGCTACTCACCACGAGCAAGCTCCGGAGACGGCCACAACTGACGACGTGATCTCGCTCGGTTGGATTCGTGCCGCGACCGGTGTCCGCAATGTCCGTCGGGCGCTCACCTGGAGCGCCGCCAGCACCGCCACAGCGGCCGGCATCGTCGGGCGCAGTGCGAATGCCTCACTCCTCAACTCGACGACCAATGGATCGGGACGCATTTTCAGTGACATCCGCACGACACACGGGTGCAATACTGCTCCGCTAAATATTGTCCGGTGACCCACGATGTAACACCGCAGTCCGATAGCCCGCTCCCCGAGGCTTCCTCGATGCCTTCTGGCAGTACGACACGGCTCTCCTCGCAAACGATGTCGCCCAACTCGACGAGTTGTTCGAGCCGTCGAACCACACGCTGCGCGCCGACGCGAACGCCATCCTCGAGGGATACACGGCGATCGGCGAATTTCGTGCTGCGCGGCCCGACCGTCCCACCCGTCGTATCGCTCGAGTGTGGACACGAGTACTGGCCGACGACCTCGTCTACTCCACCGCCGAAGTGCGGTCCGGTGCCGGCGCTGCAGGGCTCCAGACACAGTTGTGGCGACGCACCGACCGCGGTTGGCAGATCACGCCGCGCACGTGACGCCGCCGAGCAAGCCCGTCGAGGGCACAATCTGGCGCGTCGTCGGCGCTCCTCTGGTCGCCGGTGCGAACGCGGGGCCGCTGTCCGGCGGTACCGTCGCGGTCAAGGATCTCTTCGCCGTAGCGGGCATCGCCCGGTCCGGCGGCGTCAAGGCGTACCTCGCGGAGCAGGAACCGCAGGACGAGTCAGCCGACGCGGTTCGTCGGCTGCTCGCGGCCGGTGTGTCGGTCACGGGAGTCACGCACACCGACCAATTCGCCTTCGGTCTCGCCGGCCAAAACGCCGACTGGGGCACCCCGGTGAACCTGGCCGCACCTACCCGCATTCCCGGCGGATCGTCGAGTGGATCGGCGTGCGCTGTGCGGAACGGGTGGACCAGCATCGGTCTGGGCACCGACACCGCCGGCTCCATCCGAGTCCCGTCGAGCTACCAAGGGCTGTGGGGATTCCGACCCACACACGGATCGGTCAGCACCGACGGGGTTCTCGCTCTCGCCCCCTCGTTCGACACCGTGTCGTGGCTGACCCGCGATGCGTCGACCCTCGCCGCCGTCGGAGATGTTCTCCTGCCCGCGGACACTGCGACAGCACCGCTACGCGCAGTGTGGTCCAGCGACGTGAACGCGGTCGCTGATCCCGACGTTCAAGAGAAGGTCGAGCATGCAGCTCAGCTGCTCGACGCCGATCCGCTTCCTCCGCTGCCCGATCTCGCCGAGTGGACTGCGGCCTTCCGTACCGTGCAGGCCCATGAAGCCTGGGCTGAGCACGGCGAATGGCTCACCGCCCATCCGGGGGCGTCTCCGCCGATGTCGCGGGCCGGTTCGCCGCGGGACGCGATGTGAGCGAAAGGCAGCTTTCCGCCGCGTGGGCGACGATTCGGGTCGCCCGGGCGACGATGACCGAACTGCTCGCGGGTAGCTACCTCGTGCTGCCCACCGTCGGTTCGCCCACGCCCCGCGTCAACGCAACCCATGAGGAGGTGGATGCGCACCGTCAATCCACCTTGCGTCTCACAACTCTTGCGTCGCTCAGCGGTTTTCCGGCCGTCTCGATCCCCGCCCCGTCGCCCGACGACGCACCGCTCGGAGTGTCTCTGGTGAGCGCGGCGGGCACCGATCGAGGTCTGCTCGACCTGGCACAGCGCGTAGGAAAAGAACTCGGAGTCTGATCGGGATCAGGTGCGCCGCATCGAGCGGCGCACCATCCCGTACTCGGGACCGTCGGGGACATGAGTTTCGTGGCCCCGGTACAAACGCTCGCCGTGCAGTGAGACACCGACGAGGCAGATCGTCAACAGCGGGTCCTGTGGCCCGACGGCGAGGACCTCCTGTGTCACCGGATCTGGCAGGACTGGCCTCAACTTCGCCGACTCCCACTCCACCGACATCCCGCGCAGTGTCTTGACGGACTCGAAAATCGAGTATTCGTCATCGAATTCGATATCGTCGCGACGCCGCGCAGGTACGACGTCCTCGGCGAGAATGAGTGGTCGACCATCCGCTAGCCATCGCTTCAGGACACGAAAGCACGGCGCACCGGGGGCCGCTTCGAGGTCGTATGCTTCGTCATCCATCAACTCCGACCACTCGGCGCGCAGGACGTCGACCTTGACCTCGTATCCCGCCTTCCCGAGTCGTTCGGTCAGTTCATAGCTCTGGTCGATGCGGAAGGGCACCGACATCGCGGCAACATTCGCGAAGGTGCCTTGGTGTGCGCGCCGGGCGATCAGGCCCTGTCCTTCGAGCTTCACCAGGCTTCGCGCACCATCGGCCGGCTCACACCGAGAGCCTTCGCCAGTTCGAGTTCGGTCGGAAGCGGAGAGCGTGTGGTCGCGGCCTCGCGCCAGATGCGCTCGAGTTCCACGTCAAACCCGCCGCTTCTGCTGTGCTCCATTGACTTCCAACCCCCTGTCAACGCCATGGACGAACCGAGTCTAGACGTACGGAACGCAACTACTCGCGCGCGCAACACGAACGTCACAGTCAGGATATCGATCGGTTACGACGTCGTCTTACCGTCTGATCAACACTAACGGCCAGTGAAAGAAGGTGGCGATGACCGAGCACAGCTCACCGCTCGAGGCTGATCTCACCGCTATCCCACGAGCACGTGTACACATCGGGAAGCGTGCCACCTTCGATTGCGGTGCGCACGAGTTTGTCGAGAACCGGTGTGATCGCCGATCGCAGACTCGCCGTGTCGTCGCCTACGGGCGTGAGGAACCCGTACGTCGCCGCTCCCAGGTCGCGGGCGACCGCAGTGGCGACTGATCCGGGAGCATCTGCCGAGTGTGCAACGAGCTCGCATCCGAGATTCTCCACCAGAATCCTTCCGGTGGATCGACCTTCGTCTGCCGCCAGGAAGCTCGAGAGATACAGCACATTGACGCGGCGAGCCGGGTCCACGGCCGCGACGCCGCGCACGAACCCCGCCGCAGCACGTTGCTGAGTCGGCACGGGTGGTCCTGCGACAAAGCCGATGGATCCTCTGACTTCATGCGCGGCAGCGCGTCCCGCATGCTCGGCACCGAGCCACCAGCACCAGTCGATCATGGTGACGCCGGGCGGAGTGGTGAATGTCGCGGGGTTGTCCGTGTATTCGGTGGGCACGTCGGACAGGATGATCGAACGCCGCCCGTCGGCCAGACGATGCGCGTCGTCGAGGTACTGGATTCCATGCAGGACCAGGACATCACATTCTTGAACGGTCTCGTCCAGCTCGCCAACCACGACGTAGGGGTCGAAACCCACGTCCCTCCAGACCCTCGACGCATCCCACGCCCCGTCCAACCATCCGGCATCGCCACCGGTCGCCGGTACCACCAGCCCGATCCGTGTGTTCTCCACGGTGCACTCACACTCCAGTTCCTTGGATTTCAATCACCCGAAGTTAGGATAAACATTGTCAATTAGCTTGCCTATCATAAAATCCTGTCCCAAGTCGATGCGCATCGGCCCGTGCGGAGGTGTGTTCACCGATGGTGGTTGCGAGATTCGTCCGGACCACGGCTGTAGCTTCCTCGACCCCGCTCAGCACGCCGTTCGCGCGACCGACGAAGCAACGTTACTTCCCGTCGAGAAGGCTCCGGTCCGCCGCGCGTCGGAAAGCCGTCTGAAGAAGGCTCTCGACAGCGGACGATTCGCGATCATCGCCGAGGTGAACGGCGCAGACAGCTCCAGCGCAACGGAATTCGTGGATTCGGCCCGGGTGGTCGCCGGTGTCGCGGATATCGTCTCCATCACCGACCACTCCGGCGCGAACGTCCACATGGGCAACATCGCCGCGACCGCTCACCTCCGTAACGCGGGCCTCGATGTCATGCCGACGTTCGGGTGCCGCGACCGCAATCGGATTGCGCTTCAAGGCGATCTTCTCGGCGTGGCAAGCTTGGGTGTGCGCAACGCACTCATCGTCACCGGTAATCACGTGGAGGTCGGCGATTCTCCTCATGCACGACCGGTTTTCGACCTCGACAGTCCCCGCCTCCTGGCCATCGCCGACCGGCTGCGGAACGAGGGCCTGCTGGACAACGGCCGCGCGGTGGAAGTGGCACCGGATCTGTTCCTCGGTGCGTCGTGCATCCGTTCGCTCCGCCGTATGACGACCGTCCCCGTCAGGCCATTCGGAAGGTGCGAGCGGGCGCGGACTTCATCATCTCCCAGCATATTTTCGAGCTCCCTCGCTGGCGCGTATTCATCGCCGAGGTCAACCGGCTCCGTGCCGACGAACGGCCGTTCCACATGCTCGGCGGAATCGCGATCATGCCCAGCGAGCAGATCGCGCGGCAGGTCAACGCCGGCCTGCGCGGGTTCTCGATTCCCGAGTCGCTGCTGACGCGCCTACGCCAAGCCAAGGATCCGCAGGACGAGGGCCTCGAGATCGCTGCGGAGATGCTTACCGAACTCACCGAGACCGAAGGAGTTTCAGGCTGTCTGCTGGCACCGGTCACCGGTCGCCAGAATGCACTCGCTGCATCGGTAGAGCAGTCCGAGCTCATCACCGAGGTGCGCCGCCGCGCCGGCATCCCCGTCCAGACCGGAGCTCTCGCATGAGCCGCCGGGTCATGAGCGTGACCGGCCCCGTCGACGTCGACGACCTGGGCGTGGTCATGCCGCACGAGCATCTCATCGCCAATGCCCACTCGCAGTGGATCTACCCCGAGAACCGGGACGACCTCGCGCATTACACCCAGCCGTACTCTGCGACGCTGCACGGCGAAGTCCAGCTCGAGCCGTTCTCGTTCCGCTCCGCGATGCAGCAGCTCGATCTCGACGTCGCCAGGGAAGAACTCGAGACGTATCTCGGTGCCGGTGGCGGCACGGTCGTCGACCTCGGCATCCCCGGATTCGGACGCGATCCTGCGGCGCTGAAAGCGCTGTCGGAGCTCACCGGTGCCACGGTGATCATGGGGTGTGGCGAGTACGTAGAGCATTCGCATTCGCCGTACGTCCGGCATTCGTCCGCCGAGGTCGTACGGGACGTCCTGCTCCACGAGATCGAGTTCGGCGTGGGCAATACCGGTGTCCGTCCGGGCATCATCGGTGAGATCGGCACCGGCAATCCACCCACCTCCGAGGAACGTAAGGTGGTGTGCGGCGCAGCGATGGCCCAGATGGAGTCGGGGCTCGCCCTGAATCTGCATCGGACGATCTTCCCGGACCCGCTCGCCACGCTCCCCCTGGTCGACGAGATCCTCGATATGGGTGTCGACCCGCGCAAGCTCATCGTCAGCCACTGCGACGAGCGTCCGGAGCCGGAGTTCGCACTCGAGCTCGCTCGCCGCGGGTGTTGGGTCGAGCTCGACACGTTCGGGATGGAGCAGTGGGCGATGTCTGCGCGTCGAGGAGACGAGTATCCCGATCGCGCGTTCGATCATCACCGGATCGACCTGCTGATCCGGCTGCTCGATGAGGCTTCAGCGACCGCGTGCTCGTGAGCCACGACATCGCAATGAAGCCGCAGTTCACGCGATACGGAGGGTGGGGACTCCGGCATCTGCTGCACGGCATACGCCCCCGGCTCCGCGCGTGGTGTCACCGACCAGGTGTTCGCCGAGATTACGGTCCGCAACCCTGCGGCCGCACTCGCCTGATCACCCCACTCCACAACCGAGTACGAGCAGAAGCCGCGACCTCGACGAGGTCGCGGCTTCGTTCGTGTCCCATCGAAATGACATGAGGCTCGGCCGGGGATCCCGGCCGAGCCTCTCGGTCTTGTGAACTCGTCAGTGCTTACTCGTCATCGGGCACCGCCGACTCGTGCCAGCGGTGCAGCACCAACCATTCGAAGAAGCTGACGATGCCGAACAGAATCAGTGCCACGACACTCGCCAGCACGACCGCGGCGAACAGCTCAGGTGTGCGGAGCTGATTGGCGTAGTGGGTGATTGCGTAACCGAGCCCTCCGGCGCCGCCACCGATTCCGGCCGCGAACTCACCGACGATTGCGCCGATCGCCGCCGAGCTGGCCGCAACCTTGAGGCCCGTCATGATCTCGGGTAGCGCATGCGGGACACGCAGTGAGAACAACTGCACGCGCGGCGCGGCACCGGCCATGCGGTAGAGCTGAACGAGGTTGCGATCGGTGGATTTCAGGCCTTGCAGCGTATTGGCCGCGACCGGGAACACCGCCAGCATCGCCGCGACGAGCGTGTTGGTTGCGATGCCGGCTCCGAACCACACCACGAGAATGGGTGCGACGGCAATGATCGGAATCGTCTGCAGAATAACGAGATACGGATAGACTCCGAGTTCTGCGGTCTTCCAGCGCGCCATGACAAGGGCTGTGGCGAAGCCGCTGACCACGGCCAGCAGGAATCCGAGGTACGCCTCCTGCATGGTGACCAGGGTCGGTTCGACGAGGTCGGGCGCGCGTTCGATCAGGGCGGTGACCACGTCCATCGGCGACGGCACCAAATAGGTAGGAACCCCGGTGAAGACCACCGCTGTTTGCCACAGGACGAGGGCAAGGACCGCGAAGGCAACCGGAATCACAACTTTGCGACCCAGATCCTTCCGCTGTTTCGGCCGTGCAGGCTCCGCCGCCGCGGGTCCGACGTCGGGGACGATGTTCGTGTCGATGGGTGACTGCAGTGTCTGAGACATCCGTCGCTCCTCAGTGGTCGAATGCGAGCAGGCCGGAAATTTCTTGGGTGAGATCGTCGAGCGCAGCGGTGTCCCGGGCGGAGCCGTCCTGCGTCGGCGGGCTCGGAGAGTCGATCACGCGATCGATACGTCCCGGCCTGGCAGCCATCACCACCACACGGTGCGCGATGTTGACGGCTTCCTGAATGGAGTGGGTGATGAACAGCGCACTGAACTGCTGCAGACGCCACAGATCCAGTACGACCTCCGACATCTTTGCGCGAGTGAACTCGTCGAGCGCGGCGAACGGTTCGTCGAAGAACATGATCTCGGGTGAGCTCGTGATTGCGCGGGCCAGGGAAACGCGCATCTTCATGCCGCCGGACAGCTGCCGTGGCAACGCCGACGCGAAGGGAGTGAGCCCCACAGTCTCGAGCGCGGCTGCAGCCGCAGTGCGACGTTCCACCTTCGGCATCTTCTTCAGCTTGGCGACGAGTTCGACGTTGCTCTGGACTGTGCGCCACGCCAGCAGCGTCGGATCCTGGAAGACGTATGCCTGTTCGCTCGCACGTCGGACCAGCTCACCGCTACTGACCTCGGCGAGACCGGCCGCCATCCGCAGGACGGTGGTCTTACCGCAGCCGGACGGGCCCACGATCGAGACGATCTCTCCCTTCGCGATACTCAGATCGAGTGGCGTGATGGCGTGATAGCCGTTGCGGAAGATCTTCTCGACGCCGCGAAACTCCAACATGGGTGGCGTTGCCAGTTCGGTCTCTCGGTCCATAACGGTGGTCATTCCTACTCCTCGAGGTTCGGACGGCAGGGACGGTGTTCCGTCCGCCGACCGGTCAGAAGTCGATGTGCTCGTACGTGCCTTCGGGTGCATCGGGGCGGGTTTCGAGCGGGGCGATATCTGGGGTAATGGTGAGGTCTGCGATGTCGGCGACGGTCAGATCGTCCGTCTTCAGAACCCCGAGCTTCTTCATCTGCTCGATGAGCGTGGCCCACCGCTCCTCGGTCATCGCGCCGATCGTGGCTTCGCCTTCGGCGGTGAGGACGTAGTCGCGCTGTGCGTCCCACTCGAACCACAGCAGGTCGGCTGCGAGCTCCTTGTCGACCTCGTTTATCAGGTAGTCGTTGATCTGCTGAGCGACGTCGATGTCGCCCATGTAGTCACGCCAGCCTTTGTTGCTGGCCTCGACGAAGGCCTCGACCACGTCGCGGTTGCCCTCGAGGTAGTCGTCGGTGACGTACGTGACGGTGTTGTAGGGGTTGAAACCGGTATCGGCGAACGGAAGGAACGTGACCGCAAGATCACCTTCCTTGTGGGCGACGTACGGTTCGTTGACCGCGATTCCCTGCTGCACCAGCGTGTCGTCGCGAATGAAGTTGGCGAGGCTGCCGGTGTACTGCATCTGCTGGAAGTCGATGCCGTATTCCTGCTTGACCCACTCCGGTCCGAGGACGCCCGCGGAGTTGACCCAGGACATACCGTCGGTGTCCTCGAAGGTGTCGATTCCGGAATCCGCGTGAACCATCATTCCGGTGATGCTCTTCTGAATGATCGCGTTGACTGCCTGGAGCGGGATGCCCTCGTCCTGGGCCTGAACGATCTCGTTGGCGCCGCTACCGGTGATGCCGAAGTCGGCGCGCCCCGATGCGACGAGCTGGGTACCCGACACCTGCGGGCCGCCCGGTTCGATCGTCACATTCAGGCCGGCTTCCTCGAAGTAGCCGAGCTGCTGCGCCGCATAGAATCCGCCGCTTTCGGCATTCGGGTACCAGCCGAGTACCACTGTCACGTCGGTCAGGCCGCTGTTGGAAGGGGTATCTGCCGCCGAGTCGGTCGAGCATGCAGACAGAGCAAGGACGGAGGCAAGGACGGTGGCTGTCACAGCACGTTCCCGGGTCTTTCGATTGAACACGCAATTCTCCTCAATGGAACGGCACCTGAAAGCGCCACTGAACCTTTCGGCTGAAGCGATCGTAAAACCACGTCGTAACGCGATCTTCTCGCTCGCATTACGCCCGGATGTCGTGTGTTAATTCCCTGAGCAGGAGGGCTTTTCGGATTCAGTGTCAGACTCGCCCTCGACCGAATCAGGTGACGGCGCCCACAATTCTCTCCGGGGAGTAAACCTCGTGTTACGAGTCATTTACATCGTCGTCAGACACCGATGTCCATGTATACGGTTGCGTTGCGGCGCGATCGGAGTATCCGCGTCAGCAACCCTCGAAAAGGAGATCATCGTGGCAGACGCCCCCACCGTGAAGAACATCGAAGACTTGACGGCACGCCTCATTTCGCCAACGGACGCGGTCAAACTCATCCCGCTGGCGGGGCCGAGCGACGGGTCACCGACAAGTGTGTTCTTCGAGGTCTGGGAGCCGGGCGGTGCGCAGCCCGACAATTCCCACCCCGACTCGGTGGAGATCTTCATCGTGCTGTCCGGCGAAGCCGAAGCGACGAGCGACGAGCACACCACCCCTTTGCGGCAGGGCGATGTCCTCATCCTCACCAAGGGATCGGTGCACAAGATCCGCAATACCTCTGCGACAGAACGACTTTATACGGTGACGATCATGACGGTCGACAACGAAGGGTCCATGCCGCACGGATTCGAACACCTCGTAGCAGCCGGCACACCCACGACCCTCGACGACGAAGACAAAGCAGCACTCTTTGCCCGATACCTCCCGCAGGTCACCGCGTGACGAAACAGATCCTTCTCTCCCATCTTTCGACCACTCGAATCGCCGAGCTCGACCACGACACCACCGTGTGCGTGCAGCCGATCGGTGCCGTCGAACAGCACGGCCCCCACCTGCCGGTTGCCACCGACTCGCTGCTCGCGGAGTACATTGCCCGCCACGCAGCAACGCAGAGCACCGCGCCCGCGTGGGTTCTTCCGACCCTGTCGTACGGCACATCGAACGAGCATCTCGGATGGACCGGCACCGTGTCACTCGACACCACAACGCTTCTCGCGGTGTGCCGCGACGTAGCACGGTCGGTACGGGCATCCGGCTTCACTCGGCTCGTGTTCGTCAACGGACACGGTGGACAGACGCATCTCCTGTCGATGGTCGCGCGGGAGATCCACATCGAATTCGGTCTGCACGTGGTGAACGTGATGCCCGGCCAGCTCGGGGAGCCCGACGGCGTCGTCGTGTCCGACGCAGAATGGGGAATCCACGCGGGCGAGCTCGAGACGAGCATGATGCTGCACGTCGCTCCCGAACTTGTGGACATGAGTGCCGCAGTCGCCGGCGGCCACGAAGCACACGAACTCTTCGACACGTCACCACTGCTCACCATCGAGAACGGCATCTCGCCCGCCTGGATCACCGATGATATCTCCCCCGGCAACGGAGTCATCGGAGATGCCCGCCACGCCTCGGCCGAAATCGGCAGGGCCGTCATCGAATTCCAGGTCGCGCAGCTCGCCAAGCTTTCGCCGAGATCAGCACCTTCGCGTTCCCGCCCGCCCGTTCCGCACTCCGAGGACACTGATGGCCCACCGGCAAACCTGGATCCGCACCACCGATCATGTCGACCTGCACCCCACTCCACCGGCACCCCGACGCGTGGACCTGCCCGCACTCCCCCAGTCCATCACCGTCGACATCACCCGCGCAGCGCTCGTCGTCATCGACATGCAGAACGACTTCTGCCACGAGAACGGTTGGCTCGGAAGCATCGGCGTCGACGTGAATGGGCCACGCTCCGCAATCGCGCCGTGCGCAGCCCTCACGGATACGGCCCGCGTGGTGGGCATGCCGGTCGTCTGGGTCAATTGGGGTAACCGCCTCGATCTCGCTAATCTTCCCGCGGGCGTCGTGCATGTCTACGACGGCGACGGATCCGGCGGAGGCATCGGCGACACGGCGGGACACAGCGTTGCGGTGTTGACCCGCGGGAGCTGGGGTGCCGCGGTGGTCGACGAACTGACCATCGGCGAAGGAGACATCTGCGTCGACAAGTACCGCATGAGCGGCTTCTTCGACACCGAACTCGACAGCGTGCTCCGGCTGCACGGCATCGACACCCTGTTCTTCGCCGGCGTGAATGTCGACCAGTGCGTCCTCGCGACCCTCACCGACGCCGCGAGTCTCGGCTACAACGTCGTCCTGGTCGAGGGCGCATCGACCACCTCCTCCCCCGAATACTGCCTGGACGCAACGTTGTACAACACTCGCCAGTGTTTCGGCTTCACCGCCGACTGGCACGAGGTGGCGACTGTACTCGAGAAGGAGGCGCAATGATCGCTCGCAGCGCATCGCTCCTCGTCACCAATGCACTCCTGATCCCCGTCGACACCGACCAGCCTGATTACATCGAGAACGGCTGGATACTGATCGAGGACGGTGTCGTCACCGATCTGGCTCCGGCATCCCACCCGCCGTGGACCCCGAAGTCGAACGCCTCGACTCCGGCGGCCACATCGTCGCGCCCGGCTTCGTCTCGTCGCACAGTCACCTGTTCACCAGCGGCCTGCGGGGTCTGGCCAGCGACGACTCGCTGTACGGCTGGGCCAGCGCCTCCATGGGTGCCACCCGCGATGCCACACCCGACGACATTTACTGGGCCACGACGCACGGTGCCTTCGACTTCCTCAATGCCGGAGTGACCACAGCCTTCGACTTCACCGATCCTCGGGAACCGTGGGCGGACATGGTCGACGGAGAGCGGTCCACTCCCGACCCCGCGTCCTTGCGGCCGGTCGACTACATCCTGCGACAGATCGACGCCAAGCACGATGCCGGGATCCGTTTCATCAACGCGACCCGCCCCGATTCCGACATCGGAACAGCCGACGAAATCCTCGAGCGGTTCCGTCCCACGGTCGACCACCTCGTGGGCCTCGATCCACGGATCGCGCTCGGCGCCGCTGTGACAGGTGGTGTGCAGTGGGCCGGAACACGGGATGCCGCCGACCACGAAGTGACCCTGATGCGCGAGTTCGGGATCATCAACCAAGCGCATTTTCTCGAAACCGCCGAAGCTCTCGACCATCAGCTCACCAAGTTCTCTTGGTACGAAGAGGCCGGGGCACTCGGGCCGGACTTCATCTTCGGGCATTTCGTCCAGGCCACGGCCTCGGTCATCGAGCGCACCGCGCGGGCCGGTGCCCGCATGAGCTGGCAGGCCACCGCCAATGGGCGACTCGGCTCGGGCGTCGCGCCGATTCCCGAGATCCTCGCAGCCGGAATCGACGTCGGCCTCGGCTTGGACGATCAAGCGTGTTCCGACCTCGCCGACCCATGGCAGAACATGCGCATCGCCGCCTATAGCGTGCGCGCAGATCGCCGCGATGCTCAGGCCATCGAGATTCGCCGCGTGCTGGAAATGCAGACGCTGGGCGCCGCGCGCATCATCGGCGTCGACGACCGGGTCGGCAGCCTCACCCCCGGCAAGTTCGGAGACTTCGTGCTCGTCGATCCCACAGCCCCCGATGTCGGTCCCCTGTGGAACCCCGTCGACGCATATGTCCTCGCGTGCGGTCTGCGGAACCTCCGCGGCGTCTACGTCGGCGGTGTGCAGGTCAGCGACGGGATGCGGTGCTCCGACCCACTCGCCCGCCAGGCAGCCGTGGAGATCCGCACCCGGCAGCACGCCTTCAACCCGGTTCGTCCGTAGACCTTCGAGAAAGCGACACCCCGTGCTCAATTCCGGCATGCTCGATCCCGGCGAGGGGCCGATCCGCTCCGACCTGTATCTCCCCTCCACCCTCGACCACCTCCTGTGGGGTCGCCTCTCCTCACGAGCAGACTCGCCCGTGCTGTCGATCGATGCGGGCAGCGAGGTCACGATCGACACGATCAGTCACGAGGGCATCCTCGAAGACCAGGGACGCGACCCCAAATCGTTCTTCGGCTCGCACGGCGTCGACGAGGTGCTCAGCGATGCCATCGCATTGGCAGCGAGCGAATATCCGCGAGCGATGGGCGCTGACGGTCCGCACGTCGTGACAGGGCCGATCGAGATTCGCAGCGCGCATCCGGGTGACGTACTCGCGATGACGGTCGTGGAAGCGCTTCCACGCGTGCCGTACGGCGTGGTGTCCAACCGGCACGGCAAAGGCGCACTGCCGCAGGAATACCCGCATGGAGCCGACGTGTTCAGTGTGTTCGCGTCGCTCGACGAGATCGACCCGACCAGGGCGCGAATGTCCTTCGGTCCCGGTGACACTCGCACTGCGTCGTTCCCGATTGCCCCGTTCCTCGGAATCATGGGCGTCGCGGTCGATGCCGACGTCCGTCCGCATTCGGTGCCGCCCGGCACCCACGGAGCAACATCGACATCAACCTGCTCACCGCGGGGGCGACGCTCTACCTCCCATCCAGGTCCGGGGAGCCCTCGCCTACATCGGCGACCCGCACTTCGCGCAAGGCGACGGTGAGGTCTCACTCACCGCCCTCGAAGCGTCCCTCCGCGCGACGATCCGGTTCGACGTCATCCCCCGCGAAGAAGCACTGGAAGCGTTCGGCGCACTGATCGGGCCCATCGCGGAAACCTCCGAGTACCTCGTCCCCACAGGCCTGGACGAAGACCTCGACATCGCCATGCAGAATTGCGTCCGCGCAGCAATCGGGTTGCTCGAAGCTCGCTACGGCATGGACCCCCGCCATGCTTACGCCTATCTCTCTGCCGCTACCGATTTCAACATCTCGCAAGTGGTCGATGTTGTGAAAGGTGTGCACGCACGAATTCGAAAGGACGGCTTCGCCTGACCGGCGCACGAGCACCGTGACGCACCGACGCGCTATCCGAGAACTATCGGAGATCGCGCCTCAGGGGTGCCGTCACGACCACCGCGGCGGCGCCCACTGCGTAGACGGTGAGAACAAGCGCCCCGAGGAGCGGCGAAGGCAGTATCGGACCACCCAGCGATATCTCCTCCGTCACGGTGTCGGCGAGGAAGGTGAAGTCCGTCAACGCCGCGGTCGCGCCTCCCAGCAGGAACGGGTAGAGAGTGTTGAGCCGGAAGGATCATGAGCACCGGCTCGAGGAAATAGAAGTACCCGAGCACGATCCCGACAGCCACGAGCTGGTTGCGGACCAATGCACCGATTCCCACCCCCAGCACCGTATAGGTCGCTGCCACCACAACCAGTCGGGCAAGGACCGGGTTGGCCCTCGAACCCAACCGCATCACGCTCAGTGCCGACGTCGAAGCGAGATTCGAGGCGTCATAGCGCGAGGCGCCGCTCTTGGTGGATTATTGCCCGCCCAGCGACGAATACTCCACCAAGAATCGATGTCGTTCCTATCCGCACGCACCGGCGGATGTGGACCCATCCAGTACGGTGGCCGCAGGAGGAAAATAACACTCAGTGGTTCGGTCCTGCGCCTAGCGGGTCCCTTCAACTCCATCATCATGGCAGCGTCCGGACTACCTGTCATCGGCAGCCGTATCCGCAGCTACATCGCCCCGATCACGTACACCGGTCGCAAATCCGGCCGGACGATCACGCTGCCGGTCAGCTACCTCCCAGCTAACTCGATGGAAACGTCCAGCCCGGAAGGTTACTTTCCTCGGTTGAAGATCCATGCGTCCGAACGTGGTGTATTTGATGACAGTCTGAACAAGGGCAGCCGACTCCGGTCGACTGCCCTCCGCAAATACAACGACTGAATCAAGCCCAAGGAGTACCTCTCGTGGATCTTCCACGCGTCTTCACCATTCGCGAAAGTAGCCACCGCATCCACAACCCGTTCACCTCGGGCAAGCTCGGCGCCCTGGGCAGGCACTGCACCTGCGCCCGGGACGCGCGTGCTCGAGCTCGCCAGCGGGTCCGGCGAAAATACTTTGCACGTGGGCCCGTGACCACCACATCCCCGGAACTGGGGTGGACATCAGCACTGGCGTTCACCGAGCAAGCCCGCGTCCGTGCCGCTGAACTCGGCGTCACCGATCAGGTCGACTTCGTGCACTCCGATGCCTCAGGTTTCGTAGCAGGCAATCCGGTCGATCTCGCCGCGTGGGTGGGTGCTACCTGGATCGGAGGCGGCGTAGCCGGCACCGTCGAGCTGCTGAGCAAGAATCTCTCCGTCCCGGCGGCCTGATGTTGATCGGTGAGCCGTACTGGCGCCGCGAAATACCCGACCAGGAACCGCCAAAACCTACGGCGCCAACGGCAAGGACGACTTCCTGGTACTGCCGGAGCTGATCGAGCAGTTCGGCGATCTCGGGTACGACGTTGTGGAAATGGTGTTGGCCGATCACGACAGCTGGGACCGGCGCAATGGCTCAACCTCCGCCGCCCACAGCCGCCTCGGACGGTCGATCGCCAGCCGGACCGGCCACCACGAGAACCACGTTCGACGACACAGCGCGTAGCGGCAATCACCCGGCACGTCGTTGCGCTAGTACGAAACAGCAACGCACCGTTGGGTGCGTTGCTGTTTCGTCTGCCGACTACGTCTAGAACACGAGCACCGCAAAGATGGTCGACAGAACAAGTCCGGCCATCACCGGGATGAAACACTTCCGAGCGAGATCGAGGACGGGTACCCGAGCGAACCCCGCGACCGCGACGAGCGACGACCACGCGATGATCACACCGCCGCCCGACCAGATGTTGCCCATCTGCCCGATCGCGGCGAGCGTCGCCGGGTCGACGTCGACTGCGGGACCGAGCGCACCCGACAACGCACCCGTGAGCGGCAGGCCACTGAACCCGGAGCCGTCCAACCCCGCCACCAGGCCGATGAGCAGGATCCCGAACGACGTGACGAACGCGTTCTGTGGCAGGTGTGTCTGCACTGCGGTCACGAGATCGAACAGGATCGCAGGTGCAGTGGCGCTGTCCGGAACACCGAGAATCGCACCGGCGAAGTCGGCATTGCCGATGAAGAAGAACCCGGCGATGGGCAGCACAACGCCCATGGCCTTGAACGCGAACACCAGTCCGTCGACCAGGTGGTCCGAAGTCGTCTCGAGGAAGCCACCCCCATCGGTCGATGCCGCAGCAGCGAACAAGACCAGTGCCGCAATGCCACCCACGATGGCGGCGGCGTCGCCACCCTGCAGCGGCGGCACGACCTCGGTGAACTTTCCCAGCATCAAATAGACGATGAACGCGAGGTATGCAAGAGGTACAAGCATCGCGAAAGCTTTTGCGGTGCCGCGACGTTCCTTCTCCGACTCGACAATCTCATCCGGGAACGGGCTCGCCGCCGGGGCGAGCACCGCAGTCGCTGCGGTCGCCGACGTTCCGCCGCCGGTGGGCCCCGTCGACACCGGCTTCGATCCTCCGCCCCCACCCGAATGATCATCACCACCGGAACGTGATTCGCCGATTCCCCGATCGGCCTCGGCTTCCCACTCGATGAGCAGCTCTGGAGACGGCGTACGCCAGGTCTTCTTCTGCATCAGGTAGGTGAGCACGAGGGCGGTGCCACCGACGATGAGCGACAGCACGAGCGCTTTGTCGGCCACCGCATCGGGGTCGACCCCTGCCGCGGACGCGGAGATGCCTGGTGCGACCTTGATGATGTAGTCCGCAGACAGCGCCATCCCCTGTCCGCAGATCGCGATGACCATGCCCACCGACAGCGGAGACAGGCCCGCCCGGATCGCCACGGGAATGAGTACCGCGCCGACCAGCGGGACGGCGGGAGTCGGCCAGAAGAACAGCGATATCACATAGGTGACGGCAGCGAGGACCAGGAAACTGCTGGTTCCGGCACGCATGACACGGCGGAACGGCGCGACCATCATTCTGTCGGCGCCGAGCTGGCGTAGCGCGCCGAGCATCGCGGTGACCATCGCAATGATGAGGAAGATGTTGAACAGTTCCTTCGCAGCCACGAGGCTGGCGTTGAAGATGGCGGACAGTCCGGTGACGATACTGCCGGAGAACACCAGTGCGGTCAGGAACGTTGCGATGACGGCGGGAACGACGATGTTCTTTCGTAGCGCCATGGTGGCCAAGATGACGAGTATGCCGACCAGGTAGACCCAGTGGGCGGCGGTGAGTTGTACGTCCAAGGCATGTCCTTCAACAGGAGAGCGGAGCGGGGGCTGTTGGTGGAACTTTCCGCGTTCCTCCATGCTTGGTCAACGAGAACCATGCACAGTGCCCAGGACGTTACGTGTGCAGTGTGTTCCACTTTTGCGATTCCGTGTCATCGGGTCGCGCATATGTGACAAATTGCTACGAACATGTGTCGACACACGCGCAGCTGAGGTTTCCCACGGCCCACTGTGCACAGTGTCCACATTTGACGCTCCGAGCATGTGCCTTTTGCCTGGTGACGCTGATGCACGTGCCCGGTGGGGGTGGGAAAGTAGGACGACGGCTCGCACAGTGCCGTGCAGTTCGACTGGCCCAGGAGCTCGATGACCACCTCCACACACGTGCCCGCCGCGTCTCCGAACGCGTCCGGTACCGGCACCCCGCTGGCGCTGTCCGCGCTCCTCGCCGGCACGCTCGTCGGAACTTTGAGCAACAACATCATCAATGTTCCGCTTGTCCAGATACTTTCGGATTTCGATGCGTCACTGGAAGACGGTGCACTGCTCGCCGTCGCATTCCTCCTCACCTTCGCGGCGGCGATGCCGCTCGCGGGGTACATCGGCGACCGCTTCG
>BBEG01000008.1 GCA_001312645.1 Rhodococcus sp. JCM 9791
CCCTCGCGCTCTCCGCCGCGGGCGCCGATCTGGTGATCAACGCGCGGAGCGCGCGGATCGACGATGTCGCGGCCGAGATCCGCGATGCGGGTGGACGCGTGGTGACGTACGTCGGTGATATCGGCGAACAGGCCACCGCAGACCGGCTCGTCGCACTTGCGGTGGCCGAGTTCGGCGGACTCGACATTCTCGTGAACAACGCCGGAATCATCCGGGACCGCATGGTGTTCAACATGTCTGCGGAAGAATGGGACGATGTCGTCCGCGTAAATCTGCGCGGCACGTTTCTCACCACCCGCGCCGCGACCCACCATTGGCGGCGTCGTGCCGAGGAGACCGGGAATCCGGTATATGCCCGAATCGTGAACACGTCATCGGAGGCATACGCGACGGGCCCGCCCGGCGCAGCGAACTATGCGGCGTCGAAGGCGGGGGTCGTCGCGCTCACGATGTCGACGGCGCGAGGCTGCGGACGGTTCGGTGTGCGCGTCAACGCACTGTGCCCCCGTGCCCGGACCGCGATGACCGACGGCGTGTTCGACCCCGAGCCGCTGTCCGGAGACGACCCACTGTCGGTCGAACATGTGACCCCGCTTGTCGTCTACCTCGCATCACCTGCGGCCGAGCAGATCACCGGGCAGGTCCTGGTGGTGTACGGCGACCGGATCGATGTGATGTCGGCCCCCACGGTGCAGACCCACCTGACGTCGGCGTCGCGGTGGGAGCAGGAGGAACTGCACGAGGTTCTAGGCGGCCATCTTGCTCCGTCCTCGGCGGTGCAGGGCGACGAGGCAACTAGAATGCCGTCGTGACCGACTCCTTGGCCGTGCCGATGAGCCCCGACGACATGACCGACGGGCAGCGTCGCGTCGGCGTCAGCTCACCACCGCGGTGATCGAGATGCTCGCCGAGACCGGTCCGGACGGCATCCAGATGCGTGAGGTCTCGGAGCGTTCCGGGGTGGCGATGGGCACTCTGTACCGATATTTCCCGGCCAAGCAACACCTCCTCGCTGCCGCGATGGTCGCCTGGAACGATATCCTCGCCGACCGGCTCGCGGCGGAACGCGAGTCGAGGGGGAGCCGAGCCCACGGCTCCGTCCTCGACCGCGTGATCGACCTCTACACACGGCAGATGAAGCATTTCAGCGAGGTCCCCACTTCGCGCGACTCGAGGTCGAGCTGCAGACCTCCGGCGATCCCTATGTCCGGGACACGCTCGACGAGCGTTCTGCTGCCAACCGCACAGCCTTGTTCGAGCTGATGGACGGTGTTCCCGCCGAACGTGCTCGGCTCGCCTCGCTTGCGATCGGCAGCACGATGCTCAACTCATTGATCTTGTGGACCACCGGAAGAATCGCGTTTCCGGAGGCATTGCGAAACGTCCAGGATGTGACGCGGCTGGTGCTTGCGGAGTACGCGTGAGGCGATGAGCGTCCCTTCAGGGCATCGACCCCGCGCCGGGTGCCGATCAGTGAGACTTGCGACACAAAGGCCCTCTTCTCTCGGTATCAAGGAGACGTTGCGGACATCGACGGTGTCCGCACAATCCTCAGATGCTCGGCTGTGCCTGGCCGGATCCAGTGCTCCGCCAGGGAAGGAGTAGTGGATGCCCGATCTTCATGGTGTGTCCGACGTGCGCGCGGACGCCATCGCGCGACTGACGGCGCGGGACACGCCCTTCGAGATCGTCGACGAGCAGGTCCGTGGAATCACGATGCCGGTGCTCCGCAACAGGCACCGGTCGCTGAACGCGCTGCTCGCGGAGTCCGCGCGCTACGGCGATGCCGAATACCTGGTCTGCGGCGACCTCAGGTTGACCTTCACCGAACATCTGGCGCGTGTCGCGTCGCTCGCATACGAGTTGCGGACGCGATACGGCGTGGAACAGGGCGACCGGGTGGCGATTCTCTCCGCCAACAATGCCGAATGGATCATGTCCTTCTGGGCTGCGACGGCGCTCGGCGCAATCACGGTGGGAATGAACTCGCTGTGGTCCGCCCGGGAGATCCGATACGGCATGGAACTGGCCGCTCCGAAGGTGGTCATTGCCGACCGCCGGAGACGGGACTTGCTGGGTTCCGTCGATGCTGCAGTGCTCTCGATCGAAGACGACGTGCCGGTAATGGGGTCTGCCCACCCCGGTGCGGATCTACCCGAGGTGCAGATCGACGAGGACGATCCCGCGGTCATCCTGTTCACCAGCGGAACCACGGGCCGCGCCAAGGGTGCCACTCACTCGCACCGGAACATGGTTGCGGCCGTCGACTTCCATCGATTCAACGATGCGCTTGCGGCCGAACTCGGCCAGGCGCCGAATGCGCGCCGGTTCCTGCTCGCTACACCGCTGTTCCACATTGCGGCACTGCATAATCTGGCGGTACCGCGCCTTGCGTTCGGTGACACCGCGGTGATCAGCACCGGCCGATTCGATATCGAGTGTGTGTTGCGGCTGATCGAGCGGGAACGTCTCACCAACTGGGGCGCGGTACCGACGATGTTGACCCGGCTGCTCGAGCACGGCGATCTCTCCCGTTACGATCTGTCGTCGCTGCGCGCTGTCTCGATCAGCTCCGCACCGTCCTCGGAAGCGTTCAGAGCGCGGCTGCGGGAAATCCTTCCGGCGGCGGAACGGTCGCTCGGTACCAGTTATGGACTGACCGAATCCTCCTCTGCCGCAACGCTGGCGACGGTGGCCGATCTTGCCGGGCGTCCCGATACCGTCGGACGGCCGGTGCTCACGACTCGTGTCGAGATCCGGGACGAGGCCGGAGATCCGGTCGAGGACGGCGTCGAGGGCGAAATCTACTTGCGTGGCCCACTGATCATGCTCGGCTACTGGAACAATCCGGAGGCGACGGCCGCAGCTATCGACGAGTCCGGTTGGATGCGCACCGGCGACCTCGGCACGATGGAGGATGGATACCTCCGAATCAGCAGTCGGCGTTCGGATCTGATTCTCCGCGGCGGCGAGAACGTCTATCCGGCAGAGGTCGAGGCGGTTCTCGGGGAGCACCCGGCGGTGCGTGAGTGCATTGTTCTCGGAGTCGATCACGACGAGTACGGCGAGGAGGTCTGCGCGGTGGTCGTCGTGTCTCCGGGTGAGGGATTGACGGAATCGGAAGTCTCCGGCTTCGTTGCCGAACGTATCGCTCGCTACAAGGTGCCGACGCGGTGGATCTTCCGGACCGAGGACTTGCCGCGCAATGCGACGGGCAAGGTCAAGCAGGTCGATGTCCGGGCAGAGTTGCCGCGTTGGACGGTCATCGAAAGCAACTGAAAATACACAGTATTGGCGGATGCGCAGGCCTGGTCTGCGTGTCCGCTCAGTGCTGCCCGCCGGGCCGATGCCTGCGCTCGTGGGATGCGGCCGGGCGCCGACACGACGGCGGTGTGATCTCTTGCCAAGCAAGTGATCGGTGTTACAGTCATCACAGCGAACGGGTTCGCTGGATGGTCTGTGCTGCTTGGGTTTCGAGTCCGAGGATTCCGCTCGTCGGTCGAGTGACTCGCCCTCCCCGCTCCTTCCGTGCAGAGAGTTCCTGTGCTCGATCACTGGTTCGCGGGTATCTGAGAGGACACAATATGAGGAACAACTGTTCGTAAGTCACGCTTGATGGCTGTCTCTGCCGTGGGCTCCCTGGCGCTGGTGGCGTGTGGCGGCGGGGGTGTGTCCTCGACGACGGCCGGCGGGCCCACGGGTGAGCTCGACAGCGCTGCCGTCCTGCGTGTCACCGCAAGTGCACCTACACGCAATCTCGACCCGTATCTGCAGACCAGCTACGGCGGATGGGGTTACATCACACCGGTGTTCGACCGTTTGACGGTGGTCGACGGTGACGGCGCACTTAAGCCCGCGCTTGCGGAATCCTGGGAATTCGCACCGGACGGCACCTATCTCGAACTGAGGCTGCGCAAGGACGTCACCTTCCACGACGGCACACCCTTCGATGCCGCTGCAGTGGCTGCGAACATCGATCGCGGAAAGACCATGGAAGGCAGTACAGTCACCGCTGCTCTGAGTGATATCACGGGCGTCGAAGCAGTGGATGACCACACGGTTCGTCTGATGCTCGTGCCGGGGACCGGGGTGGAACTGCCGGGTGTGTTCACCACGAACGTGGGAATGATGGTCAGCCCGAGGGCGATCGAATCCGGAGCGGACCTACGCAACGATCCCGGCACGAGCGGCTCGGGCGCATTCCTCGTCCGCGAGTACATTCCGGAAGAGTCGCTGTCGCTGACCCGCGCGGAGGGGACGAACTGGGATCCCGAGGCGGGCAAGGTCCAGGCGATCGAATACGAGGCGATCTCGGACGCGAGCACCCGAATGAACGGCATCAAGACGGGCGCAACGGACTTGACGTGGGTCAGCTCCGCCAACGAGGTGGTCGAAGCTCAGGGACTGGGACAGTCCGGAGCGTTCGACGTCGACGAAGTTCGGTTCCGGAATGTTCTCGGGCTGTACATGCGTGCGCAGGGCGATCTCGCGAAACCCGAGGTTCGTCAGGCGGTGGCAACAGCGATCGATCCGGAAGCGATCAACGCCCTGTTCTCGGGTACGTGCACACCGAGCCGTCAGTTGTATCCGGCCGGAAGCTGGTCCGTGGACGAGTCGTACGTATACCCGTACACCTACGACGTGGACAAGGCCAGGTCCCTCGTGGAATCGGCTGGCGGTGCCCAGATCACACTGACATTCGCCGCGGGCACCAACACCGAGAAATCTGCGAATGTCCTCCAGTCTGCTCTCACCGACGCGGGGATCACTGCCGAACTCGATCCGGTCCCGAACGTGCAGAACGAGCCGCGATACATCGCGGGCGACTTCCAGTCGATGGTCGCGAACAGCTTCAGCCCCAAGGTCGATCCCGCGGAGACGGTCAACACCTTCGTCACAGGACCGTACGACTTGTCGAACGGCAACGCGGAGATCGAGGATCTCGCCACCAAGGCAGCAGATCCTGCGCTTTCCGAGGAGGAACGAGCAGCGCTGTACCAGCAGATCTGGGACCTGACCTTGCAAGAAGCGATGTTCGTGCCGATCTGCAACCAGACCAACGCCTCGGTATCCAACGGCAAGGTCACCGGCCTCGACGACATGCGTGGGTGGATCTCGGCATCTTCGATGTGCGTCACGTCGGAATGACCGGATAGCCGGCCCGGGCAACGACATACGGGAAGGTTGGACGATGCTGTTGTACGCTGGGCGACGATTGCTGGCGGCGATTCCGCTGCTGCTGATCGTGCCGTTGCTGATATTTCTGTTGATCGACCTGGCGCCGGGGGATCCCGCGGTGATCCTCGCGGGCGAGGACCCGAGCCCGGAACGGCTCGAAGAGCTGCGGGCCACGCTGAATCTGGACCAGAACGTGTTCGTCCGATATCTGGACTGGGTCTGGGGAGTGCTCCAGGGCGACCTCGGAACCTCGCTCCTGTCCGATCAGGCGGTAGGCGATCTCCTGCTGCGGCGCATGGCGACGACGCTGTCGCTGGTGGCGTTCGCGATGGTCCTTGCGGTCGTGATCGGTGTCGTACTCGGAGTGGTGGCGTCGCTGCGTCCCGGTGGGCTTCTCGATCGGGGGATCAACGTCGTGGCGTCCGTCGCGATCGCGATTCCCGCATTCTGGTTCGGGCTCGTCCTGGTCTCGGTGTTCGCGGTGTCGAATCAGATCTTCCCTGCCTTCGGGTACGTGCCGCTCTCGGAGGGTGTCGTGCCGTGGTTCCAGCACCTCGTGCTGCCGGGCGTGGCGTTGGCCCTGCTGCCCGCGGCCGAGGTGACGGTGCAGTTGCGGTCGGCCCTCGGGCAGGTGATGAACAGCGATTACATCCTCAATGCCAAAGCGCGTGGCTCGGGTCTGCAAGTGTCGTCCTGAAACATGGACTGAAGAACGCATGTATCCCGGTCGTTACGGTGCTCGGCTTCCGTGTCGCGGAGGTGCTCGGTGGTGCGGTGACGATCGAGATCATCTACAGCATGCCGGGCATGGGAAGCCTGGCGGTCAACAGCGTGCAGAACCACGACGTTCCTGTGTTGCTCGGATTCGTCCTGTTCACCACCTGCGTGGTCGTTGTCGTCAATCTGCTCGTCGACGTCTCGTACGGCTATTTCAACCCGAAGGTGCGCGCATGACATCGACACTGTCCGACACGGTGAACGTCGAGAACGCTGCCGGAATCGGCAGTCGTGTCACCGGATTCCTGCGACGGCGCCCGGGGACCGCGATCGCCGGTGCATTCGTGCTGCTGTTGATCGTGATGGCAGTCTTCGCTCCGATGATCGCGCCGTACGACCCGTACGCACAGGAGGTGGTCGACCGCCTGCAGCCGCCGTCGTCGGCGCACTGGCTGGGCACCGACGACTACGGGCGGGACGTGCTCAGCCGGCTGATCTACGGAGCCCGTATCTCGTTGCAGGCGTCGGTGCAGGCCGTCGCTCTCGCACTTGTACTCGGCCTGCCGCTGGGCGTGATCGCCGGTTACCGTGGCAGCTGGGTGGATTCCGTGCTCACCCGCATCATGGATGCGTTGATGAGTGCTCCGTCGCTCGTTCTGGCGATCACCATCGTCGCTGTCCTCGGCACGGGAATCACCAACGCCATGCTGGCGGTGGGCCTGGTGATGGCGCCACGGTTCTTCCGGGTGGCCAGGGCAACGACGATGGACGTGCGCGGCGACACCTATATCGAGGCATCGATTGCGTTGGGATGCAGTACCTTCCGTGTCATCGGACGGCACATCCTTCCCAACGTGATGCCCCCTGTCGTGCTGGTGATCTCCGTGTCGCTCGGGACCGCGGTGGCAGCCGAGGCCAGCTTGAGCTTCCTGGGGCTCGGCGCAGCGCCTCCCGCCGCGAGCTGGGGGGCGATGCTCAGCACCGCTGCATCGAACATGCAGCTGGCTCCCCATCTGGTGTGGCCGCCCGGGGTGATGATCTTTCTGACCGTGCTGGCGTTCACCTACCTCGGTGACGGTGTTCGCCGGGCGCTGACGAGGAGTCGTAATGGCAGCAACTGACACTCTCACCCGACTCGAGAAGGTGCCACCGGGACGCGACTCGCCCCTGCTTCGAGTACGCGACCTGACGGTCCAGTTCCGCGCGGGTCGCAAGGAGTGGGTGACAGCCGTGCAGGACGTGTCGTTCGACGTGGCGGCCGGGGAATCGGTTGCCCTTGTCGGCGAGTCCGGTTCCGGAAAAACCGTCTCGTCGCTCGCTGTGATGGGTCTGACGGGGGACACCGGAGGCAGGGTCTCGCACGGCAGCGTCGAATTCGACGGGCGCGATCTGGTGGCGGGCACGCCGGCGCAGTGGCGGGCACTGCGCGGGACAGGGATGGGCATGATCTTCCAGCAGCCCATCCGCAGTCTCAATCCCGCGTATACCGTCGCGATCAGATCGCCGAATCAGTCCGTAAGCACCTCGGTCTCGACCGCAAGGCTGCGATGGCACGCGCAGTGGAAATGCTCGAGCTGGTGCAGATTCCACGTGCAGCCGAGCGAGTGCGCGAGTATCCGCACGCATTCAGTGGCGGCATGTGCCAGCGGGTGATGATCGCGATGGTCATGGCCTGCAACCCGCGCCTGCTCATCGCGGACGAGCCGACCACCGCGTTGGACGTGACCGTGCAGAAGACGATCCTGCAGTTGCTGCGGGATCTGCAGGAGCAGACCGGGGTTGCGCTGTTGTTCGTCACCCACGATCTGGGCGTCGTGGCCGAACTGTGTGAGCGCGTCGTGGTCATGTATGCGGGGGAGGTGATCGAGGACGGCACGGTCGACGATGTGTTCTCGGTCCCGCAGCACCCGTACACGTCGGGCCTGTTGTCGTCGATCCCGCGTCCCGGGATGAGCTCCGACCGGAGGCTAGCAGCGATCCCGGGGCGCATCCCCGCGGCGGGGGAATGGCCTTCCGGTTGCCACTTCCACAATCGCTGTCCCCATGCCCGGACGGGACTTTGTGACAACACCCATCCGGTGCTGGTTGAGACCACGTCCGGTCGTTCCGCTCGTTGTCTGCGCGTGACGGATCTGGAACTGCAAGGAGTGACGGGGGCATGAGCCTGCTCGAAGTAGCCAACCTGACCAAGTCGTTCCCGACCGGACGCAGCCTGCTGGGGCGCCGCACCGGATGGACGCATGCCGTGCGCGATGTGTCGTTCACTCTCGACGCGGGCGAGTGCCTTGCTGTCGTCGGTGAATCCGGCGCGGGTAAATCCACTGTGGGACGCATGGTGCTCCGCTTGATAGAGCCGGACTCGGGCACTGTCCTGTTCGATGGTGAAGACGTGCTGGCGGCGAAACCTGCACGGCTACGCGAGATGCGGCGCAGTATGCAGATGATCTTCCAGGATCCGCACAGTTCACTCGATCCGCGGATGACAGTACTCGACGCGGTCGTCGAGCCGCTGATCGTGCATACCGACATGGACCGGGCGGCCCGCGGGCGTCGTGCCGAGGAACTGCTCGACAAGGTCGGTATCGGGTCGCGCTATCTGGGCCGCTATCCGGCAGAACTGTCGGGTGGCCAGCTCCAGCGGGTCGCGATTGCGCGTGCGTTGACTCTCGAGCCGGACATGATCGTATGTGACGAGCCGGTCGCCGCTCTCGACGTGTCGGTACGCGCCCAAGTTCTCAATCTGCTCCGCGATCTGCAGGAAGAACTCGGCCTCGCCTATCTGTTCGTGTGCCACGATCTTGCCCTCATCGAGGTCATTGCAGATCGTGTGCTGGTGATGAAATCGGGCACCGTAGTCGAATCGGGTGCCGTCGATCAGATCTACAAGTCGCCCCGCGAGGAGTACACGCGGGAGCTGCTCGACGCGATTCCGGTGCCCGTCCCGAGGGCCGCGCGACAACCATGAGTTTCTGTGTCGCGGAGTTCCTACGGTGCGGCGCGTACCTCCGCGCGAGGTGATCGCGCGGAGGTCTTCGGCTGCCGACGGTTCTCCCCCTGGTGGTGGAGCGCTCGCGAGATACGTCGAGTCGCGGACCAGACCAGTGGTGCGATGTTCGACAGCTCTACCGTGCCGACGCAGGAGACCGAGATTGCAGCTTCGATACCGTTGGGGCCGGTGATCGGCGCCGCAACAGAGCTGATGGCCATATGGCATGCGCGACGGGGAATGACGTCGAGCCCGTGGCGCTGACGGATCCGGTTCAGCCTGTGGTGCAGGGCGTCCAGGTCGGAGCGGGAATGTACGCGGGGCCCTGCCGTCAGCAGTGCGTCGACCTGTTCGGGTTCGAGTCCGGCAAGGAGTACCCGACCGCTGATCGTGCTCTCGGCGGGTAGGTAGGTGGCGACCTGGGAGGGGATGGCTGCGCTCGCGGCACCGCCGATCCGGTCGAGGAAGTATGTGGAGGCGCCCTCGAGGACTGTGAGGTGAACGACTCCGCGGGTGCTCGCGTGCAGGTCGTTCAGTATTCCCGATGCGGCTCCGCGTAGCCGCGAGTGGTCTTTGGTCCGGTTCATCGTGAACATTCGCGGACCCAGCCGGTAGCCGCGGGAGTGGTGCTCGATCCACCCTGTTCGATGAGCTGGGCAAGGAGCCGGAAGACGGTGGAACGCGGTAGACCCGTGATATCGGTGATCTCTTCGAGGTACATCCGATCGGGGCCGGAGGCGATTGCGTCGAGAATCAGGGTGAACCGTTCCACGACGCCTGGGCGCTGCCGGTGCTTTCGGTGCCGAACTCGATTCGCTTCGCATCAATGTCATTGAACGACCTCCTGTGCGGCACTATACCAAGCAATTGCTTGGTAGTTCTACCGGGAATGCGGCTCGTCCCGCGCATGCGGGTTCGGCGCCAAACCGTTCAGAAGTGAATCGACCACATCGATGATCAGTTCGTCGTCCAGTGGGTCGAGCGTCTTGTTGTTGCTCATGACGTAGATCCCTGCAGGGTCGCGAAGAAAACGGTGCCGATGGTCCGAGCCTCTCCTGCGAGTTCGCCTTTGGACAGGCCGATGTCTACGAGGGCAGCTACCGGAGCGAAGCTCGCAGCGCGGGCGTGCCTCAATTCGGAAGTGACGTCTCCCTGCCGGTAGCGCGACATGAGCTCCACCAGTGCGGGGTTGTCGGTCGAGAACCGGACGAAGGTTACTGCCACGTCGTGCAGGGTGGCCACGAAGCTGCGGCCCTCGATCGTGGCCGCAGCGTCCAAGGTATTACCCAGCCGGCGGAATCCCTCGATGGCGAGCGCTTCCAGAAGTGCGGCTTTATCGGCGAAATGGCGACTCGGTGCGCTGTGGCTGACCCCGACCGCGCGGGCGAGTTCGCGCAAGGACAGTCCGGATTCCCCGGATGCCTGCAGTAGTTCTTCGGCTTTCGTCAGGAGTGCGGCGCGAAGATCTCCGTGATGGTAGCCCTTGGTCATGTGGGGGAACTCTAGCAAACGCCGCCGCAATGTAGTCATTGACAACATTGCGGCGCGCATCTAAGGTTCCGATGGACGAAGAAGGGTGCGTTCATGATCACAAACATGATTTCTCCATCCATCGGTGTTGAGATTCAAGGGATCTCGGAGTCCGGATTCACGGATCCGGATATCGCGTCGACCACCTCGGAACTACTGGCCCGCCACGGCGTCGTCGTTTTTCCTCGGGCGCATATTTCCGATGCAGACCTGGTTGCCTTCAGCGAATGCTCGGAGATGTGGTGGTAGCGAAGATGGGCGGGCTTCCGGGCTTTCCGGAAATCTCGCCGGTCACCCTGGATCCCAGCAGAAGCGAGCTGGCGCGGGTGCGCCGCAGCACCGTGTTCTGGCACGTCGACGGTGTTACCGACGACATCCCGCAGAAGGCCACGCTGCTGACTGCGCGCGCAGTCTCCGAAGGTGAGGGCGATACCGAATTCGCGAATACCTACGCGGCCTACGATGCCCTGCCACAGTCACGGAAGCCGAACTGGCCCAGTACCGAGTGGTTCACAGTATGGCGGCCGCACAATCACTGACGCACCCCGAAGCCACTCGGAAGCAGAAGGATGCGTGGAATCAACTTCCCGCACGAGAACACCCGCTGGTCTGGAAGCACAGGGACGGCCGCCACTCGCTACTGATCGGAGCGACCGCCGGGCAGGTTGTCGGGATGACTCCCGAGGAGGGACGCGCGCTGCTGGACGACGTGCTGGACTGGGCGACGCAACCGCAGTTCGTGCTCCGTCATCGCTGGCAGGTCGGCGACCTCGTAATGTGGGACAACACAGGGCTTCTTCACCGGGCATTGCCGTACGAGCCACATCACCTCGCCTGATGCATCGCACCACGCTGGTGGGTGAGGAAGCGGTCGCATAGCCGCATTGCTTCCGGGTTTGCAGAATCATGGATGGACGAACAGAAGGACGAAGCGACATGGCACGAATCGAACCACTGGCTCTGCGCGAGTTCCCCAAGGAGATGCGTGGGGCGCTCGCTGCGATGACCCCACCGAACCCCCGGCATCCGCAGCCGTCGACGGAGGGCGCCCCAAAGCGCTCAACACATTGGGCACGTTCGCGCACCACCCGGAACTGGCAAAGGCGTACTTCACTCTCAACGGGCACCTCCTCATGGCGACCACCCTGTCGGAGCGTCAGCGCGAACTGCTCATTCTGCGAGTATCGGTGGTGCGCGACTCGGGATACGAATGGATTCAGCATGTCTTCATGGCGAGGGATGCCGGTCTCTCCGACGAGGAGATCAGCCGGGTCACATTCGGCCCGACGGCACCGCTCTGGGACGAACTCGATGGTGCGATGCTGAAATCCGTCGATGAACTGATCGTGGACGGCGAGATCAGCACATCTACGTGGAAGGTGCTGGCTGCGCACCTCGACGTTCAGCAGATTCTCGACCTGATTTTCACTGTGGGTAGCTACGACATGCTCGCGCGCATGTTCAGGTCATTCCAGCTCGAGATCGACGACGACATCAAGGATCTGGTCGCGAAGCGTGCCGCCGAAGCGCAGTAGAGGCGGCCGATCCAGCCAGTACGACCGGGGAGACTTCGTCGAGAACCGGTTCGGTGTGCAGCGCGCGGGGCATGAGGCCACCGGGAGCAAATCTGCTGTCATCCATTCTGTTTCCTGAAGAACGAGTCATGCGAGAATGGTCTGCATGAACACGGTGTCTCGAGCACGGACCGCACCCAAGAACATGGCATGGATCCCCGGCGGCACATTCTGGATGGGCTCGGACGAGTTCTATCCGGAGGAACGCCCGGCCCACCAGGTATCTGTGGACGGATTCTTCATGGACGAACATCACGTCACCGTCGCAGAGTTTCGACGCTTCGTGAAAGACACCGGGTACGTCACCACAGCGGAACTGCAGCCCCGCGCAGAGGATTATCCCGATGCTGATCCTGCTCTGCTGGTCCCGGGTTCACTCGTCTTCGTTTCGCCCCCCGGCCCGGTGCCGCTCGACGACTTCCGCAGATGGTGGTCGTGGATGCCGGGCGCCAACTGGCGCATGCCGGAAGGGCCGGGAAGCAGCATTGCCGGACGCGAACGTCACCCTGTGGTGCACGTGTCGTATTTCGACGCACTGTCCTTCGCCGAGTGGGCGGGCAAAGAGCTTCCGACCGAAGCGGAGTGGGAGTTCGCGGCACGCGGAGGTCTCGACCGGGCGCGCTTCGTGTGGGGTGACGAGTTCGCTCCGCGCGGACGATTTCGAGCCAACACCTGGCAGGGTGAGTTTCCATGGGAGAACACCGCCGACGACGGATTCGTCGGCACCTCGCCTGTGGGGTCGTACGGACCAATGGATATGGTCTGGTCGACATGGCAGGCAACGCGTGGCAGTGGACCACCGACCTCTTCACCACGCAGCATGGAGCAGATGGTCGCGAGACCTCTCCTGCTCACGCGTGCTGCATTCCAGCGAACCCGCGTTCGAGCGCCGGCGAGGGTGAGGAAAACTATCCGAGCCGTGTGATCAAGGGGGGCTCACACCTGTGCGCTCCGAACTACTGCCTGCGTTATCGCCCGGCTGCACGACAAGCCGAAACCGTCGAAACATCAACGTGTCACATAGGTTTCCGCTGTATCGTCCGGCCATGATGACGAGCGGCAGGTGGGACGCGCCGAAGACGTGTGCCACCTGACACAGTCCTCTCCTTCGCGGTGGTCAGTGCGGAACGTCGCCGATGATCGCGACCCGCTCCATGACGCGGCGGTGGGGGAAGTAGTCGCTCGTCGCGTAGTGCTGTGTTGCCCGATTATCCCAGAATGCAATCGAATTGGGTTCCCAGTGAAAGCGGCATTGGAAGTCCGGTACTTTTGCCTGGTCGATCAGGTGGCGCAGAAGTTGTTGTCCTTCAACCGGGTCGAGATCCGTTATGTGCGTTGTGAAAAGGCTGTTCACGAACAGTGTCCGTCGGCCCGTCTCGGGATGGATCCGCACGATCGGATGCCGGACCGGCGGGTAGGTCTCCTTCATCTGCTCGAGGCGCTCAGCAGTCATTCCGCGACCGAAGGACGGGACGAAATCGTGTACTGCGGTGAGGGTGTCGATTTTGCTCTTGATTTCGTCGGAGAGGCAGTCGTAGGCGTTTCCCATATCCGCCCACAGGGTGTCGCCGCCTGCCTGAGGGACTTCGAGCGCGCGCAGGACGGAACCCAAAGGCGGGCGCTGCTGCCAGGTGACGTCGACGTGCCAGATGTTCTCCGTTCCAGGATCGTCCTGGCTTCTCTCGAAGTGCACCACCTCGGGAACGTCACCCTGGGGGAGAAACGGGTGAACTTCGAGCTCGCCCCAGTGCCTGGCGAAGTCGCGGTGTTGTGCTGGAGTGAGGTCCTGGTCGCGGAAGAAGAGCACCTTCCATTCCAGCAGTGCACGACGCAGCTCGTCGATCTGCTCTTCGGCCAGGTCGCGGAGGTCTACTCCGGTGACGGTGGCTCCGATGTATGGGGTCACCGGATCGAGATGGAGGGTTGTGTACGGCTCGGTCGCGTTGCCGTCGACCGTGCGACGAAGCAACCGTGGGCCGAATTCGATTGTGTGATCGCCGATTTCTACGGTTCTGGATGTGATTGCGCTTGCCATGGTGCTCCTGTCCGGTCTGCGAGCAGCGCGCCCACCGCCATATCGATCAAGTGGTCGACGGTGTCGGCGAAGCTCGTGAGTTGGGGAAGTCCTTCGGCGCTGCGCTGTTCGACGAGAGCGAGCGCGGAGATCATCATGTTGAACATCAGATCGATTCGTGTGAGAGCTACGCGCCGCGGAAGATGCGTCAGTGCATCTACGAGCATTTCGACGATGTCTCTGCCGGCGTCCTGGACCTCGCTGAGTTCCGCGAGAGTGGAGATTGCGGATGGCGAGACGCGCGCGAGGAACCGGGCGTAGTAGCTTCCATCAGGGATCTCGGCGAGAAACTCGGTGAGGGGCCGGATCTCGGCTTCAACGAGGGCGCGGACGTCACTTCCCCGCCCGGCCCGTTCGACGTCGTCGAGGTAGGCGCGTCGCACCTGATTGATCGAACGCATTCTATCCTGAAAAATGGCCAGTAGCAGCCCTTCTCGACTCCCGAAATGATACTGCACCGCCGAGTTGTTCCGTTGCCCGGCAGCCGTCGCGATATCGCGCATGGACACCCCTTCGATGCCATGTGCGGCATACAGCTGCTCGGCTGCGTCGAGGAGGGCCTGGCGGGAATCGGCTGCCGATGACATGTGCTCAACGTATTCGACCCCGGCGGGGGAGTCAAGACACTGACTTAAATGTGTCGAAAGTGCCGCTGTACTCCTGGTTTGACGTCGATCCACGGCGGGCGGTGCCGGACGCTCCTTGGTCCCGCTCAGTGGGACAGGATGGACGAGTGCCGAAAATTCGTGATTAGCGTCACCCCCCCAGCTGGGCTGGTGTCATCCCCGCATCCGAAGAGTTCAGGCGTGGACTGCCGCCGCGTCGCAGTCTTTTCTTTCCTCCTCGTCCTCGACTCACTCGAACAAAGGACAACTCTGGTGCATTATTCGGCTTCTCCGACAGCAGGCGCATCCAAGCGGCAACTGTTTGCCATGCTCGGCGTCATCATCTTGTTCTCGGAGATCGCAACTTTCGAGATCCTGATGGTGTACCCGGCTGTGCCACACATCGCCGAGGAATTCCGCACACTCAACGTGGCATGGGTCATCTCCATCGTCACCCTTGCAGGTGCGACCCTCATGCCGCTGATCGGGAAGGTTTCCGACAAGGTCGGCAAGAAGCGCGTCATCATGGTGCTGGCCGCCGTGTTCGTGTTGGGAAGTCTGCTCAGTGCCGTGGCGCCGTCCTTCGAACTCATGCTCGCCGGTCGTGCGGCGCAGGGAGCTCTTGTGGGCATCGTGGCGCTGTCGTACAGCCTTGTGCGTGACGTCATGCCGCGCGACTTCGTGCCGATCGCACTGGGCGTGGTCGCGACTGGGATCGGGATGTCCGCCATCGTCGGACCATTCGTTGCGGGATGGCTGATCGACGGCTTCGGCTTCCGAGCGGTGTTCTTCTTCCTGGCGATCTACGTGACGGTGTTGATCCCGTTGTATGCCGCCGTGGTGCCGGAAAGCCCGGTACGGGCCGATCGTCCCGTCGACTACCTCGGCACGCTGCTGCTGGGTCCCGGTGTCGCGGTTCTGCTCGTCGGTGTCAGCAAGGGCCCGACGTGGGGATGGTCGTCTGCAACGACCTTGGCGCTGTTGGCCATCGGTGTACTGATGCTGGTGCTGTTCGTCGTGCGCCAGCGCACCACGGCGTATCCCCTCATCGACCTGACGATCCTGTTCGGTCGCAGGTTCGGGCCCACAGTACTCGCGGTCGCGTGCGTGGGGTACATGATGAACGCGCACGCGCTGATGATGCCGACGCTGCTGCAGACTCCGGCAGGGATCCCTGGAAACTTGTACGGAGCGGGCCTGACCGCGACGGTATACGCGTTGTGGACCTGTGCACTCGGACTGTCCGCGATGTTGGCAGGCCCCCTCGGCGGATACTGTGCGAAGAAGTTCGGTCCGCGCCAGGTGCTGATCGCATCAGGTGTGCTGTTCGTGCTCGTGATGTTCCTCGGTTCCCAGCTGCCGACGTCGCTGGGGCAGGTCGTTGTGATCAGCGCGTTGGCCGGAGTGGCGGTCGGCTTCCTGCATTCGTCCAACGCGAATCTCGTTCAGGATGCCCTTCCGTCCGAACACAGTGGCGTGGGATCGACGATTGCCGGCGTCGGGATGCAGTTGACGTCGTCGGTTGCTGTGACGGTGACGGGTGTCGTCATGGCGGGCCACCTCAGCGGTGTCGGCGCAGGCGACCGGGCCGTGGTGTACGCGGATTCCGCGTTCGTCTACGGTTTCGGATCTGCTGCGCTCGTCGGTGTGGTCGGTCTGGTGATCGCCGTGCTCATGAAGCACGGGCGCGCGCCCGCCACCGGCGGCTTGCAAGCATCGGAAACGCCGCGGGACCTACTCATCATCACGAGAGTGTCTGACCACCGTCACGAATCCCACTACTCTTTCATTCCGGAAGGAATTCGCCTATATGGACCGCCATTCTCTGCCGATCGTCGGGCATGTTCCGCAGCCGGCGGCTGCCGTCGACTATCGCAGCCAGAACCGCCCGTTCCAGCGCAGTGCTCCGGTCCGTCCCCCTCAGGGAGCGCCGAACATCCTGCTCATCATGATCGACGACGTCGGATTCGGTGCGGCATCGGCATTCGGCGGCCCGTGCCGGACTCCGACGGCAGACCGGCTCGCCGATGATGGGCTCAAGTACACGAGATTCCACACGACGGCCTTGTGCTCTCCCACTCGCGCAGCCACACTCACCGGACGTAACCACCATTCGGTCGGCATGGGTGTGATATCCGAAATGGCCGGTGCCGCGCCGGGGTACAACGGAACACGCCCTGCATCCGCTGCCACGGTCGCGCGAATCCTGCAGGGCAACGGATACGCCACAGGTGCGTTCGGCAAGATGCATCAGACGCCCGCCTGGGAGATCACACCGGCCGGGCCGTTCGATCGGTGGCCATGCCGGGAAGGTTTCGACAAATTCTACGGATTCCTCGGCGCAGAATCCGACCAGTTCAATCCCGTTCTCTACGAGGATTTCACCGTGGTCGAGCCGCCGCGCAACGCTGAGGACGGATACCATATGTCCGAAGATCTGGTGGACCGCGCCACCGCGTGGATCGAAGGCGTGACCGCAGTGGACGCAGACAAACCGTGGTTCTGCTACCTGCCTTTCGGAGCCTGCCACGCTCCGCTCCAGGTGCCGGACGCATACCTCGACAAATACCGCGGCGAATTCGATCACGGTTGGGACAGGCAACGCGAGATCACGTTGGAACGACAGAAGCAGTTGGGTGTTGTGCCGGACGAGACCGTCCTCGCACCGTGGGCGCCCGGTCTGCCCCATTGGGATTCGCTGACCGACGAACAACGCCGGGCGTCCGCACGCCTGATGGAGCTGTATGCGGCGTTCCTCGAACACACCGACGATCAGGTCGGGCGACTCGTCGACCGCCTCGAGGAGTTGGGTGCGCTCGAGAACACCCTGGTGTTGTACATGCTGGGTGACAACGGTGCCTCGGCCGAAGGCGGAATGGAAGGGTCGTTCAACTATCTCGCGGGTCTCAACGGCTACGAGAGCACCACCCGCGAGATTCTCGACCGGTTCGACGAGTTGGGGACGTCGTCGAGCTACCCGCACTATCCAGCAGCGTGGGCGCTGGCGCTAGACACCCCATACCAGTGGGCAAAGCAGGTTGCGTCGCACTACGGCGGCACCCGCAACGGGCTGATCGTGCGATGGCCTGCCGGAATCGAAGGCCCGTCCGGGCTACGGCACCAATGGCACCATTGCGTCGACATCACGCCGACGATCCTCGAAGCCGCGGGCATACCCGCACCGCACACCGTCGACGGTGTCGCTCAGATGCCCATGGAAGGTATCGCACTGAACTACACGTTCGACGAGGCCGACGCCGACGAACGGCACAGCACCCAGTACTTCGAGATCTTCGGTAACCGGGGCATCTATCACGAAGGATGGACGGCGGTGACGGCGCACCGACCACCCTGGCTCATGGCGACGGCCGGTGCGGAACTACCGACTCTCGACGAAGACCGTTGGGAACTGTACGACACTCGAACCGATTGGTCGCAGGCGCGTGACCTCGCGGCAGAGCACCCGGACGTTCTGGACCGGTTGAAACAACTCTTCCTCGTCGAGGCCGCGAAGTATCAGGTGCTCCCGCTCGACGATCGCACCGTGGGCAGGCACACCCAGGAATCGCGACCGCCGCACCCGTTCGAGGGTCGTTCGAGCATCACTCTCTACCCGCACATGCAGGGTCTGGTCGAGAAGGCGGCACCGTCGTTCTTCAACTGGTCGTTCATGCTCACTGCGCGTATCGACACCGACGGCGCGTCGTCCGAAGGGATGCTCGTGGGGATCGGTGGCAGGTTCGGGGGCTTCGCGCTGTACGTCCTCGATTCGAAACCCGTTTTCTGCTACAACTTCTGCGACCGTGAGCGCACCTTCGTGCGTGCACCGGACTCGCTGCCTCGAGGGGAGAGCGTGGTGTCGCTTCATTTCGACTACGACGGGGGCGGCATCGGCATGGGCGGCACAGTCACCCTGTGTATCGACGACGTGGCCGTCGCGAACGGACGCGTCGAGAGCACTGCGCGTGCGATCTTCTCGATGAACGAACAACTCGACATCGGCGTAGACAGGGGCAGCCCGGTCGCCGAGGAAATCGCCCGGCGCGGCAGATTCGCCTTCACCGGCACGCTCCGCGACGTGAGAATCGATCTGGCGCGCGGTGGAGGCGTTCCCGCCGCGGAACGTCGGAAGGTGGAGTTGGCGACACACTGACACGGAAGCGCCTGCGAGTACGTCGAGTACGTCCCTCGTCAACGCTGTAGGTACTTCAGCACCGCCAGCACGCGCCGATGGCCGTCCATCTCCGGTGGTAGATCGAGCTTGATGAGAATCGACCGCACGTGCTTCGCTACCGCCGCGTCGGTGACCACCAGTTTCGCGGCGATCGTCGCGTTCGAATCGCCCTCGGCCATCAGAGCGAGAACTTCCAGCTCTCGGCTGCTCAACCGCGACAGGGGACTTCGGTTCGTGGCAAGCAAAGTGCGAACCACCTCAGGATCCACCACGGTACCGCCCGCCGCGACACGTTCGACGTCGGACACGAACTGTTCGACTTCCCCGACACGATCCTTGAGGAGGTAACCGACGCCCCCTGCGTCGAAATCGATGAGTTCGGCAGCGTACGTGGGTTGAATGTACTGGCTGAGAACGAGGACCGGGAGAGCGGGCACTGTGCGGCGCAAGGCGATTGCCGCCACGAGGCCCTCGTCGGTGTGTGTCGGCGGCATCCTGACGTCAGTGATCGCGATGTCCGGGCGGAACGACACGACGGCGTCGCGGAGGGAATCGGCGTCGGTCACAGCAGCGACGACGTCGTGCCCGAACCGGGCCAGGATCCCCACCACGCCTCCCGGACGAGGAGGGAATCCTCGGCGAACACTATGCGAAGTGCCGGCATGGGATCTCCATTCGTAGTCGGGTTCCGCCGCCTGCGGGGCTGTCCAGCATCATCGTGCCGCCGAGTACAGCGAGGCGGTGGCCGAGCCCGGCGAGCCCGGTTCCCTGCGCTGGATCGGCACCACCGGAACCGTCGTCGGTGACGTCGAGGAACAGTGTCGACTCTGCCAACCGGCCAGACACACTGACCCGCGACGCTCCGGCGTGACGTGCGACGTTTGCGAGTGCCTCACATACCGCGAAATAAGCGGTGGACTCGACGTCTGCGGGCATCCGTCGGATGGGGAGTTGCACGTCCACGGGGATCGGAGAGCGTGCCGCCACATCGTCGACCGCGGCCGCTAGACCGCGCTCCGCCAGAACCTGCGGGTGGATGCCGCGGATCAGGTCGCGTAGATCCTGCAACGCCAGCTTCGCCTGTTGCTGGGCGTCACCCACCCGCTCGGCCGCCGCGGAACCTGCGGGCACATCGAGTTTTGCCATGCCGAGCGACATCGACAGCGCGATGAGCCGTTGCTGTGCACCGTCGTGCAGATCACGTTCGATGCGTCGGCGTTCTGCGTCGAATGCTGCAGCGAGAGCACTGCGCGAGAGTGTTACTTCGTTGAGCATGCGGTCGAGTTCGGCGTCGCGGGGAGAGAGAACAGCGCGGGCGATCTCGGCGCGTCCGGCCGCCCATGCCGCGATGATGTAGGTCGCGACCGGGAGGAACGCGACCGACGCGAGCACGAAGATGATCCGATAGTGCGTGGGTACACCGGGTTCCGTCAACGACACCTCCACGCCGAAGAACACCGTTCCGAGGCACAGGACGAGGACCAGCGCGTCGATCCAGCACAGGATCGACGCATTGACCACCGCGTAGCCCAATTCCCGCCACGTGACGCGCTCCCGCAGTCGAGTTCGGAGCCACACACGCCATCCACGTTCGGCGACGCGACTGTGCGGGTCGAAGGTCGGTTCCTCGTCCACCAAGCGGAGCCGCGCCCGTTCCCACCGTGCAATGGGAATGCCCATGAGCAGGCATGCGGCGAGCAGTACGAGACCGACGATGTAGATCGACAGCAGGGCCGCGATCGCGACTACGGCAGCCGTCAGGGCACCCAGCGCGGCCCCCGTCGCGAGGTATGCGATGGCACGCCACGGCCACCACGACAACAGGAACCGTATCGGTGACCGGGTCACCGCGACGCGTAGCGTAGAAGACTCCACGTCCACGCACGTTATCGCGTCCGGCGGGGCGCCACAGTAGTGCTGGCGCTACTCGTAACAGTCGTCTCTGCGCGACCGACACGGTCCTCGATATCGGGTTGGGTCGAATGCCATGACGACAACTATTCAGGCTACCGAGCGCGGAGATGTCACGTTATGCGGAGTCTCGAGGGGGTATCGCCTCGGCGACAGCGTGGTGACCGCGCTCGACGATGTCTCGGTCGCGTTCGCGCCGGGTACCTTCACCGCGATCATGGGACCTTCCGGATCCGGTAAGTCCACACTGATGCACTGTGCTGCGGGGCTCGACCGCCCGGATGCCGGCGCGGTCCGGATCGGCGACACCGACGTGACGCAGCTCGGAGAGAAAGCACTGACACAGTTCCGGCGTCGGCACATCGTTCGTGTTCCAGGCGTTCAACCTCGTCCCGTCCCTCACGGCCGCGCAGAATGTGGCGTTGCCGTTGCGGTTGGATGGTGAGCGCCCGGGCAAGGCCGAAGTGGCGTCGGCGCTCGCCCTCGTCGGCCTCGGTGACCGGGCGGCACATCTGCCTTCGGAGTTGTCGGGCGGACAACAGCAGCGTGTCGCGATTGCGCGGGCGCTGATCTCACGACCGTCGGTCCTATTCGCCGACGAGCCCACCGGCGCGCTCGACATCACCTCGTCACGCACTGTGCTGCAGCAGCTTCGACGACTGGTCGACCAGCATCGTCAGACAGTGGTGACGGTGACGCACGACCGGTGGTCGCTGCCGCGGCCGACCGGGTGCTGTTCCTTGCAGACGGCAAGATCGTGGACGAGTTCGGGTCGAGATCGACTGCGCAGCGCATTGCAGCCCGCATGACCGAATGGGAGGCGTGATGTTTTCGCTTGCAGTGACTTCCGCGCGACACCAGTGGCGGAATCTTGTGGGCAGTGCGGTGGCGCTGGCGTGCGGCATCGGTCTGCTTTCGGCGACTCTGCTCGTCATTGCGTCTGCGCAAACCCGTCCACCGTCGCAGTACTTCGATGCGGACCTCATCGTCACCACCGAAGTCCTCGGCGAGACCTACAACAGCACCCCGGTCCGCCGCCCGCTGGACGAGGGGCACGAACGCGGCCTCGTCGCGCAGCTGGCAAGCGTTGCCGGTGTCGCCCTCGTCGTACCGGATCTCGTCTTCCCCGCCCAACTTGCCGACGGCGACCGGATACTGACTCCGACAGAACGTGATGATCCACTCGGACACAATATTTCGGCGTCGATCCTGGGGACAGCCCGGGTGATCTCCGGCGAGCTTCCCGTTGGGCCCGATGAGGTCGTCGCACCGGAGGCGAGTGGATTGAGCCCCGGCGACGCGACCACGTTGGTGACACCGGCCGGACGTACGAACGTCACCGTCTCGGGTGTCGCGGACGGGAGGTCGGTGTACGTCGACGACGACACAGCACGATCGCTGTCCGGTGGCGCCACCACGGTGGGCGTAGTTCTCGACGAGGAGGCCGACATCGGTTCGGTACGCGCCGTGTTCGAGGGGATCGCGGGAGCCGGATCGGTACTCACGGGAGACGACCTTGCGCACATCGAGACCTCGGCCGATCGCGGGGCGCGAAACATCGGGTCGCAGTTGCTCGGTGCGATGGGCGTACTCGCCGCGATGATCACGGTGTTCATCGTCGGCACCACGTTCGCTTTCGCTGTGACACAGCGACGTCAGGAACTGGGGTTGCTTCGGGCCGTCGGTGCGACACCCGGCCAGGTCCGCGGCATGCTGCTGGCCGAGGCCGGCGCAGTCGGCTTCGTATCGAGCATTGCGGGCTCGGTGCTGGGTTGCACCGTGGCGCCCCTGCTCGGAGGGTGGATGCGCGACGCCGGGATGCTGCCTGCCGGATGGGAATTGTCGATCACGCCGGTCCCCATAGCGGCCGCGGTCATCGCCGGTGTCGGCGTTGCCATCACGGGAGTATGGTTTGCCTCCCGGCGGGGCTGCGCGGGGTGCGGCCGATGGAGTCGCTGCGGGTGTCCGAGGTGGAACGGTCGCCCATGACGCGATCGCGTGGGATCGCCGGTGTGTGCGCCGTGGTCGGGGCGTTCGCCTTCGCCGCGGCGAGCGGGCTGAGCACTGGCGGATCGAGTGCGATGTACGCCGTCACCGCGGTCATGTCTGCGATCGTCGGGGTCACAGCGCTCGGCCCCGTCTACTTGCCGAAACTGATGCAAATCTTGGTCCGAGGCTCGGGCCCGACAGCGGAACTCATCCGGGCCGAATCCGCGCACGGCGTGCGCCGGGTGTCGTCCGTGCTCTCGCCCGTCCTCGTGCTGGTGGGGTTCGCCGTCATGCTCACCGGGATGATCGACACGATGGACACCGCGTTCGACGACAATGCCTCCGCTGCAGTCCCCACCGATCTCGTCGTGTCTCCACCCGAGGGTGCGCCCACTCTGCCGCCCGATGTCGTCGAGACAGTTCACTCGTATGGATCCGGCACCGTGATCGCGCCGGTCGCGACGAGCGTTGTCTTCGGTGACCGCGTTGTCGATGTCTGGGGAATCGACTCGGCCGGGATGAGCGCGCTCGACCTGGAAGTGGAAGGCGGCTCGGCAGATCTGAAAGCGGGCAGCATCGTGCTGGACCGGGACGCAGCCGGCCGAGTGGGCGCACACATCGGTGCGACCGTCGAGACGGTCTTCCCGGACGGCCGGAACATCCCGCTCGAGGTGGCCGGCATTGTCACCGGCGCACCGGCATTCGCATTCGTAGACCGGGGCACTGCTCTCGATCACGACCGGACAGCTATGACTCCCGTGCTCTATGCGGACGGGATCGAACAGGCTGCATTGGCGGATACCCTGGCCGGAACGGGTGCGCAGGTCGAGACCCCGTCACAGTACGAGAGTGCGGGCAACGCGGAGGACGAGCGTCTTCTGCGCCTGTTCGAACTTGCGCTCGTCGGTTTGTCACTCACATTCGCGGCGCTCGCGGTGGCCAACACGATGGCGATGGCCACCACCAACCGTCGCGCGGCCTTCGGCTTGTTGCAGCGGATCGGCGCGACGCGCAGGCAGATTCTCGCGTCGTCGCAGCGGAGTCGGCGGTGGTCGCGCTGATCGGTGTGGTGCTCGGTGTGGTTCTGGCATGGCCTGCTCTGGCGGGTGTTGCAGCCGGCTTGGCCGCCGACCTCGGGCAGCCGGTGTCGCTGCAGATAGCTGGAGCGCGGTGGTGGCCGTGAGTGTCGTGTCGCTCGTCATCGTGTTGGTCTCGGCAATCGTTCCTGCGGCCCGAGTGATGCGACCGCTTTCTTCGGAGTAGATCGACCGATTGGGATCTGAACCCGCGGTCGGCCGATCGAGCGGCAATTCGAGTTTCGGGACCGTCCTCGCGGGTAGCCCATCGGAGATGCCTGAGGAGGTAGCGATGAGTACGAACGATTGGGTATTGCTGATCATCATCGTATTGGTGGTGCTGCTGTTGCTCGTCGGACTCGTGTGGGCGCTGAGGCGTCGCGCTGAAGTGAAGCGCAGAGAGGAAGCGGCGCACATCCGCGACCGAGTGACAGAGAAGCAGCCGGTTGTCGAACAACGCGCAGTGGTGGCGGAGCAGACCGATGCCGAAGCGCGGCGGGCTGCGGCGGACGCGGACGCCAAGGCAGCCGAAGCGGCACGACTGCGCAACCGCGCGGACAACCAGCGCGCTGCAGCCGATCGGTCCCGCGAGGAACTCGACGCGGATGTGGCGCGGGCGAACAAGCTCGATCCGTCGTCCGGTGGAGAGCACCGGGTGGACGGAGACCAGCGCGTGAGCGGGGACCATCACGTCGGTGGGGACCATCGCGTGGGCGGGGACTCTCGCCACGGGTATACGGGCCGTGAGACCGGGGAGAACGACCTGCCGCCTCGCGTGTGAGGGGGGCGCTACACCGTAGAGGGACGACGGCACGCGGGCTCATCGCGACTATCGCGTGGGCTCGCGGCCGTGTCCCTCGAGGGTGTCGAGTGCGGCGAGCGCAGTCCTCAGACCCTCCGCAGCCATGGCGATCACCGACCACGCATCGGATACGGGATGTTCGTCTCGGATCCCCTCCTTGAACGAACCGAGAAGTGAACGTGCGTCAGGCAGCGCCGTATTCACGACCTTCAGGTAGGGGTCGCGGTGATGTGCGGGATCCCAGGTGAGTTCGTCGAACGCGGTGGCAAATGTATCGAGTAGTGCCGCGGCGTCCTGACGCAACCGTTCGGAAACGGGAGCGGCGCTCGAATCTTCGGGATCGATGAGTGCTTCGACTGCAACCTCCGCCATCGACACGTGCAGCAACGACTGGTCGAGAATGGTTGCTATCGGCTGGTACACGCGTGAGCCACCGACCTTGGCCCAGCCGGCGTTCCGCATGTTGCCGCGTAAGCTTTCCCTGCCCTCACGCAGCGCGGCGCGGGCCCCTGTCGACTTGTAGAGACTCCACAGCTGTTGCTGTTTCCGGTCTCGGTCTTGACCGTCCCCGTCGCCTTCCCGAAGTTCATGTGCAAGATCGGCGAGCAGGACCGAAAGCTCATGAGCGCGGAACAGGATGAGATCGCGCGCGGTGGAAAGTCGATCGGGAGGCAACACGAGAGCGTTGACCACAACACCGATGAGCACGCCTATGGTGACATCGAGAATGCGATGAAGCACCAAGGCGGCGTTCGTAGCCGTGCCGTACAGCAATACCAGCAATGCGGTGATCGCGACCCACATGCCGTCCGGCGCCAGCAAACGGCTGCGGCCGAGGACGGTGCCGACTGCGACCGCCCCAGCCAGTGCCGCGAGTTCCGGCAGCGTGCTTGCTGCCAGCGCGGCCACGAGCACTCCGAGTATCACGACCGCGATCTGGCGCACTGCGGCGGTGACCGAACTGCGCACCGTGGTGCCGATGATGAACAGGGCGGCATAGGGTGCGAGAAAGGCTTCGGGGCTATGCAGCACACGGTCGGCCAGCACCCATGCGATCAGCACTGCCACAGTGCATTTGAAGGCCGATACCGTAGCGGGGTGCCGAAGGATTGTGCGTAGTCGAGATGAGAGGTGTCGCAACGTACTTCCCGGTGGTGCTCTGTCATCCCTCCGCAGCAGGGTACTGCTGCTCTCGCAGGGTCCGGGCCAAGTGCGCGGCATTGCGGGCGGCGGTTGCGTTGGTGGATGCGACGGCTTCGGGAACGCTGTCGAGATCGTTGTAGTCGCCGGGTGTCATTGCCTCGCCGTTCCAGTAGGTGCAGCCTTGGGCGGGAATGGTGTAGCCGCAGTCGTTGAGCGCCTGGAACAGCGAAGCGACGATCGCGTGGGCCCCGTCTTCGTTGCCGACCACCGCTGCGATCGCTACTTTGCCGAACAAGATCGGACGTCCGCTGTCGTCGGTTTCGGACAGTTCTGCGTCGAGACGCTCGAGGGCGCGTTTGGCGACGCTGGACATCTGGCCCAGCCAGGTGGGGGTCGAGATCAACAGGATGTCGGCGTCCAAGATCTGCTGACGAATGCGAGGCCACTGGTCTCCGTCGCCCATGTCTGCCTCGACCCCGGGTCGAATATCGAAGTCGACGAGCCGTATCTTGTCGCCGGTCACGTCGTGGGCGCGCAGTTCCTCGAGGACCTGATCTGCGATCAGATCACTGCTCGACGGTGCAGGTGAGGGCTTGAGTGAACAGGTCAGTGCGAGTGCGGTCAGTGATGTCATGTGGGATCGGGTACCCGCCGTCGGTGCTTCCACACATGCCGGTGCTTCCGGGCGGGAGACGATCAGGGAGCCACACCGGCACCATCCGACACGCTCTCCAATCGCCAGCCCGATGCGACGTCGCGCTGACGCCAGAATTCGGCGAATCGACCACCCGCAGCGAGTAGGTCGTCCACAGTGCCGTCCTCCACGACCTTGCCCCGTTCGAGGAACACGACGCGGTCGGCGGTGCGGATGCTGGCCAGTCGGTGCGCGACGATCACGCGGGTCCGTGGTGTGGGGTCGGCAGTGAGGGCCTGGACCACTGCTGTTTCATTTTCTGTGTCCAGTGCGCTGGTGGCCTCGTCGACGAGGAGCAACGGCGCCGGTTTGAGTAGCGCGCGCGCAATGGACACCCGTTGCTTCTCACCACCCGACAGAGCGCTGCCACCCTCGCCCACACGGGTGTCCCACCCGTCCGGGACACGAGCTATCACTTCATCGACTCCGCGAGCGACGCGGCCGCGGCGAGTGCCGTGTCGTCGGCGTTCGGGTCGCCGGCACGGATGTTCTCGCGGATCGTGCCGTCGAACAGGTAGGGATGCTGGAAGACGACGGCCGCCAGCGCGCTACGTGAGATCGGGTCGAGAGCATCGGATTCTATGCCGTCGACGAGGATCCGTCCGGTGCGCGGAGTGAGGAGACCGGCGAGGAGCGAGAGGATGGTGCTCTTGCCCGAACCCGACGGCCCCACGATGGCAGTGGTGGTACCGGGTTCGAACATGAGATCCACACCGTCGAGTGCCGGGGCGCCGTCTCCGTACCAGAAGCGGATGTCCTGCAGTTCGATTCGGGGAGCTCTTCCGGTGATGGTGCAGGTGCCGTCGTCACTGTCGACCGGTGCCTCGAGGACGGCACGGATGCGCCGCAGCGTGGTCAGCGACGACTCCACTCCTCCGGTGAGGTCGCTGAGCGTAGTGAACGGATCGAGATACCGGACGATGACAACGATCAACGCGATCGCCTCGGGCACGCCGAGGTCGCCGCGCACGGTCAGCACGGTGGCGGCACCGGCCAGGATCACCAATGCCAGCTGGGTGGCCAAGCCGAAGATGAGCTGCCCCGGGACCTGCATGAGCAATAGACGCAGGGTCGCGGAATGCTGACGTTCCAAGGCCTCGCCCACATGGCTGCGATGGGGTTCGGTGCGTCGTGCTGCGCGCAGAGCGGGCTGGGTACGGGCGAATTCGACGATTCGTTCGGTGAGAGCCGCATTGGCGTCGGCGGCGGCGTGGTCGGCGTTGCGCCCGAGTCGTCCCGACAACAGGAACGCTCCGAGCAGAATGGGCACACCGGCGAGCGCGGCGACTCCGAGGACCCAGTTGATCGGCAGCAATGCGATCGCGATGGCGAGCGGCAGCAGGATTGCGCTCAGGATCGGTGTCACCAGATACACGATGAGACCGACGAGATCCGGTCCGGTGGCCGCGATGGCTTGACGGTTGATGGAGGTGTTCTCACCTGTGAACCATGTCAACCGGATTCGTGCGGTGCGCTCGGCAACTTCGTTCTGGGCGTGGTCGAGCAACCCGAAGCCGATGTCGAAGCCGAGCCGGGAGGCGGCCGTGTCGACGATCCATCCGGTGACGGTGACGGCGGCCAGTGCGCCCATCCAGGGCCATGCATCGGACGGGGTGGAGCCGAACAGGGCACCGACGAGTGGCACGAGCAGGACGACACCGACGGCGCGGAGGACGACGCTGACGACGGTCAGGCTTTGGTGGAGGACGACGGTGCGGCGGCTGCCCGGTGGCAGCAGAGCGAGCAGGGTGCGGATCATCGGGCCGGCTCCTGGTCTGCGTAGGCGAGTTCGTTCGATGTGTGGGAACCCGCGTCCCACATCTTCCGGTAGCGGCCGTCTGCGGCGAGCAGTTCGCTGTGGGTGCCTGTTTCGGCGATGCGGCCGTGATCGAGGACGACGATGCGGTCGACGTCGACGAGGGTGTGCAGGCGGTGTGCGATGACCAGAACGGTGCGGCCCGTGGTGAGCCTGCTCAGTGCCTGCTGGACGAAATATTCCGATTCGGGGTCGGCGAAGGCCGTTGCTTCGTCGAGGACGAGTATCGGAGTGTCGGCGAGGATGGCACGGGCAATCGTGATGCGTTGTCGTTCACCGCCGGACAGTTGTGGATCGGCGTCGAGCACGGTGTCGTAGCCGTCGGGCAGCTGGAGGATCCGATCGTGGATGTACGCGGACCGTGCAGCCGATTCGATCTGTTCGTCGGTGGCGTCGGGAACGGCGAGCGCGATGTTGTCTCGCACCGTTCCCTGCACGAGTTGTGTGTCCTGGAAGACGAATCCGACCTGTTCGTAGAGGGCGTCGGCATCGAACTCGCGGATGTCGCGGCCGAAGATGCGGATGGTGCCGTCGTCGATGTCGTGGAACCGGGCGAGCAGTGCCGCCATCGTGGATTTCCCGGAACCCGAATGCCCGACGAGCGCGGTGATTGTTCCGGTGCTCAGGGTGAGGGAGACGTCGTCGATCACGGGGACACCGGCCGGTAGGAGAAGCAGACGCGGTCGAACTCGACGGAGCTTGCGTGACGGGGTGGCGCGGAGTCGCTTTCACGGGTGTCGAGTTCGGGCTCGTCGAGGACGACACCGATACGACGGGCAGCGAGCATGCCGCCGCGCAGGCCACCGAGACCGTACCCGAGGCCGAGAAGGCGAGCTCCGAACGTGGTCCCCAGGAACAGGAACGGCAGCAGAGCTGTGGGCTGCATGCTTCCGGACGTGATCAGAGCGGTCCCGGTGACAGTGATGAGAAGCAGGAAAGTGGCGGGTCTCGTCGCGAGATCGATGAGCGACTTCTTGTTGCTGAAGGGGCGTTGCCAACCGTCGAGGAACTCGATGTATTCACGTAGTCGTGCGCGGAACGTGGATGCCGCTGCTCCGCCGAACACACGGATCACCGGTTGTCCTTCGAGATAGGCACCCGCTTCGGAGCTCATCCGGTCGGCCCAGCGCATCGCCTGCGCCGTCTTGTTTCCGGACTGGACCACCATGATCACCGTCGTCACGACGTAGACGAGGATCGGCACGAACATCAGAAGCGCCAGACGCCAGTCCACGGTGAACAGGTAGATCAGTACAGCAACGGGCGCCACCACCGCGGCGACGGCATCGGTGACAGCATGTGTCACCAAATAGTGCAGCGACAACGTGTCATCCTGCACGACGCGTTTCACCTGCCCGGAGTCACGGTCGTCGAACCAGCCGAGGGGAAGCTTCGCCAGTTTGCTCAGAAGCTGTGTCCGCAGACCACGTTCGAATTGTGCATCGACGGTGTGCAGCCAGAAGGACAGCGCGGCGGCGAGCAGCGTGCCCGCGCCCATCAGTCCGATCGCCCAGATGCCGATTGTCCACAGCTGTGATTCCGGTGCTCCGTCGAGCATGCGACGAGCAAGCTCGGTGAGCAGTACGAACGGGGCGAGCTGGATCAGGGTGATCAAGGCCTGCAGGGCGCCGGCAGCGACGAATGTATTGCGCAGCGTGCCGATCAGCTTGCCTCCGGACTCCGCTTGCCACGAGCCGCGACTGCTGCGGGTGGGTTGCGGTGCAGGTGGCGCCTCGTCGATTGTGGGTTCCGGCTCGGCAGTGTTGTTCGAGCGGTACGTGCCCATCGCGCGGCCGTGGAACCAGTAGGCCTGTGCGTACACCTCGGATTTGGGGAATCCGAAATCGTCGCGCAACCGGGTTCGCAGGTGTTTGAGGGCCTTGGATTCGGTACCGGCCCATGCTTTCCAGTTGGACCAGTCGCGATCCTCGATTGCCGCGGCCAGCGAGGTGGGGCCGAGCCGCGGGACCCAGTGCGTGTTCATCAGCGGATGATCGGACATGGGGATGAGGAGATCGGCGTCGTCGTGCTGCTCGAGGTATACCTCGACGGCGACATCGTGGGGGAGAACATCGATGATGCTGTTGATCGCGGGAATCGAGGCGGAGTCGCCGATCAACAGGTAGCCGGCGGGCAGTTCGTCGGGCACGGTGAACTGCTTGGAACCGAACGACGTGATGCTGATGGTGCTGCCGGGTTCTGCATGTTTCGCCCACACCGATGCCGGCCCCGCCGGTTCGTGCAGCACGAAATCGACCGCGAAGGTGCCTTCCTCCGTGTCTGCTTCGGAGAACGTGTATCCCCGTTGATGTTCCGTGTCAGGGTCGTCGGGGTCGGGGACCCAGAACCGTAGATATGCGGTCGGTCCCGGATCGGCGTCGTCGAACAGTGTTGTGGATGAGAACCGCACACGCAGGAAGTGCGGTGCGAGTTGCTCGGTACCGGTGACGACCGCGTCGTGGACGCGGGCACCGAATCCGCGCATCACCGCGCCCTGGAACCCCCGTTTGGCCATCAGATCCCCATTCCGGTGGCCGCCAGATCAGCGACCACCTGCTCCAACGGCCGACCTGGAGGTGCGACCGCGACAAGGCCTCGAATTATCGCTGTGAGAACAAGTTTCACGTACTCGTCGTGTGTGAACGTCGGTAGCTCGCGGTGGGTTGTGCCCAGTTCCGCGTCGGTAGCCAACTGGTTCGTGACATTGCGGCGTTGGTCCTCGAGTCCCTCTGCTCTTTCCTGCTGGTTTTCGTCTGCCACCGCGTAATTGATCGTGTTGCCCGCGACCGCACTGGACAGGATGATGGCGAGGTCGGGTGTGTATCCGCGTCTGGCCAGGGCGGCCACCTCGTGCACCATCAGGCGACGGCCGGCTTCGCCGCGCGGGAAGAGTGTCTGCATGTAGGTGCCGAGCCCGGGGTTGGCCAGAACGAACGCTCTGAGTTGCAACCCGAACGACAGCAGGTGTTGCGTGGCGTCGTGAGCCGGGTCGTCGTGCAGGACGAGGTCATCCAGCAGGCTTTCTCCCACCGCCCGCTCTAGCCCCCAGCGTCCGTCGACGTGCCGGTAGAGGGCGGTGGTGGACACGTCGAGTTCGGCGGCGACCGCGCTCAGGCTCAGGTGGCGCATGCCCAGTTCGCGACCGACGCGGACGATGTCGTCGATGTCGATCTTGCGCACGCGTCTGCCCGGCTCGGACACTTGTTCATCGCCCCGTTCCCTTAAGTTGCACCCCATAACTTAGGGGAGTCTAAGCTCATCTGCCGGTGTGTGACAAGGGCTCGGAAATGGGAAAGGTGCCACCGCGCGGGTCGCGGCTACCCGGACGTCGGTCGTTCCACGGAGCGAGAGAGCTGACCGTCCAGTACCCGGGCCGGATCGGCAGCCCAGCGAAGCCCGAGGTTCACAGCAGACTCCGAGCGTGAGCGAAGGGTCCTCGGAGCCTGCACAACAACCATGGAGTCGAACGGGAAGCAGCCACTATCGCGGCGCTTTCCTCCATCGGTTGTGTTGTAGAACAGGAGATGACATGCGTTCGAAGATCGTCGGCGGGCTCGTCGGTGTTGCGGTGATATCGGCAGCGGTGTGGGGAGGTGGAGTGGCCTCGGCGACGACCGCACCGAACGTGGTGGGAATGAGCGAGGCAGATGCGAACGCTGCATTGGATGCTGCGGGCGCGTCGCATTCGATCATCAGCAGAGCAGGCAGTTCTTCGCGGGATTCGTGCACAGTCGTCGAGCAGCGTGATCGGGGCTATCACACCGAGGCCGCGGGAGAGTGGAACAGCAGCAACCACACTCGCTACAGCAGCGATACCGAGGTGTGGGACGGAATCGGCGTCGTCCTGCTCTGCAACTGACGGCACGCGTCAGACAGTCCGAGTCCGATCACCGGGCGAGTGTAGCGGTGACAGCATTTCGGTCGGCACGCCCACGCCGCGGCACAATATGGCCGCGGCGCCGCGCCAGCCACAGGAACGCGAGCGTCACCACCACACAGAACACGACGGAATAGAGACTTCCTTCCGGGCCGAAACTACCGCCGGTGACCAGCGTGGAACCCGAGGTCGAAGTCTGCAACAGCCCGGATGTGGCGCCGTTCCCCGAAACCTCGCTGCTGAAAATGCCTGCCGCGGCGAAGTTCCAGCCGAAGTGCAGCCCGATCGGCAGCCACAGACTGCGGGTCGCGATATATGCGGCCGTGAGCATGCCACCGGCCTCGATCGCGACCGCGAGGCCACCCCACACGGTGGCGTGCTCGTTGAACAGGTGCACCATCCCGAACAGGAGGCCGGTCGAGACCATCGCGATCCACGTACCCACACGTTCCTCCGCTATCCGGAACAGGACGCCGCGGAAGAGCAACTCTTCGGTGACGGCGGCTGCGGCCATGAAACCGATCATCCCCAACGCCCCCGTCACCGAGCCCCAGCCCTCGACGTCGTAGCTTCCGAGGAAAGCGAGATTCACAATCACCAAGGCGAAAAGCGCGATACCGATGAGTGTCCCCCACCCCATGGCCTGCCAGGCTCCGCGTCGGGCCAGTTCGGTGGTGTCGGTGCTCGGTGCGTCGCACCACCCAGCGGTAGACCCACAGGCGGATGCTGCCGCACACACGCCGACGATCAGTGTGAGCCAAGGATTCCCGTCCACAGCAAAGAGAAGCTGACTGCCGATGAACGACACCGCCGCGACGGCCAGGAGTTGTGGGACGAATCTCATGAAGATCCCTTCTTCGGCGCCGCGGGCCCCGAGCGCCGCGATCGATTCGAACCTACGGATTCAGTGCCTCGAAATCGTCACCCGACAGTACTAACCTGCGCGTAGCTCTCGCGGGGGACAACGTCACTCCAGAAGGTGACGGACACAGTTCCCGCTGACCGGACCTGACGTGACCAGAATCCGGCTTACGAGTCGCTCGAAATCCTTTTGAGAGTGCAGTTTTCGACGGATTTGGTGCAGAATCACGTCAAGAACTGCGCAGTCGATCGGCGGAGGTCGGGGTTCGTCGGTCGCGATGGCCAGGCAGATCATTCCCATGACGGGGCAATCCAGCGTGCCGCTGTCCGTGCGTCGTCGATGTCCTCGAACGTTGGTGGGCACCGCAGGTGGTGGTAGTGGAACTCGACCATGATGTCGTCAGTCCACAGAACCTCGAACATTGTTTCGCCAGAACGTAAATAGAGCAGTGAAAGCCGGTTGCGGAGAGTCCGTGAGTCGAGCGTAACCGTCGCGCTCAGTCGTTGATGCCGAGTTCGTCTTCGAGGGCGCGTAAGCGTTCGAATGCCTGGCTCTGTTCGGTTTGCTTGGCGTCTTTGTAGGCGAGAACGTCCCTGCTGAGTAGGCGAGTGTGCGACCCGCGCATATGTGCGGGTAGCGCTCCATCCCGCACAAGTTTCATCAATGTGGGCCGGGATATGCCCAGCATCTTCGCCGCGGTGGTCGTGGTGACTTCGGTGGGAAGGCTCCCGACGGTGACGGTTCCCCCGCGGCTGACGATGTCGAGTACCTGACCGAGTAGTCCGGTCAGTTCAGGGGGAAGCGGAAGGGATTCGTTGTCCGACGTGGCGAGCGTGATCATGTAGCTGTGGGCATCGTTCGACGTAGTGCGAGCGGCATGGACCTGCTCGTTGAACGCGCGAGCTGCTCGATCTCGTCCGCACTCAGGGATAGGACGGTTCTGTCGTCGCGAGCGATGTGCTCAGTGCTCATGGACCCGACCTCCTTGCGTCATGGCGTCGATCCGATGCCCATCACCGTAGCTACTTTCACTTATAAGTGCAACAAGGGTTCTCTTGCTGAGTGGAGATCAGAGGTTCGCCGGTCGCTTCAAGATGGATGACGACGTCAGGCACAGCACTGCAGACGAGAGCAACAGTAGCCACAACCCCCACCCGATCTGGACACCGATTGTTTCTCCGAAGAACTCGCTGGTGATAGACGAGACCTCGAACAGGTCGTAGATCGCGATGACCAGGCAGATCACTCCCATGACAGGGGCAACCCAGCGCACCGCTGCCCGTGCATCGGTTTCCCGCGAGAACCGTACGAACAGTGACGCTGTGGCCACCGCGCCAAGGATCAGGGTGATGATGCCGACTGATGTCCGGCGAACTCCGCGTGCGTGATGCAGAGAAAGTAGTCGAGAACGCGCTGTAGCAATGTACCCGAGGAAAGTGTGGGTTTGAGCTCGGATACCGTCGGGCTCAAATCCACACTTTTGGACCGGGTTGGGCCTACCCAGCGGTGCGCAACTTGGTGGTTTCGACCGCGTATATCGCAGTCGAAACCATCAAATCATTAGTAGCGGCCGCCGCTCGTCCGCCGCATAGGAAGATGATCGATCCCAGCCTCGATGTAGTTCGTCCCCGTGCGCGTGAATCCGAACCGCCCATACCAATTTTCAAGATACGCCTGTGCTGAGATCTCGACGTCGGTGGAGGTCGCGGACAAAGCGGCCTCGATGAGAGCGCCCGCGAGTCCACGGCCACGAGCCGAGCGTGATGTGGCAACTCGGCCGATGTGGGCGGTGTCTCCCTCGGTGATCAGACGAAGCGTGGCCACCACCGAATCGTCCTCTTCGATCCAGTACAACTCGGTGAACGGCTCGAGATCGACGCCGTCCAGTTCGGGTTCGTCGACGATGCGTTGTTCGTGGACGAAGACCTCGGTACGCAGCATCAGGATCTTGTACAACGTGACAGGGGAGATGGCCGCGAGTGGTGCGTGCTGAGTCGCTAGCATGAGCCGATCGTACTGTTCTTCCGTGGTGTGCCATGGAAGGTTGGGGCGGGAGCAAAACCAGATGGAAAGCCTTGGAGTCCCCTCAAGAAACGCAACTACTTGCAGCCATACCGTACTTTCTCTGGCACAAACGTAACTACGCGCAGCGATACCGTACTTTGCGGCTATGGATGCCACGGGCAGCCGCTGACTTGAATGAATCCTGTTTGAGTGTGCAGTTATTGACGTGATTTGGTACTGAATCCGTCGATAACTGCACACTCGATGAGGAACATGGCCGAACGCCCGCGCTACGGTCCACCCTAACTGTCTTTCCGGCAGAGCTCGAGGTATGAATCAGTCATGGCTGAGTTGGCGCGCGGACAGAACACCACCATCGGCACCGGAGCCGTGACGGCATCGGTGACGGGAGCGAAGCAGGGGACCGTCGACTTGATGGTCTTCCAGCTCGGGACCGACGGCAAAGTCCGCAGCGACACCGACTTCGTGTTCTTCAACCAACCCGCATCGCCCGAAGGTGCCGTCCGGTTGGTCGCCGCCGACCGCGTCGCCATCGACCTCACCGCAATCCCGCCCGCGATCGAACGGCTCTCGATCGCAGTCGCACTCGACGACAGCGTCTCCGGCAGCCTCGCATCCGTGCCCGGACTCGGAGTCGACGTAGCTCATCCCACTGGCGCCGCGACCGCGAAAGCACTCGATCTGACCAGCGAACGCGCAGCCGTGCTCCTCGAGGTCTACCGGCGCAACGGCGAGTGGAAGATCCGCAACGTCTCCGCCGGCTGGGATTCCGGCCTGTCCGGTCTCGTCACCGAGCACGGTGTGCAGGTCGACGACGCGCCTCCCGCGCCCGCACCGGCCCAGGACGGCGTGCGCACAGTCGCGGGTGAGGAGAAACTGTCGCTCGAGAAGCGTCAGAAGCTCGACCTGCGCAAACGCGAGGTCGCCAAGGTGCTTCTCGACAAGGGAACGCCCGGGGTGCGGGCACGCGTCGTGCTCGTCATCGACAAGACCGGCAGCATGCACCGCCAGTATTCGAAGAAGCGCATCCACGAAGTCGTCGAACGCATGGTGCCGATCGCCGTGCAGGTCGACGACGACGGAAAGCTCGAGCCCTACCTGTACGCGGTGTCGTTCGTGCGGCTTCCCGACATCGCCGTCCACGAAGTCGAGGAGTGGTCGTCGACGTATCTGCACCTCAGCGGTGTGCACGGCGGTATCGATTACAAGCCGATCGGTGGGGTCAACGACGAACTGCCGATCATGGGCGAGATCATTTCCTCACTCACACCGGGCGCGACGATGCCCACCCTGGTGTTGTTCTTCACCGACGGCGGTTTCAATCAGAAGAAGCAGATCAGCGCGCTGATGAAAGAAGCGGCCGTGCTGCCGGCATTCTGGCAGTTCGTCGGGCTCGGCAAGGCCAACTACGGGGTCCTCGAACGCCTCGACACCATGGAGGGTCGCGTCGTCGACAATGCCGGATTCTTCAGCGTCGACGACATCGGAAAGATCAGCGATGCAGAGCTCTACCGTCGTTTGCTGAGCGAATTTCCGGACTGGTTGCGTGCGGCTCGAGCGGCGGGCATCGTTCGGTAGTGCGCGTGGCACCCGGGAGGGCTCGGTCAGCCGACAGGCACGAGTTCCGGAGCGTCGAGCGGGTCGGGGGTGTGCCGTTCGCGCACAACCGCAATCGCGGTGAGCAGCACACCGACTGCGGTCCACCCCGCCAGTACAGCCCATGAGAAGGCAGTGCTCGCGTCGGGGAAGTACGAGAGTTCTTTCAGTAGTGTCGCGCTCGCGCCCGGTGGGAACCACTGGCCGATCGCGCCCCAGGGTGAGAGCAGGAATTCGACCGGCATGGTGGCAGCCGAAATAGGGTTGGCGACGAGCATCATCAGCACCGCGCCGATCCCGATGCCGGGAGGACCGATCAGGCTGCGAAGTCCGACGATGGGTGCCGTGATCGCCACGAGCGCGAATCCGATTGCGGCGGCGTTCGTCCAGTAACTGCCCTGCAACGCCCCGAACATGCCCTGCAGGATGGCGCCGAGCAGCAGTCCGCCGACCACCCCGTACGTCACGAGCGCGCCGATGCGGTGTGATGCGCGAGCGACCCCGAACGAGATGAGGACGGCACCGGCCATGCCGCCCAGGACGAGCGGGAACGCGGCGACACTCAGCTTTGCTCCGCGCGCATCCGAATCGGAGAACGGTACGACGTCGGTCACCGGAACTTCGGCCTGCGGGATCGTGAAGGAGGTCGGCGCGTTCGCTGCGGCTGGTTCGGCGAGACGCTGCGCGATCGCGGCTTCCGTCGCCGACCGTAGCTGCGCGTCGATCTGCTGCTGAATTCCGGTCGCCATGCCCTGAAGCATTTGCGCGACTTGAGCATTCGCCGCGGTCGCGACGAGGACCTCGGGCATGTCGGTGGGGTTGTCGCCGAGGACGATCGCGCCGTAGATCTCGCGTCGCTCGACCGCCGCAACTGCTGCGTCGCGGGTGTCCTCCTCGATGAGGAGCAGTGCGTCGCCGGACTGAGCTTCGAGCATCCCGGTGGTCTGTGCGACCGATGCGTCGGGGCCGACGATTCCGACGGGTAGATCGCGCGGTTCGGAGGTGACGGCCGGCCACGCGAATGCCAGCAGGACGACGCCGACGATGACGCTGCGCCCGCCGCGAGGGCGATGGCACGTGCAATCGGTGGCGTGCCTGTCGCCGGTGGGGTAGCGCTCATGTTGCTCCTATCAAAACGAATATTCGTTCTTTATGGTGAGGTCGGTTAGAGTGGCTTGTCAACAATGGCGCTGTGAACAGGAGAAATGTCGTGCCGAGGGTGAGTGAGGCGCATCGTGTCGCGCGGCGGGCAGAGATCATCGACGCGGCCCTACGGTGTTTCACCCGTGCGGGCTACCAGCGCACATCGATGGCCGACATCATCGCTGAATCCGGCTGTCGGCCGGTGCCATCTACGGCTACTTCAGCGGAAAACAACAGTTGCTCGTCGCGGTCGCCGACCACGTCCTCAGCGATCGGCATACTGCACTGACCGCTGGCGGCGCGTTTGCGGAGCGAAGAGCCCAGGGGATGTCGCTGCGGGCATCATGAGGACTCTTGCCGAAGATCTGCACACCCTCGCGGGCGACGATTACGGACGGGCGATCCTGCAGGTGTGGGCCGAAGCCACCATCGACCCCGAGATCCGCGAACTCGCCCAATCTGTCATCGGCCGGCTACTCGGGGCGGTCACCGGCGCACTCGTGGAATGCGCCGAAGCCAACCCGGGCGTGCTTCCCGCCGGAGCTACCGACTTCACACCTGGGCGGCCGGATACGCGCCGGTGGTGCTCGGCGTGGTCCAAGGCTTCATCGTGCAGCAGTCTCTGCGCGACGACTTCGACGTCGATGCCTACATTGCAACCGCAGCCGAGATGCTGTGAGGCGCGCGTGAACTTGTGTGGATTCGAGCCCGGTATCCGGCCTCGAATCCACACTATCGACCCGTGGTTCCGTCGATGAGTTCGCGGAGGATATCTACGTGTCCGGCGTGGCGACCGGTTTCTTCGATCATGTGCGCCAGCGCCCACCGGGCACTCGGCCCCGGGCGCTCACCGGCTCCGTGCGGAATCGGCGCGGCAAGGTCCGTGCACCTGTCCAGCATCGCGTTGGATTGTTCGACGGCAGCGCGGTAGCGGGTAACGACGCTCTCGACGGTGTCTGTGGAATCGCAGCGGAATGTCTTCGGCCAATTGGTGGTTCGGCGGCCCAGGAAGATCGACTCCTCGACGTGAGCGAGGTGTTTCAGCAGGCCGAGCAGGCTGGTGCCCGACGGAACGCCCGCGGTGCGCACCTCGGGTTCGGGAGTGGTCTCGACCTTGGTTGCGATCGATGTGCGGAGGTAGTCCAGGAAGCCGCGCAGCACCTCGGCCTCGCTGCTGCCGGTCTTCGGTGGCGGGGCGTCGCGGCGTCGGTTCACGGTCATGCAGATCGTCCTCGGTCGGAGGCGCGGCGGATCATCAGGATGTGGTCGGTGACCTCGGCCTTGCGTCCGTCCGGCCCGGCCGCGATCCGTTGATCCGCCTCGGCGCGTACAAGCTCCCACTCCGGGGGATCCAGTGCGATCTCGCGATGGAGCTCTCGAGAACTCGGGAAGTGGGTGCTCGGGTCCTGGTTCCACGACCACGGCGCGATGGAGCCGTGATCCACGACCAGCAGATGACCGCCGGGCCGCAGTGCATGTGCTGCGGCCCGGAACACGGCCGCCCGATCCAAGTGGGAGGCGGCGTGCAGGTAATGGGCGTTCACCAGGTCGAACTCCCCGGACGGGACTCCCGCGTCGAGGTCCCACTGAGTCGCGACGAGCCGGTGCGTGAGGCGGGTCTTCTGGGCGAGTGCTGTCAGCTGTTCGACTGCGCGCTGCGAGATGTCGAGGGCGGTGACGTTCCAGTCGTGCTCAGCGAGCCAGAGTGCGTCGCCGCCGTTGCCGCAGCCCAGCTCCAGTGCGTCGCCGGGGGTGAGGTGGGAGGTCATCTCGACGAGGCGCGCGTTCGGCGCAACCCGATAGGGTTCGGAGGTGGTCTTGGAAGCTCTGGTCATGCGATCCACGCTCGCACCCTGCATTGCATCGAGCCAGGGTCCTTGCAGGATTGCAAAATGAGAGCTCGGTAGGGTCGAGGAGGCGCGATGGATGACGAGGTGCTCCGCGCGGTCGGCCCACGGCTTCGAGGGTTCCGGCAATCGCTGGGGCTGAGCCTCGACGAGCTGTCCGCACGTAGCGGGATTACGGCCAGCACGATCTCCCGACTCGAGCGGGGCCTGGTGCGTCCGAGTTTGGAGCAGCTGCTTCCGCTTGCCCGGGTCTACGGACTGCCACTGGACGAACTCGTCGCTGCCCCGCGCGTCGGTGATCCGAGAGTCCATCTGAAACCTGTGCGCAAGCACGGTCTGACATTCATCCCGCTCGGCGTCCACGCTGGGGGCATACGGGGATTCAAGGTGATCTACCCGCCCAGCGCGGTGGCCCCGGCGAAGTACAACACCCATCCGGGGCGAGGGTGGTTCTACGTCCTCAGCGGCACGGTGACCTTGGCGTTGTCCGACGAGCGCACCACCCTCGGGGCGGGCGAGGCGGCAGAGTTCGCCACCACGACCCCGCACTGGATCGCCAACGCCCACAAGGACCGACCCGCCGAGATCATCGCTCTGTACAGCGTGCAGGGCGAACGTGTCCACGTCACCGATGTTTGAACACCACGACCGCAGGAAGCTGAGGTGCGATCTGTGTTGTGCTGGGCAACTCGAGAAGGACGCCCTGCGGGCGGCTGTGCCTGACCATGTGGAGACCCTGCGGGTCCCTGAGCTTGCCTTCGGCCCCTTCCCCAACGCTGCCCGGTCGCCATACCCCGATAGACCATCTCGGCCAACGCTTCTGGCCCCACGTCGGAGGTGACGTGCGGCTCACGCTGAACCCGGTCGTTCGTGTCGACCTCACGAGCGGGTGCTCCACCGCCAGCTGTGGAGACGAAGGTACTGGCGCCCAGTCGGTTTCACGCACGGGAAGGCACCCCTGCGCGCAGCGTCGAAGCGCTGACGTCGGACCTGAGGAGATGAGCGACGATGCCTGCCCGCTGTGCCGTGGTTACCGGAACGGCCCTTGTGCACGCCGGTGCAGGCGGCAAACACCTCGAGCCCCTCGACTGGCTGCCGGAGCAGGGTCGAGGGGCGAGAAGGTCAGGACGTCGATGAACCTGGAGGCCAGAAGAGGTGGCCGGCGCGGGAGAATGCGCTCGCGGCTCGTCGCTGGTGCACGCCTCTGTGAGGCGTGTGGATAGAATCCACCGTACGGTGCATGACAGGTCCGTTCTGTTGTGTACCCAGACCCCGGTTCGGTGTTGGCGCACCGGCCGGGGTCGACCTATTTTCAAGGTCAGTGGAGGGATAGTCCCACGTGCGGCGGATGCGTCAACCGGGGCGGGAACGTTCGCACGCCTTCGGGGGTCTGCCCGCTACAGCCCTCGGGGGTGCTCAGATGTGCGACGGAAACGACGCACGCGTATGCTGTTGTTACTGTCGCATCAGGTGGAGGCCGGCATGAGCATCGACCACGATCTCGGCGCGGAACTGCGCGCCCTACCGGATGGCGCGTTCTTGGCTCTACTTGCTGACGAAGTCGGCCGCCGTGAGTCCATGAGCTCGGTACGAGACTCCCTGCTCTCGCTCGTCGCTTCCGGGCCCACTCTCAGCGCCTCGATCTCTTCGGCGGTGCCTGCGCACACAGTGGCGGAGGCGGTCGCACGGGCCCGGATCGAGACTTCCGCCCGGCAAGCAATCTTCGAACATCCACATCTCGAGGCGAGCGATATCGCCGACGTCCTGCAGTCCCGTGATAGTAACCGGCGCAGCCGGCCAGCCGGTTACGCGAACGCGGCGACATCGTCGGATACGAGATCGGTGGGCGCTACCTCTACCCGAGTTTCCAGTTCGACGCCACCACTGCGAAGGTCAGACCGGTCGTCGCGGAAATCAACCAGTTGCTCGATGCGAAGCACGACCCATGGGGAGTGAGTTCGTGGTGGCTCAGTCCATCCGGGTGGCTCGAGGACGGAGAATCTCCGGCGGACCTCGCCGCAGCGGGCGGTCACGAAGATCATCTCCGCGCCATCGTCCATGATCTGTTGGAGGATTGAACCGGTGCCTGCGGCATCGCCGCCTCCAGATCTGACGGGCGCGCCCGTTCTGGTAACTCTCCCTGCAGGCGCCGAGCTGTGGCGGATACACCACAACAAGTACGCGGCGAATGCGATGAATCCGACTCCGCAGCCCACAATTCCTGGCGGGGCCCGATTCGACAGCCTCGCCGGTGACTACGCTTATACCTACGTCGCGATTCACCGGAGGCTGCCGTTGCGGAGACACTGTGTAGGGGCTTGGCAGTGACGGCCCGTCCCAGACTGGTACCGCGGGTCCAGATTTCAGGCCGTGTCTTGAGTCGGCTCACCGTAACGACCGACCTCACCGTGATAGCCTTGTACGGCCCGCACCTGTCCGCCGTCGGTCAGGACACCTGGCTCACCAAATCAGACCCCTCCGATTACGTGCAGACCCGAACATGGGCACGAGCACTGCTGACAGCAGCGCCCTCGGCCGGCGGTCTGACATACCGGTGCCGCCACAACGAAGACCGCTTCGCATGGATGCTTACTGCAGACCCTTCCCATGCCCACCATCCCGAACTTGCCGTCGACAGCAAAGACTCACTCCGGCTCGATAGCCCGTCCGGTCTGGTGCTCGTTGAACGAATGCTCGCGCGTTACAACGCCGTTCTGTCATCGACGATGTGATCAGATCCTGCCCACATGTTCATAGGCATTGCTGATGGGTTGAATCGGCGATGTGTCTTTGCGTCATGGTGCCGTGAGGTGTTGAACTGCCTGAATCCTCAGGTTCGCGAAACTCGGATCCGTTCTCGACACCGGGTCGTTCGATTGGAGTACTACCGATGCGCATCGGAACGATGATCACCTACAGCGGCGGGTTCGCCGAGACCGTCGAGGAGGCAGCTGATCTCGAGCGCGCCGGACTAGACATCATCTTCATGGCCGAGGCGTACTCGTTCGACGCCGTCAGCCAGCTCGGGTACCTCGCAGCGAAGACCAAGACGGTGCAGTTGGCGTCCGGAATCTTTCAGATCTACACACGCACCCCGTCGCTGATGGCGATGACGGCGGCGGGCCTCGACTACGTGTCGGGCGGTCGGTTCGTGCTCGGCATCGGCGCATCAGGTCCGCAGGTGATCGAAGGCTTTCACGGCGTGCCGTACGACTCGCCGCTGGGCCGCACACGCGAACTCGTCGACATCTGCAGGCAGGTGTGGCGACGTGAACCCGTCCGCCACGACGGCAAGCACTACCAGATTCCGCTTCCTCCGGAGAAGGGCACCGGCCTCGGTAAGCCGTTGAAGCTCATCAACCATCCGGTGCGCGAGCGCATCCCGATCGTCATTGCCGCACTGGGACCCAAGAACGTGGCGTTGACGGCAGAGATCGCGGAGGGCTGGCAGCCGATCTTCTACCACCCGAACGGGCACACGATGTGTGGGGCGAGTCGTTGGCGAAGGGTGCGGCGCGTCGCGATCCGTCTCTCGGTGATCTCGAGGTCTACGCCGGACCGGCGCTCGCAATCGGAGACGACGTCGATCACCTGCTCAACGTCGTCAAACCGCACCTGGCGCTGTACATCGGCGGAATGGGTGCGCGAGGCAAGAACTTCTACAACGACCTCGCCTGCCGGTACGGATACGAAGCGGAAGCCAAGACCATCCAGGATCTGTACCTGGACGGGAAGAAGGAGGAAGCTGCCGCGGCCGTGCCCGACGACCTGGTGCGCGCGATCTCGCTGATCGGGCCCGAAGGTACGTGCGCGAACGGGTCGCGGCGTTCAAGGAGTCTGGCGCGACGACGCTGACGTCCGGGCACTCGCCCCCGATGCGGCTGGCCGTGTGGCGCAGATCGAGAAGCTGCGCGCCATCGTGGATGCCTGACGAATCACGAGTTCACCTCTCATGAGGTCAGGAGCCGTACCGGGCGATCAGCCGCTGCACCGATGCGGGGAGTGGCGCGTCGTCGGATATCCACGGAGCCGGCACCGGGCGCTCGGCGACGGTGCGTAGCGGTACCACCCCGGCCCACGGCCCCGGCGCGTCGGTTCGGGTCGGCGGCGCATTCCGTTCCTTCACGGTCCATTGGCCGGGCCGGATCGTCAGCGCCAGCGCCGACGTGCCCGCGAGTTGCTTGCCGGTCGGGCCGGGAACCTCGGTGCTGCGGTCGGGAATCAAATTGTCGGACAGGATGTTCAGGCATCGAGCGCCTCGTTCCCGCTGATTTGCTCGATGGTGCCGCGGACCACAGCCGAGCGGTAGTTGGCCGACGAGTGATACAGATCCTCGGCGACGACGATGCCGTCGAGAAGCATCACGCTCACAACAACGGGCGCCCCGGCCGCGACGTGGCGCAGCGCGCCGGCCCCGGTTGAGCCGTGCAGCAGAATCCGGTCGCGTCCCGGGCGTAGAACATCGGCACCAGCCACGGCTGTCCGTCTAGCACAGTGGCGAACGTGCAGGTCGTCGCGGCATCGAGCACTCGATCAAGGTCTTCGCGGTCGGTGCGGGCGCGGTCGGGGTAGCGAGTGAGGGTGTCCATGACATCAACCCTGCCGGCTATCTGGACCGGAGAACAGATCCGCATTCCAGCAATACTGGCAGACCAGTATTCTGGCAGCCGTGCCACGCGTATCCCCTCCTGTCCACCTGCCGTTGGCAGTGCCCGACGGGAAGGCGCCGCTGCGACACCGCATTGCCGAAGTGATCGTCGAGCAGATCCGACTCGGCCACTTACGGGTCGGCGATGCCCTCCCGTCGTCGAGGATGCTTGCCGCCGAGTTGGGAGTGGCGCGAGGTGGAGTTGTCGAGGCATACGACGAGCTTGCCGCTTCAGGATTCGTTGTTGCGGTGCCCGGATCTGCTACCCGGATTGCCCCCGGGGCCGACATCGCTGCCCGCGCGCACACGCAACCCCATCCGGTCG
>BBEG01000009.1 GCA_001312645.1 Rhodococcus sp. JCM 9791
CCGCCCCGGCCATCTCGAACGTGTCGCACCACTGGTCGCCGACGCCGCCCGCGACATCTCCCGCATCCTCCACCCTGAACTCGGCACTCCGCGGCGGGGTCGTCGCGCCTTTGCCGAACCTGCGCAGTCGTGGTCGCCGCAGGCGATGGAACGCCTGGTCGCGACGCAATCCGGGCAGTGGATGTAGGCGAAAGTGTCTCGATGAACGGGAGCGTTCGCACATCGTGAGCGGTATCACTGGGAGCCTCGACGGTATGACGACGGAATTGACCCACGAGGGCACTGCGAGGGAACTGAACACCGATCGCGGAGTCCTCCGCTACCACGAGGCCGGCGAAGGCCCGCCCCTGCTGCTGCTCCACGGCTCCGGCCCCGGGGTGACGGGATGGCGGAACTATCGCGGTGTCCTGGCGGATCTCGCGGAGCACTACCGGTGCCTCGTCCTCGAGTTCCCTGGGTTCGGCGTCAGCGACCCGTGCGAAGGCCATCCCATGGCGATGGCCCAGTTCGCGGTTGCGGATTTCCTCGACGGACTCGGTCTTTCGCAGGTCGCGACGATCGGCAACTCGATGGGCGGCATCGTCGCGACCCAGTTCGCGATCGGGTCGCCCGAGCGGGTGAGCAAGCTCGTCACCATCGGTGGCGCCGGCCGTTCGGTGTTCGCGCCGTCGCCCGGTGAGGGCATCCGGCTGCTCATGGAGTTCACCGACGACCCGACGCGCGAGAAGCTCGTCCGCTGGTTGCATTCGATGGTCTACGACCCCGCGATCGTCACCGAGGAGCTGATCGAGGAACGCTGGGCGCTGGCGACCGAGGCGAAGACCCTCGAGATCGCCCGTCGTATGTACAGCACCGAGCGTTCGCGGCGAGTGGCCGCGCTGCTGCTGCGTCGACCGCAACACCGTACTGGGCGCAACTCCACAAGATCACCGCTCCCACGCTGCTCACCTGGGGTCGCGACGACCGGGTCAGCCCCGTCGACATGGCGATGCTGCCGATGCGTGAACTGCGTCGTGGTGAGCTGCACGTGTTCCCGAACTGCGGTCATTGGACGATGATCGAGGCGCGCGAAGCATGGCTGGCCACAGTACTGGCATTCCTGAAGCGGGACGATTCCTGATCCGGCCCGTCCTGCGGGAGCGATCGGTTCGGAGCGCTCCCACTGAGCGGAAGACCCGGGCACAGTGCCCGCGATGTGCACCAACGTAGAAGCAGTTCGCAGGTCGAGACGGTAGCGGCCTGACATCACCGTCGCCCGGACGATGTCCGGACACCACATCAGAAAGCTGGAGAGAAAATGGGACAGGTTCTCGACTCCATCTCGCCGTTCGCCGACGAGATCCGCGCCGACGGCGCCGAAGGCGACCAGCTCATGCGCCTGACCGACCGCACTGCCAAGCGGCTCGAGGATTCCGGGGTCATCCGGATGCTGCAACCCAAGGAGTTCGGCGGGCTCGAGGCGCATCCGCGCGAATTCGCTGAAACCGCAATGGCCCTCGGCGCAATGGACGGCGCGACCGGCTGGGTCAGCGGCATCGTCGGTGTGCACCCGTGGGAGATGGCTTTCTTCGATCCCAAGGCGCAGCAGGAGGTCTGGGGCGAGAATCCCGACACCTGGATCGCGTCCCCGTACGCGCCGATGGGTGTCGCGACTCCGGTGGACGGTGGCTACATCCTCAACGGCCGCTGGTCGTTCTCGTCGGGCACCGACCATTGCCAGTGGGTCATGATCGGCGCCGCAATCGGCGACAAGGACGGCAAGCGTCTGAACCCGCCGCAGGCCCTGCACGTGCTGGTCCCGCGGTCGGACTACGAGATCGACCAGGACAGCTGGAACGTCGTCGGCCTGCGTGGCACGGGTTCGAAGGACCTGATCGTCAAGGACGCCTTCCTGCCCGAGTACCGCACGTTGTCGGCCGCACGCGTGATGGGTGGTGTCGCATGGAAGGACGCCGGCCGTGACGAGACGCTCTACAAGTTCCCGTTCTCGTGCATCTTCCCGCTCGGCATCACGTCGTCGCTGGTCGGTATCGCTCAAGGTGCGCTCGACTGCTACATCGAGACCCAGCGTGAGCGTGTCACCATCTCCGGTTCCGCGATCAAGCAGGACCCCTACGTGCTGTCGGCGCTCGGTGACGCAGCGGCCGAGATCGCGGCGTCGCGCGCAGCACTGCTCGAGACCGTCGACCGGTTCTGGGACATGACCGAGAAGGGCCAGGAGGTCACCTTCGAGCAACGGGCGATCGGCCGCCGGACCCAGACCGCCGCTGCGTGGCGTGCAGTGCGCGCCGTCGACGAGATCTTCTCCCGTGCGGGTGGCGGAGCCTCCAGCTGACGAATCCGTTGCAGCGCTTCTGGCGTGACGCACATGCGGGCCTCAGCCACGCTATCCACGTTCCCGGTTCGATCTTCCATGCGGCAACCCTCACTCAGCTCGGTGGTGAGCCCGAGGGCGCCATGCGCGGAATGATCTAGCACCTCCTGAATCCTCTACTGCGAAGGAATATTCGAACATGACGGATATCCGGGCCCTGGGCTATCTCAGGATCCAGACCACGGACATTGCTCGGTGGCGCGAACTCGTCGTCGACGGGCTCGGCATGGCTGTCGGCAGCGGGCCAGAGGAAGACGGCCTCTACCTGCGCATCGACGAGCGTCGCGCACGACTGATCGTGCTTCCCGGTGACACCGACAAGGCGCTCGCCATCGGCTGGGAGGTGCGCGATCAGTTCGCACTGCAGCGCGTGCGCGAAGCTGTCGAGAAGGCCGGCATCGAGGTGCAGCTGCTGTCGGAGGACGAGGCCCTCTACCGTGATGCGGAACAGGTCATCGCGTTCGACGACCCGGCGGGAACTCGCATCGAGGTGTTCTTCGGAGCGGTCCTCGACCACAGCCCGATCGTGACCCCGCACGGCGGCCGCTTCCACACCGGTGAGGAAGGACTCGGCCACGTCGTCCTGCCCATCGCGAATTTCGACGCGGAGTACGCCTTCTACACCGAGGTACTCGGATTCCTGCCGCGCGGTGCCATCCGCGTCGGCGGACCGAACGCGAAGCCGCCGTACCGCCGCGTGCGGTTCCTCGGCGTCAACCGTCGTCACCACAGCCTCGCGATGTGCCCGGCACCTCCCGGCGACGAGCCGGGTCTCGTGCACCTGATGCTCGAGGTCGACACTCTCGATGCCGTCGGACAGGCGCTCGATCGTGTCCGGAAGCTGGGCTTCTCGATCTCGTCGACCCTGGGCAGGCACACGAACGACAAGATGGTGTCGTTCTATGTGCGCGCACCGGGCGGATGGGACCTCGAGTTCGGAACCGAAGGCATGCTCGTCGACGAGACCTTCTACACCGCAGAAGAGATCACCGCCGACAGCTACTGGGGACACGACTGGTCCGAGTCCGAACCGCTTGCAGCGTTCACTCCCCGTAAGTGAAGTGGCACTGTACGTGACACAAGACCGGTACTGACGAAACACCGAACGATGCCACGTCCGCTGTGCGGCGTGGCATCGTTGCTTCCAGCGACCCGAGGAGTTCGAGATGGCCGACGACGTACTGGCGGCCGTGCGCGCACTGCTACCGGATATTGCCGAGCAGGCCGCGACGATCGATGAGACCCGTCGCGTACCCGACACCGTGGTCGACGCACTCGCGTCTGCCGGTGTTTTCCGGATGTTGCAGCCGCGTCGCTACGGCGGTACCGAGACTGCACCGGTCCGGTTCTACGAGGTGGTGCGGGCCATCTCCGGAGTGTGCGGCTCGACGGGGTGGGTCGCGTCGGTACTCGGCGTACACCCGTGGCATCTCGCACTGTTCGACGATCATGCCCAGCACGACGTGTGGGGCGACGATACGTCGACCCTCGTGAGTTCGGCATACGCGCCGGTCGGCCGGTTGATACCGGTGGAGGGCGGCTACGAACTCTCCGGCACCTGGATGTTCTCCTCGGGGTGCGAATACGCTTCGTGGGCGCTGCTCGGCGCGGTGGTGACCGGGTCGGAAGGCCGGCCCGTGGACTTCATGACCGTGCTCGTGCCGCGCACGGACTATGCGATCCGCGACGTGTGGAACGTGGTCGGGATGCGCGGCACGGCCAGCAACGAGATCGTCGTCGACCACGTGTTCGTGCCGGAGTACCGGGTCAAGAGCAACTTCGAGACCTCGAACCTGCGGGGTCCCGGGCGGAAGGTCAATACCGGTCCGCTGTACCGACTTCCGTTCGGTTCGCTGTTCGGGACGACGGTGAGCATGCCCATCGTCGGAGTGGTCGAGGGCTGCTACGAGCACTACCTGGCAGCAATGCACGAGCGTGTCCGGTTGAGCCTGGGCGGTGGACGATTCGTCGACGATCCGTTTGCACAGACGTCTGTCGCGCGTGCCGCATCGGAGATCGATGCCGCGATCCTGCAGACCACACGCAACATCGAGGAGCTCTGGGAGTGCGCGGTGGCGGGACGGGAGATCCCGATGATGCTGCGTGCGCGCGCCCGGCGCGACCAGGTACGGGCGACCGAACGCGCCGTCGAGGCGATCGACCTGTTGTTCAAGACGGCAGGTGGCTCGTCGCTGTTCCTGGGGAACATCGTCGAACGTGCCTGGCGCGACGCCCACGCGGGGAGCGTGCACGTCGCCAACGAGCCCGAACGTGCACTGGCCCAGTACGGGCGGGCTGCATTCGGACTACCCGTCGAGGACAATCTGCTCTGAGTGTGTTCCCGATCACCGGGATGGGCCGCTGTGGCCGGGCCCTGTTCTCCTAGCGTCCGATCAAGCCCCGCTGTCGATCTGCGCACCCGGCCGGTGTGCGCCCGAAGGAGTACGACAATGTCCGACCCGGTAGCACTCGTCGAAAAGCTCGCGAATCGAGTCGCGATACTCGAAGACACCCTCGCGATCCAGCAATTGATCACCACGTACGGGCCGGCGGTCGACAGCGGTTCGGCAGAAGCGGTGGGTGCACTGTGGACGGAGGACGGCGTCTATCGCGGAGACTTCGGCGAATACAACGGACGCGACGAGATCACGGCGATGGTGCGCTCGGACGCGCACCAGACGTTGATCAACGGCGGGTGCGGACATCTGATGGACCCGTTGAACATTCGGATCGACGGTGACACCGCAGTCGTCACCTGTCACTCGCAGCTGATCGTCAATGGCAGCAAAGGATTCCGTGTCGCTCGTGTGACCGCGAATCGGTGGGAGCTCGTACGGCAGGGCAGCAGGTGGCAAGTCCGTCTGCGCGTCGCGCGTGCGCTCGACGGTGACGCCGACGCCAGGGAACTACTGGCAGCGGGGGTGAGCTGATCATGGCCGGCACGGATATCAGGCCCATACCGGCCGAAGGCATCGAACACTGGGACCACGAAGCCGACGTCGTCATTGCGGGATTCGGCATTGCCGGTGTCGCCGCGGCGATCGGGGCGGCCGAGAGCGGAGCCGATGTCCTCGTGCTCGAACGCACCGGCGGCGGGGGAGGAGCCGCGGCGCTGTCCGGCGGCATCGTCTACCTCGGCGGCGGGACACGCCTGCAGAAGGCGTGCGGCATCGACGACACCCCCGAGAACATGAAGACGTTCCTGGCAGCGGCCCTCGGGCCCGGCGTCGACGAACAGAAGCTCGACGCGTACTGCGACGGAAGTGTCGCGCACTTCGAATGGCTCGAGGCGTGCGGTGTGCCCTACAAGGACGCGTTCTGGAACCAGCCCGGCTGGGAGATCCCGAACGATGACTCACTGATGTACAGCGGCGGCGAGAACGCGGCACCGTTCTCGACGCTCGTGGACCCCGCGCCGCGCGGACATCTCGCGCAGGTGCCGATGCCCCGCAAGGGTGAGCAGGGCGCCGGCCACGTCCTGATGACGACGCTCATCGCGAAGGCCGGGGAACTCGGCGTCCGCATCGAAACGGATGTGCGGATGCAGCGTCTCGTCACCGACACCGACGGCAGGGTCGTGGGACTCGTGACGACCCGATTCGGCAAGCAGGTCGCTGTCCGTGCCCGCAAGGGTGTCATCCTCGCGACCGGGTCGTTCGCATACAACGACGAAATGATGCAGGCGTACGCGCCGCGTTTGTACAAACGGCCCGCGGCCACGGTCGAGGAGCACGACGGTCGCGGGATCCTCGTTGCACAGGCACTGGGCGCGGGTCTCGCGCACATGGATGCGTGCGAGGTCGCGTTCTTCTGCGACCCGCAGCTGATGGCCCGCGGGATTCTGGTCAACGGTCGTGGCCAGCGGTACGTCCAGGAAGACACCTACCCGGGCCGGATCGGCCAGCTCACACTGTTCGAGAACGACAACCAGGCCTTCCTCGTCATCGACCAGAAGTCGTACGAGGAGGGGATGGCGGCACCGAGTTCGAGCCCGCAACTCAAGCGTCAGCCGACGTGGGTGTGCGAGACGGTCGACGAACTCGAATCCGAGATGGGCCTTCCCTCAGGGTCGCTCACCTCGACGGTGGCGGAATACAACCGGCATGCCGCCGAGGGGTCGGATCCGGTACTGGGTAAGAAGCCCGAATGGGTCGCGCCGATCGGCTCGCCTGTCGCGGCGATCGACCTCCGCGGAAACACGGGAGGGTTCACCCTCGGTGGTCTGCGGACCACGGTGGACTCCGAGGTTCTCCACGTCGACGGCACCCCGATCCCGGGTCTGTATGCGGCGGGGCGCTGCACGTCTGGGCTGTCCGCCTTCGGGTATTGCAGTGGTATCTCACTCGGTGACGGCAGTTTCTTCGGCCGCAAGGCGGGCATACACGCAGCGACGTCGTAGTACCCGGGCGTGTGGGGCCGTCGGATCACGGCCCCACACGCACTGTCAGTTCCGGAGGCCGAACGCTCCCCGGTAGAACACCATCGGCCGGTCGTCGTCGAAGCATTCGAGTTCCAGGACCCGACCGATCACGACGTCGTGGTCGCCGGCGGTATGCACATCGTGGACCTCGCAGTGTGCGCGCATGAGGACACCCGGAAGCGACGGGGTGTCCCACCGCGACAACTCCCAGTCGAGACCGTCGAACTTCGTGCCGCGCGACGATCCGAAGCGCCCGCACAGATCGGACTGTTCTTCCCCGAGGACGTTGATGGAGAATCGTCCTGTCGGGCGGATCCGCGGCCAAGCGCGACCCCGGTGGTCGGCGCAGAACAGGATCAGCGGCGGCTCGAGCGATACCGACGTGAACGACTGGCAGGCGAAGCCGACCGGGCCGTCCTCGTCGATGCCGGTGACGATGGTGACTCCCGTGGCGAAGCGGCCCATTGCGTTGCGCATGTCCGTGGGTGTGGGGAACTCGGGTTCCGGTGCGAGAACTTGCGTCCGCATCTGGGGGTGCATGCGTCTCAACTCCGATTCGGTCGGGTCGCCTCGGATCGGCGACGTTCGCGTGCCACGAGCGTATGGACGACTCGACCCGTCACCGATCCGGATTCTCGCTCAGTGGACGAATTCGCAGGACTGCGGGAAGTACTGATTCGGACGGCACTTCATCTCACTGGATGGGAGCAGGCAGACGGGATGAGAGCCGACGACCTGTTGATGGGACAATTGTTGGCATCTGTCACGGAAGGAGAGGCGTCGATGCCCAGAATCGGGGTGGCGCGAGACGGCGCCGAACCGACGTCGGCCGAGCAGCGCGACCGGCACGAACGCATTCTCGACGCGGCGGCTCACCTCGCGACGGAGTTCGACCTGCCGCGGGTGCAGATGACCGAGGTCGCGAAGCGGGCCGGTGTCGCGATCGGCACGCTGTATCGTTATTTCCCGTCGAAGACTCACCTGTTCGTGGGGGTGATGCTCGATCGGCTCGAGCGGTTCAGCGGATACACACCGGTCAGCGACCCCGATGTGCCGGTGCAGGATGCGATCTGTGACGCATTGATCGGGATGACCCGTGAAATGGTCGCGTACCCGTCGCTCGCGTTGGCAATGCTGCAGTCCAACAGCACCGCGGTGGCGTCCGCGGTGCCCGACACGGTCAAGATCGAGGCGACGTTCCAGGAGATTCTGCTGACCACCGCCGGTATCGCCGATCCGACCGAGGGTGACAAGGACCTGTTGCGGTTGATGTCGATGCTCTGGTTCGGGGTGATCACTGCGTTCCTCAACGGCAGGTCGACCACCGCAGAGGCGGAGGCGGACATCCGGCGCAGCTGCGATCTGCTGCTCGTCGAACTGAGCCCTCGCTCGAACTGAGCCCGATCGAGGTGAGTTCCGGATGTCCGCCCATGTGGCTCCGGCGGTATCGAGCGTGATACTGCTGGTGGCCTTCTCGGCCTATCGGACTGGATCGGCTGCAGCAGTTCGCGCGGGATCGGCGAGCGCCGGGATCAGCGGCTGACCTTCGACCTCGATCCGATGAATCGTTCGCGGTGCCGACCCGTAATCGGTGATGGCGTAGTGCAGGACGAAATGGTTGTCCCACACCGCGATATCGCCTTCGGACCACCGCCACCGGCACACTGCCTCGGGGGCGGTGCTCGTCCGGTAGAGGTGAGCGAGCACGGCCTCGCTCTCCGCGTCGTCGAGTTCGACGATGCGGTGCGTGAACGTCGGCGAGACGAACAGTGCGCGCCGACCGGTGATCGGATGCTGATGTACCAGCGGGTGTGTTGCGCCCGCCGGTCCCGACGGTAGACCATGCTCGACGGTCAGCGGCTCGAGGAACCGTTTCATCGGTTCCGACAGCCGGTCGTAGGCGTCGAATTGGCTTGCCCACATCGTGTCTCCACCGACCTCGGGCACCACCTGCATGTGGAGAATCGAGTACCGCGGCGGGGTCGGTGCCCAACTGACGTCGGCGTGCCATTTGTCCGCTCGCGTGCCGAAGCCGTTCTCCGTCGAGAGGACGCTGATCTCTGGATAGCCGTCGTTCTTCAGCGTGGGGAGGTAGTCGGGTGGGAAGCGGATCTCGCCCAACTGCCGAGCCAGCGTCCGGTGTCCCTCGCATCCGAGCGTCTGGCCGGTGAACACGACGACGCCTCGGTCCGCGAGGACTTCTCGCACTTCGTCGATGGTGTCTGCATCGAGTGGGTCGTGTAGATCGATGCCGCGGATCTCCGCGCCGACGTGACCCGCCAGCGGTCGGACGACGAATCTCCTCTGTGCAGTCGGTGTACTCATGAACGTCTCCCCTCATATACAACAAGTGTTTTAAAGACAAACACATGATTTAATGGCAGTCAATGGCTTACCAGCAGAAAGGGTCTGGAGCATGGGAGGAACCTCCGTATCGCGGCCGGTTCGAGAGCGTAGTTCCGCCGATCTGGTCGAGACCGCGGAGCGGTTGTTCGCGGTGCACGGCATCGAGGGTGTGTCCTTACGCCAGATAGCCGTGGCGGCGGGGCATCGCAATCCCGCAGTCGTGCAATACCACTTCGGCTCGAAGTCGGCGTTACTGCAGGCCATCCTCGAGCATCGACTACCGGAGATAAACGCCGCGCGGCTCGAAATCCTCGACGGGCTCCGCCGTGACGGCCGGGCCGGAGAGTTGCGTGGCCTTGTCGAGTCGATGGCGCGGCCGCTACTCGATCTCGATCCGGCGAACAATCACTACGTCGAGTTCCTCTCGCGCTTGATGGCCCATCGTGAGGAACTCCGGATCGCATACAGCAGCACCGTCTCGCATGTTCTCAGCGCGCAGATCACCGCCGACGGGCTCAAAGCTGCGCTGACGCATCTGCCGCCGCGGTTGCGCGAGCACAGGTTCTCGATGGCCACCGAGCTGATGGTGCATGTCATCGCACACCAGCGTGCGAACGTCCACGACGATGAGAGCGACGGCCTCTCCCGAGCGGAGTTCGAGAGCGGTCTCTTCGACGCGATGGTGGGGTTGTTGTCGGCGCCGCACACCGCCGTGCCGCTGTCCGAGTAGTACCGGTCGTCGACTCCTGGGCCCGCGGTACCGAACCAAGCAATTGCTTGGTAAGTTGGGGGCGGCCCACAGCCGGGGCCACGGAAAAGACCCGGAGGCAGGATGGATCTCGGACTCGACGGCGCAGTAGTACTCGTCACCGGCGGCGTGCGCGGTGTCGGTGCGGGCATCACCAGGGTGTTTCTGCGTGCGGGCGCGACCGTCGTGACGTGCGCGCGCAACGAGCCGGAGAATGCGGTCGAGGTGGACGGCCGCGCCGCGGAATTCCTCGCGTGCGACGTCCGCGACGCAGATCAGGTCCACGCCATGGTGGCCACCATCGTCGAGCGACACGGACACCTCGATGCGCTCGTCAACAATGCCGGCGGCTCTCCGTACGCACTCGCGGCCGATGCGAGCCCGAAGTTCCACGCGAAGATCGTCGAACTCAACCTGCTCGCACCGCTGCTCGTCGCGCAGGCCGCGAACGCGGTCATGCAGACGCAGGACGGCGGCGGGTCGATCGTCAACATCTCGAGCGTCAGCGGGTCGCGCCCGTCGCCCGGCACCGCTGCATACGGCGCAGCGAAGGCCGGAATCGACAGTCTCGGAACATCTCTCGCGGTCGAGTGGGCACCGAAGGTGCGCGTCAACTCGGTGGTGGTGGGCATGGTGAACACCGAGCAGTCGCACCTGTTCTACGGCGACGACGACGGGATCGCCGCCGTCGGCGCGACCGTCCCGCTGGGACGGCTGGCCAGCCCCGACGACATCGGGAACTGCGCGGCCTTCCTGGCCTCACCGTTGTCGGCGTACGTCAGCGGATCGACATTGACCGTCCACGGCGGCGGTGAACGCCCTGCTACATGGCAGCGGCCCGAACGAAGGAGACAAAGTGAGTGGACTGCTGGACGGACGCGTCGTCATCGTGACGGGTGCCGGGCGTGGGCTCGGTCGTGCCCACGCGCTGGCGTTCGCCGCCGAGGGCGCCAAGGTCGTCGTCAACGACATCGGTGTCGGTGGAGACGGCTCCGCGACCGGCGAATCGCCGGGCGAACTGGTCGTCGAGGAGATCCGTGCGGCAGGTGGCGAAGCGTCGTCAACGGCGACGACGTCGCCGACTGGGCGGGCGCCGAGAACCTCGTCAAGACGGCGCTCGACAACTTCGGCCGCCTCGATGTGCTCGTCAACAATGCCGGCTTCCTGCGCGATCGCATGCTCGCGAACATGAGCGAACAGGAGTGGGACGCGGTGACCCGCGTGCACCTGAAGGGGCATTTCGCGCCGATGCGGCATGCGATGACCTACTGGCGTGCCGAGTCGAAGGCAGGCAACCCCGTCGACGCCCGCATCATCAACACCAGCTCCGGTGCCGGCCTGATGGGCAGCATCGGTCAGGGCAACTACGCCGCGGCCAAGGCCGGCATCGCGACTCTGACCATTCAGGCCGCCGCCGAGTTCGGTCGCTACGGCGTCACCGTCAATGCGATTGCGCCTTCCGCGCGGACCCGCATGACTGTCGGCGCGGGTGGCGCGATGGCCGAGATGATGGCGGCGCCCGAAGAAGGATTCGACGCGATGGCGCCCGAGAACGTCTCGCCCCTCGTCGTGTGGCTAGGCAGCAGCGAGTCGAAGGATGTCACCGGGCGGGTCTTCGAAACCGAAGGCGGCAAGGTGTCGCTGGCCGACGGCTGGCGTCACGGCGAGGCCGTCGACAAGGGCGACCGGTGGGATCCGAAGGAACTCGGACCGGTCGTCGAGAAGCTCATTGCCTCGTCCGAGCCGCCGACCCCGGTCTACGGCGCCTGAGAAGCTCCCGCTCCCGGTCTGTGCCGGAGAACACCGGGCCGGGAGCGGGTTCACCATCCCGAAGTCGATGTGTCCGTCGCCTTTGCCTCGGCCGAAGATGAACCGGCCGACGTCGCTACCAGCACTGCGACGAGTACTGCGATGAGCACTGCAGCCACCACCAGTGACGCTGGGGCCAGCGCACTCGCGCCGATGAGTACCGACAGGACGACGACGGCGATGCCGGTGCCCCGAGGCAGACGTCCGCGCATCGTCAGGAACCACGAGCCGAGCAGGAAGATCGCCACCGGCACCGTGAGCGTCGCGGCCGCGGTTGCCGCGGTGAGGCCCGTCGCATGAGTGTCGTGGTCGATCGCGACCTCGATGCCCGCGGAGAACGCACCTGCCGCCGCGAACACCACATAGTGCCCGTATCCGAACAGCAGTGCCGACGACATACCGGCAAGGACTCCTCCGTGCTCGGTGTGGAAGTACACCCACCACATGCCGCCCGCGAGCACCAGACCGCACACGGCGATGACGACGAGCGAACCGAGATGGTCGGTGTGCTCGACTGCGTCGACTATCGAGTTCGCCGATGCAAGGATCGATTCACCGAGGACGATCAGCGTGAACAAGCTGTATCGCTCGGCAATGTGCTCAGGATGCCACGGGGTGGCCCGGACACGCTCGGCGACAACCGGCACCGATAATTCCGCGGCGACGAGTACCAGGAACGATACGGTGCCCCATTCCTCGGGCAGTGCCAGGCGGAGCACCCACAAGATCTGCACGAGCGTCACACCGATCGCGTACCGCATCGCGGTCGGCCTCAGATCCGGGTCGGAACGCGCAGCCCGCAGCCACTGCGGGACCAGGGCGAGCCGCATCACGACATAACCGAGTGTCACGAGGGTGAAATCGCTGTCGGTCATCGCTGGCACGGTGCCCGCCGCGAGTACGAGGACGCCACCCATCTGGACGAGTGTGAGCAGCCGGTACAGCCAGTCGTCGGTGTCGAAGGCGCTCGCGAACCACGTGAAGTTGACCCACGCCCACCAGATCGCGAAGAACACCATGAGGTATGTGCCGACACCCGAGGCGATGTGCTCGGAGGACTCGCTCTGATGTAGTTGCGCCGACGCGAACGACACCGCGACAACGAACACGAGATCGAAGAACAACTCCAGCGGTGTCGCGACACGATGCTTCTCGTCGCGTCGTCGCGGCACCATAGGGCGAAGTTTGAGGAACGATCCGTCCGGCATGCGAGCTCCCTCCGTGGTGCGCGTTTCCGGTAGCCTAGGTACCAGAAACGCGCACGGGCAGCGTAGCTGCGTCTACGCGGGAGTTCGGATGATCAGCGTCGAACCGGGGAAGTAGGCCGCGAGTTCGGTGCGGGCCTGCTTGAGGGTGGCTGTGCCGTAGCCCTGCTTGCGTGCCTCGGGGCGAACCCAGATCCGCACCTCTACCTCGTTGCCGCTGAGCTCGCCGAATGCGAAACCGATCTTCCTCGGTTCGTCGCCGGACAAGTCCTCTGCCACGAGCCACATGCCCGACTCGTCGTCCATCAGTACAGCGCCCTTGCGGCGCTCCGCCGCGACCGCCTCGTCGCTTCCATCGCCGAGCTGTTCGGCGCAACGCGCCTTCAGCAGCTCGATGTCGGCCGGATCCTCGCTGATCGGGCGCAATCGGAAGTGCTCGCCGGTCGCGTACGGGCGCGAATCCGTCGTCCACTTCACGACCGCGTCGAGGTCGTCCAGCTCGGCGCGGATCTTCTTACGTTCCGCCTTCGTCAACCGACCCAGCGGCAGGGCGAGGACGGCCTCCGCGCAGAAATCGGTGGTGTCGAGCAGCGACCCGATGGCGGCGATGGCGGCGGCACGATCGTCGCTCTCGACGATCGCGTCGAGCACCTCGTGACGACGTTCGAGCGCGCGCAACAGTGCGGCCGCGACCTCGCGGCGATCGAGGACCCGGTCGTGATTCGTGGTTGCCATCGCGTGACATCCCCTCTCGAGAGCATGGACAGTGCGCTTCCCAGTATCACCGTCCGCGGCGCTACGCGTGAAGGTGATGTCACTCGCAGACGACCACGGGGATGACACGATCGGTCCACGACTGATAGTTGTCGAAATCCGGATACATCGCCGTGAGTTTCGGCCAGTACCGTGCGCGTTCGGCATCTGTGGCGACCCGCGCCTTCAGCTGACGGATGTCGGATCGGATCTGGACCGTCACTTCGGGGTTCGCCACAATGTTGCGGAACCACAGCGGGTGCTTCGGCAGACCACCCTGAGACGCGACCAACAGCACCTTGCCGTCGTCCTCCAGGAACAGCAGGGGAGCGGTCCGCAGCTGCCCGGTCTTCCGGCCCGTGGTGGTGAGCAGGCACACCGGGATTCCCCACGGAAATGCGCTGCCCACCCGCCATTTTCCGCCGAGACGGCCGCCGGTGGCCCGATACAGCGCCACGTTCCCGCGCGACATCCACTTGATGATCGACGACGTCGCCTTCGAATCGAGTCCCTTCGGGGCCGCCTCGGTGCCCATGATCAGATGCGTTCGATGATGGTGCCGGTGGCGAGCGCGCCGCCCGCGCACATGGTGATCAGCGCCGTCGACGCGTCGCGCCGCTCGAGTTCGTGCAGCGCTGTCGTGATCAGCCGAGACCCCGTCGACCCGACCGGGTGACCGAGCGCGATCGCGCCGCCGTTGACGTTGACCTTGTCCATATCGGGCCCGTGGACCTGAGCCCACGACAGCAGCACCGACGCGAATGCCTCGTTGACCTCGAACAGGTCGAGGTCGCCGATGCTCATGCCGGACTTCTCGAGCACCTTCGACGTCGCCTGCACCGGGCCGTCGAGGTGGAACTCGGGCTCGGCGCCGACGAGTGCCTGCGAGACGATGCGTGCGCGCGGCTTCAGGCCCAGTGCCTTCGCCTTGTCCTCGTCCATCAGGAGCACAGCGGCCGCGCCGTCGGAGATCTGCGACGAGGTACCCGCGGTGTGGATACCGCCGTCGAGCACCGGCTTCAGCTTGGCCAAGGACTCGGGCGACGTGTCGCGCAGACCCTGGTCGCGGGTGACGGTCTGCTTCTCGCCGGTGTGGTTGCCTTCCTTGTCGACCACGGGCGCGACGACCTGCAGGACCTCACGTTCGAAACGGGCTTCGTCCCACGCCTGCTTCGCGAGCTGCTGGGAGCGCACGCCGAGGGCGTCGACGTCGTCGCGGGTGATGCCGCGGCGGCGGGCGATACGTTCGGCGGCCTCGAACTGGTTCGGCATGTCGATGTTCCACGACTCGGGCCGGCGCGGTCCGGCCTGATCGCCGACGTTGGCGCCGAGCGGCACCTGCGTCATCGCTTCGACACCGCATGCGATTCCGGCGTCGATGGCACCGGTCGCGATGAGGCCCGCGATCAGATGATTCGCCTGCTGTGCGGAGCCGCACTGGCAGTCGATCGTGGTGGCGCCGACCTGCCACGGGAGTCCGGCGTGGAGCCAGGCCGTGCGGGTGATGTTGTTGGACTGCGCGCCGGCCTGGGTGACACAGCCTCCGATGACCTGTTCGACGAGCGTCGGATCGATCCCGGACCGTTCGATCAGCCACTTTGCGCTGCGCCGAGGATCTCGCAGCGTGGAGGCCCGAGAGCCATCCACCGCGCTTGCCGATCGGGGTGCGTGCAGCCTCGACGATGACGGGTGTGCCCACAGCGGGCTCCTTTCTGTGTGCCTCGCGGGGCAGCGTTCCTACCTCGGAAAATAGAACAGGTTATCGAGTGGTGCAAGAGGTGGTCTCGTTGTTCGGAAGCACGGTTTCCTTGGCGAGTCGCGTGTGCTGTGCTTCAATGATTCTAGAACGTGTTCCACATTACAGCGCGGGGTACCGCGCAAGGGCAGGAGAGGTTCAGTGGTGGCACAGCCCAACATCCCCGAAGGCATCGACTTCACAGATCCCGATCTTTTCGCGGAGCGTATGCCGTTCGAAGAATTCGCCGAACTGCGTAAGACGGCACCGGTCTGGTGGAACAAGAAGTCGCCGGATGTCAGCGGCTTCCACGACGAGGCTTCTGGGTCGTGTCCCGCCACGAGGAGGTTCGCGAAGTCTCCCGCCGGAGCGATGTGTTCTCGAACTGGGAGAACACCGCGATTCCGCGTTTCAACGACGACATGCCGCGCGAGGCCATCGAACTTCAGCGCCACGTCCTGCTCAACAAGGACGCCCCCGAGCACACCAAGCTGCGCAAGTTGGTCGCGCGTGGCTTCACCCCCCGCGCGATCAACGGGCTGCGCGACGAATTGGACTCGCGGGCAAAGAAGATCGTTGCCGAAGCCTGCCAGGAAGGCGGGGGCGACTTCGTCACCCAGATCGCAGCCGAGCTGCCGCTGCAGGCCATCGCCGATCTCATCGGAGTTCCACAGGGCGATCGCGCGAAGATCTTCGAGTGGTCCAACCAGATGACCGGCTACGACGATCCCGACAACACCGCCGATCCGGCTGCGGCCTCGATGGAGGTCCTCGGATACGCATACCAGATGGCTGCCGAGCGCAAGGCGAACCCGGCCGACGACATCGTCACCGCCCTCATCGAAGCGGACATCGACGGCGACGAACTCGCACCCGAGGAATTCGGTTTCTTCTTCATCGTGCTCGCGGTCGCGGGCAACGAGACCACCCGCAACGCCATTTCGCACGGCATGGCGGCGTTCCTGGACAATCCCGAGCAGTGGGAGATCTTCAAGCGCGATCGCCCGAAGACCGCTGCCGACGAGATCATCCGCTGGGCCACACCGGTCATCTCGTTCCAGCGCACCGCACTCGAGGACACCGAACTCGGTGGTCAGCCGATCAAGAAGGGCGACCGCGTCGTGATGCTGTACGCGTCGGCCAACAACGACGAAGAGGTCTTCGAGAATCCGCGCGAGTTCGATATTCTCCGAGATCCGAACCCGCACCTCGCATTCGGCGGAACCGGTGCGCACTACTGCCTCGGTGCCAACCTTGCCCGCATGGAAATCGATCTGATCTTCAATGCGATCGCCGACCACATTCCGGATATCAGCAAGATCTCCGACCCGCACCGTCTGCGGTCGGGATGGCTCAACGGCATCAAGGAGTTCCAGGTGGACTACAAGACGTCCGGTGGCTGCCCGGTCAAGCACTGACACAAGCGGTCACGTGGACCCCTGCTCCTTCGGGCGCGGGGGTCCGTGCGTGTTCACAGCATCGGTTCAGCTCTGCGCGGTGATGGTGGGGAACGTCCAGCGGCCGTCCACTATCTCTGCGCGTGGACGGTACAGGCGCACGAGGTAGTTCCAGCCCTCGGTGATGGGAATGACGTTGTTCTGCTCCGGACTCCCGCCGAACCGCACGGTGACCGAACCGTCGCCGTCGGTGACACCGGTGATGTTGTTGACGCTGTACGCGTGGCGTTCGTTCGGCTCGAAGAACCCGTCCGCGTTGTATACCGAAATCGACCAGAATCCGTCGACGGGCACATCGCGCACGGTCAGTTCGTACTCGCCGACCGGAAGTCGGGGATCGACGCCGATGTACGCGGCCTCCTCGGTCGGGAGCCCACCCCAGCCTGCTGCAGTACCGATCAGATGCCGAACTTCGTCGACAGTATCTCTGGCGCCGAATGTGTGGTCGAAGTCGGTGAGATTCCGCGCCAACGCGAGCAGCGCGTCGCGCGTCTCGTCCATGTTCTCTCGGTCGTAATCCGGTGAAGTGAACGGAGTCGACGATCCTGCGTCGATGCGGAACTGATCTTGCAGTGCGGCAACGGCGCGTACATCGTCGGAATCGGCAGGGTCGACGAGAATTCTGATTGCGACAGCGACATATGGTGTCGGGAAATCGCCGGCTGCGAGTCGGTACTCGCCCGGGTCGTGGAAGATCCGATCGACGTAGTGATCCTGGTCGACCACCATCACCGACACGTAGCGTTCTCCGGATTCGGGGACGGTGACGACCGCTCCGTCCGAGACGTCGACGATCGCAAAACTGTAGAGAGTGTCGCGATTCATCCGAATCACGGTTTGATTTTCGACTGCAGCGGGCTCTCGATTGTGCAGGAGCGTATTGATTCCTCCGGCGTCGCGCTGGAGATCGGCAAACATCCGATCCGTCTCCGCTCGGACGAAATTGTCGACGTTCACCCGCACCGGTGTCATTCCGGCAGCCTAGCCAACCGACGGTGTGACGCGGTGCGCTTTCGCGCGGTCTCGTCATTGCACCAGACGGTATTCCTGACGCTTGTCGCGGTCGCGCACGACGATACCGCGAGTCTGCAGCTTGTTGCGGAGTTCCTCGGCAGTGTTCGTCTCCTTGCGGGAGAGCGCATGGCGTCGTTCGCGAAGCAGGTCGTGAGCTTCGTCGTCGAGAGCGGGGTCACCGTCGACCCACCGAGAGAACTCGCCGCCGTGAAGTGACTTCTCGGTCCAGAAGTAACCGTGCTCGGTGAACGCGCGGCCGACGGCATCCTTGTCGAGATCGCCGGTGCCGCGCCGGGCGAGTTCGCGTCCGGTGATGTCGATGAGAACCAGGTCCTTGTCGTCGAGGTGAGCCTCGGCCACCTTGGACCGTGGCACAAACAGTCCGTCATCGTTCTGCTCGAGGAGCACGCCGTCGGAATCGACGGTGACGGTGAGGGATTCGCCGAGGGTGATCATGGCGAGGACGACGCCCCCGACGATCCCGAGGATTGTCAGGATCGGCAGCGACCACGCGGTCGTGAGTTCCGCGAGGAGCTCGACCGGTCCGGGGACCGACGGCAGGGTATCGACCGCCCAGCGGCAGAACGGGGGAGCGGCGAAGCCGAGCCCGATGCCGGCCAGGATGCACACCACCGCCACGACGGCGGGGATCACCCAGGAGACCGAGATCCTCGTTGCATCGTCACGCATCATCGTCATGATTTCTCTCCTCGGTGTCCGGTGAGATAGCGGTGGATGACCGTCCGCATGGTGTCGACGGGTGCTGTGGCGGCCGGATTGTCGGCGTAGAGGAATGCCGAGTCGGTGATTGCCCGGATCCAGGTGGAGGTCGCGTCCGGGTCGAGCGAAGGGTCGATCCGGTCGTGTGCGCGACGGAGGAGATCGCTGATCCCTCGGTTCACAATGGCATCCGTTTCTTCGAGGATCACGGCGAGTTGTGGGTCGTGAGCGACCTGTCGAATCACCTCGATCACGAGGCCCGCGGCGAGAGGGTCGGAAGCGGGTTCGACCAGCTCGGCGACGATGTCGAGTATCGCCGCGAGGGGATCCTCGGCATCGCGATAGCGTTCGATCATTTCCCTGGATTCCGGGAGGTCGCGCTCGAAGATAGCGCGGAAGACCCCGCGCTTGTCGCCGAAGTAGTGGAACACCGTGCCCGAGCTGACTCCTGCGGCCTTCGCGATCGCGGTCACTGGTGTTGCGTCGTAGCCGTGTTCGGCGAAGAGTGCGGCGGCAGCGTCGGTTATGGCGTTGCGGCGTTGGGCTTGCAGTTCAGGGTCGACGGTGCGGGCCATGAACCAGCATAATAATTGATTGACTGGTAAGTCAATCAATTATTTCTGTGTCTGCGCCTACTTGAACGGATTCAGTTCAGCCGGTGCAGGTCGTCGACGGTGTCGACGTCGCCGGGATCCGCGAGACCAGAGCAGTCCAGCCGCCGGACACGGTCGCGATTACGTGAGAGGAACGAACGGGCGCCTTCGTCACCCGCTGCTTGCTGCGCCGCTGCCACTGCGTCGACCAGGTCGAAGACGACGGGATGGCCGGGGTGGTCGCCGAATACCGGCAGCGTCACGGTGCCGACCTCGTGTGCCATCAGAACCGTGTGTACGAGCTTGGCGTTGATGCCGGGGAAGTCCACAACAGTCAGTGCGATCACGTCAGCACCGGCTGCGGCATCCACCCCGCACTGCAGCGACGTCGACATGCCCTCTTCCCAGCGAGGATTGCGCACCAGGGTTGTGCCGGGCGGGCACACGGCGGCGACGTCGTCGGCGTACGCGCCGACGACCACGATCGTCTCGTCGCACCCGCCTTGTTCGAGAGCGTCGACGACGGAATGCAGCAGGGGACGGCCCCGATGGGGGAGCAGGCTTTCGCCCGTCCACCCAAACGTGAGCCGTCCCCGGCTGCGAGGACGATCCCGGTGACAGTCATGCGCCGACTCTACTGGGCCGGACGCACCGTCTTCATGGCCCGATCCACTTCCCAGAATGCGCGCAGTGACGCGATCTTGCCGTCCTCGTTCACCCGGTACACGAATACACCCTCGCGTCGATGATGTTGCCGGCCAGGGTGGTGCGAATGGTGCCGACGTTGACGCACTCGTTGCCGCACACCAGGACATCGTCGACGAGGAACTCGAGACTCTCGGTGTTCGCGATCGTCATGTCGTAGAACGCCGCGATCGCCTCACGTCCGTGATGGCCCTTGCCCTCCGGATCGAACCCCGACGGACCCACCGGATCCTCCACGCATCCGTCCTCGGCGAACAGCGCGAGCCACTCGTCCTTGCGTCTCGCACTTGCGGCCGTCTGCGATGCGCGCGCCGCGATGCGTGCGGGATGTTCCTCGCTCATGCCTTACCTTTCCCGTGGATGAACTTGTCTGCGCTGATGAACTTCTCGGCGAACTTCCGGAGCGACTCCTGCTTCGCTTCGAGCGGAGAGTCGAATCCATGGCCGTCGAAGATCCACGGCACGACGATGATGTCGGTGACTCCCGCATCGGCGAGCTCGGCGTAGCCGGACGAGCCGAACTTGTCGATGCACACCGTTTGGATCTCGAAAGGATCCTCGCTGCGGCCGTATTCGGTGCGCAGCGTCCGCAGGCGGTCGATCACCTGGACGAGATCGTCGAACTTGATCATTGCCGAGGTCCAGCCGTCGCTGACCTTCGCCGCGCGGCGAAGCGCCACTTCGGTATGGCCACCGACATACAGCGGAACCGGTTTACTGGGGGCGGGACTCATCTGGAGACGATCGAAATCGTAGAATTCACCGTGGTGCTCGACCATCCCGCCGCCGAGGATCAGCTTCAGCACGTCGATCATCTCGTCGACCCGCTTGCCGCGCCGAGCATAGGGTACGCCGCACCATTCGAATTCTTCTGGTGCCCAGCCAATCCCGACACCGAGCCCGAATCGGTTGTTCGTGAGATTCGCGACCGAACCGACCTGGCGGGCGAGCAGCACCGGATTGCGTGAGCCGAGTTTGAGTACCTGGGTGTAGAACTCGATCGTCGACGTAGCTGCCCCCATCGCAGCTGCGGCAATGAGCGGGTCCACCCAGGGTGTGTCGGCCGTCCACATCCGTGAACCGTCCGGAGTATACGGGTAGTCGACGGTCTGCTTCTCCATGTAGAACAGCGAATCCGGTAGGGCGATCGACGAGAACCCCGATTCCTCGGCGGTCTTGGCGATCCCCGCGAGCTGATCGAGTGGCGTCATTGCGACGCCGACGGTGAACTTCACCATGAGAGACCCCTAGTTCGTCGGCTTGTCGGACCCGACCACCCACATCGAGAAATACTGCGACCCACCGCCATACGCGTGACCGAGAGCCTTGCGTGCATCCTCGACCTGGTGGTCGCCGGCCTTTCCCATCACCTGGATTGCTGCTTCGGCGAAACGGATCATGCCCGACGCGCCGATCGGGTTCGACGACAGCACGCCACCCGACATGTTGACGGGAAGCTGTCCGCCGATCGCGGTTTCGCCTGCCTCCGTCAGCTTCCAGCCGCCTCCTTCCGGAGCGAAACCGAGGTTTTCGAGCCACATCGGCTCGAACCAGGAGAACGGGACATAGATCTCGGCGCAGTCGATCTCGGTGAGCGGATCGGTGATCCCCGCCTGTTTCCACAACGCCGCGGCCGCGATCCGGCCCGCCTCGGGGTTGACCTGGTCGCGACCCGCATAGGTGGTCGGTTCGGTGCGCATCGCGGTGGCGTGGATCCATGCGACGGTGCGCCCGGCAGCCTCGGCCGCGGCAGCGCTGTCTGCGTCGCCGAGGACTACAGCGCACGCCCCGTCCGACGACGGGCACGTTTCGTCGTAGCGGATGGGATCCCACAGCATCTGCGACGCCTGCACCTTCTCCAGGGTGATGTCGGACTGCTTGAGGTGGGCGTATGGGTTCTTCGCGCCGTTGAGACGGTCCTTCACGGCAACCATCGAGCCGACGTGTTCGGGTGCCCCGGAGCGGCGGATATACGAGCGGACGTGGGGTGCGAAGTACCCACCGGCACCCGCACCGACCGGCATCGTGAACGGCACCGGCGTGGACAGCGCCCACATCGCGTTGGATTCGGACTGCTTCTCCCACGCAACGGCGAGCACACGACGGTGGACACCGGCCTGGACGAGGCTCGTGGCCACATTGGCGGTGGAACCGCGACCGAACCGGCGGTGTGCACGCGCAGCAGGGGCTTGCCGGTGGCGCCGATCGCGTCGGCCATCGTCAGTTCGGGCATCATCGCACCCTCGAACAGGTCGGGGGCCTTTCCGATCACGACGGCGTCGATGTCGTCCCAGCCACATGGGCATCGGCCATCGCGCGGTCGATTGCTTCGCGGACGAGTCCTGCCATCGAGACGTCGTGCCGTTTTGCGACATAGTGGGTCTGTCCCGTTCCGAGGACTGCCGCAGGTTGCTTCGTCATCAGTTACGTCCCTCCAGAACGGCTACCAGATTCTGTTGCAGCACAGCGCCACCCGTCGCATGGGCGAGGGCCCTGCCGGCCTTCCCGTCCATGATTGCCTGGGCGGCGAAACCGATGCGTTCGAGACCGCCGGAGAACATCGGTTCCCGGTCAGAGGGCCACCGGACGGATTGATCACGGTGGTGCCGTTCAATCCGATCTCTTCACGCAGGATCAACTCCTGGTGAGTGAAGGGCGCGTGCAGTTCGGCGATGTCGAAGGAGGTGTCGCCACGGGTGACGGCCTGCGCTGCGGCACGTGCCGACGGCGCGGTCGTCAGGTCAGCGGCACCGAAATTCGGGGAGTCGATGCGATGCTCGATTCCGGTGATCCAGGCGGGGTTCTCGCACAGTTCGCGTGCGCGGTCGCCGGATGCGAGGACGATCGCGGCGGCGCCGTCGGTGACCGGCGCGCAGTCGTGTGTGCGCAGCGGATCGGCGACGTACGGCTGCGCGAGCAACTCCTCGACGGTGACGTCGCCGCTGAGTTGTGCGTCGGGTCGGCTCTTCGCCGCGGCACGGGCCTGCACTGCGACCTCGGCCATCTGTTCGGCGGTCCACTTACCGGAGTCGAGTCCGATCCGCGCCTGCAGACCGGCGAGCGATACGGCGTCGAGACCGAGCGGTGCGACGAGATACGGATCGAGCTGCAGCGACAGGGTGCGCCGCAGCGTGCCGGCCGACGACTTGCCGAATCCGTACACGAGCGCGGTGTCGACCTCGCCGGTGATGAGCTTGACCCACGCTTCGTAGAGCGCCCACGCCGCGTCCATCTCGACGTGCGATTCGTTGATCGGGGGAACTGCACCGATCGCGTCGATGGCCGAGATGAAGGAGAACGAGCGGCCCGCGAGGTAGTCGGATGATCCGGAACACCAGAAACCGATGTCGGACTTGGTGATTCCGAGGTTCCCGTAGAGCTGCTGGAAGCAGGGCACGAGCATTTCGACACCGTTGGTGGTGCCGTGCGTTTCGCGGACGTGTGGAGCGTGCGCGAAGCCGACGACTGCAATGTCTGTCATGATTCCGCGGCTCCTAGAGGTGGTGTTTGAAGGTGTCGAAGTCGGCGTCGGGTTCGCCGGTGGGACGGAAGTATTCGATGTTCTTGAGGGTGTAGTCCCATTCCTCCCGCGGTCGCCACTTCGCTTCGACGCGCATACCCATGCGCACTTCCGCGGCATCGCACTCGAGGATCAGGTGGAGGAACGGGATGTCGGCTCCGTCGAGCAGCACGTAGGCCGCGACGTACGGAGGCTTGATCTGCTGACCCATGAACGGCACGTTGACGATACAGAATGTGGTGACGATGCCCTTGTCGGGCAACTCGACGTGCTCCTTGGTCGGAACGCCGTCGGTGGGGCTCGCACCGCGCGGCGGGACGTACACCTTGCCGCCGGGCCCGGTCCGCCCGCCGACGAGCTTGCCTTCCTTCAGTCCGCGCAGATACCACGACTCCTCGGGAGATGCAGTGTGCGTGTAGTGCAGATCGAGGGGAGTGGTGATGATCGTGACCGGTTCGGTGTCGGCGTCGGAAGCGGGTGCTGTCTCGGCCTCTCCTGGTTCGAACGCCACGATGTCGTGGATATCGCCCACCCGCTCGTCGGCCCATCGGACCCGTACCCGCAGGCCGGTCTCGATGTCGTCGGGAGAGGAGACGTCGACGGCGTGCAGGAGGGACGAGTCTGCGCCGTCGAGCCGGATCAGGGCCCACGCGAAGGGGCGGTCGAACGGTTGTCCGGGCAGCGGCTCGGGATTCCACGTCCAGCTCACCACGGTGCCGGTCTGTCCGACCTCGACGAAATCGACGAGCGGCTCGTGTGTGATCGCGTCGAATTCCGGGGGAGGGACGAGAACTCGGCCGTCCGAACTACGCGCACCGACGATCCGCCCGTCGCGCAATCCGGTGACGAATGCGCCGACGGTCGGCCCGGTGGATCGGGTGTAGTCGAACTGAAGATTCAACGGGGCTCTCAGTGGCGGCTCGACGACCGCGCTCTTTCCCAGGCTCACATCTTCGAGTAGAACAGGTTCTAATGTCGCTGGCAAGAGTAGCGTGTGAACAGCACGGTACGGTCAGTCGTCCGACCTGAAAGGCGTGCAATGAAACTGGGACTGCAACTGGGGTACTGGGGTGCGCAGCCGCCCACGAACGGACCGGAACTTGTTACTGCAGCGGAAGCCGCGGGCTTCGACGCGGTCTTCGCGGCCGAATCGTGGGGATCGGATGCCTTCACTCCGCTCTCATGGTGGGGCTCGGCAACCGAGCGAGTGCGGCTCGGCACCTCCGTCGTGCAGATCTCCGGACGAACCCCGACGAATTGCGCCATGCACGCACTCACGCTCGACCACCTCTCCGGCGGCCGGCACATCCTCGGCCTGGGTGTGTCCGGACCGCAGGTCGTCGAAGGCTGGTACGGGCAGCCGTTCGCCAAGCCGCTCGCCCGAACCCGTGAATACGTGTCGATCATCCGCGACGTCCTCGCGCGAAGAGAGCCGGTCACCAGTGCGGGCCCGCACTATCCGCTGCCGTACGACGGCGAAGGCGCGACCGGCCTCGGTAAGCCACTCAAGCCCATCACACATCCGCTCCGATCCGACATCCCGATCTGGCTCGCGCCGAGGGCCCGAAGAACGTCGCGCTCACTGCGGAGATCGCCGACGGCTGGCTCGCGATCTACTACTCACCGCGCCTTGCCCCGATGTACGACGAATGGCTCGACGAAGGATTCGCCCGCCCGGGAGCGCGTCGCAGTCGCGAGGACTTCGAGATCGCGGCGACCTGCCAGGTGGTGGTGACCGACGACCGTGCGGCGACCATCGCCGGGATGAAGCCGGTGACGGCGCTCTACGTCGGCGGAATGGGTGCCCCCGAGTTGAACTTCCATGCGCAGGTCTACCGCCGCATGGGCTACGGCGACGTGGTCGACGAGGTCACCGAACTATTCCGTGCGGGTCGTAAGGACGAGGCAGCTGCAGCAATTCCCGACGACATGGTGACCGAGACGATGATCGTCGGCGACCATGACGAGGTTCGTGCGGGTGTGAAGCGGTGGGAGGATTCGGGGGTGACGATGCTCCTCGTGTCGTGCCGCGACGCCGAGCATGTGCAGTCTTTGGCCGAGGTAGTCCTGGACTGAGCGGCGTCCTTCGCCGGGTACCGGCCGTTTCCATCTCGCCGAATACGGGTTTCGCCTATCCTCGAGCCATCCGGAATATCCGTGACAAGGTGGGATTCGCATGTGCCGACTGTTCGGGCTCAGTGCCGCACCACACCGCGTACACGCGACCTTCTGGCTGCTCGAGGCCTCAGATTCGCTGGCCCGGCAGAGTCGACGCGAGCCCGACGGTACAGGGCTCGGTACGTTCACCGTCGGTGACGAACCGCTCGTGGAGAAGCAGCCGGTGGCCGCGTACGAGGATCGTGCGTTCGCCACGGAAGCGAAGGAGCGTTCGTCGCGGACGTTCCTCGCCCACATCCGGTACGCGTCGACCGGCGGCCTCGCCCCGCGCAACACTCACCCGTTCGAGCAGAACGGACGGTTGTTCGCGCACAACGGAGTTCTCGGCGATCTCGATCGGTTGGATGCGGAGCTCGGGCCGTACCGGGACCTCGTGCAGGGGGAGACGGATTCGGAGCGGTTCTTCGCGCTCGTCACCCGCCGCATCGATGAGCACGGCGGTGACGTGACCGCCGGACTCACCGCTGCAGCGGAGTGGGCCGCCGAGAACCTCCGGATCTTCGCCTTGAACGTCATCCTGACGACCGCAACCGAACTCTGGGCGTTGCGGTACCCGGACACTCACGAACTGTGGGTGCTCGAGCGCCCCAGCGGCGGCACTCAGGCGGTCGCCACCTCGACCACGCCAGTGCTACCGGTACCGTGAGAGTCCGGTCAGGCCTTCTCGCGCAGTATCCGGCGGTGGTGGTGGCCAGCGAGAAGATGGACGAAGACCCACGGTGGTCGGCGATGAAGTCCGGGGAACTGTTGCACGTCGACGATCAGCTGCGCAGCACACGTTCCGTCGTGCTCGACGCGCCTCCGGCGCACCGGATTGCGCTCGACGAACTCGACGAGCAGGCGTCGGCCTCCCAGCGCGGGAAGTGAACCTGCTCAGGCGCCGGTGAACTTCGGGGCGCGTTTCTCGGCGAAGGCACGGGGCCCTTCCTTCGCGTCGGCGCTCTTGAACACGGCGGCGCCGAGCTCCGCGTCGATGCGGAACGCCTCCTCTTCGTGGAGTCCCTCGGAGCGGCGGATGGTTTCGAGGATCGCCTGCACCGCGACCGGTCCGTTGGCGGAAATCACCTCGGCGATCTCGAGGGCCTTGTCGAGGGCCTGACCGTCTGGGACGACGTGCCCGATGAGCCCGATCTCCTTGGCTTCGGGCGCTTTCAGGTGACGACCGGTGAGCAGGATGTCGGCGGCGATCGTGTATGGGATCTGGCGGACGAGGCGTACTGCCGAGCCGCCGAGCGGGAAGAGCCCCCACTTCGCCTCGGACACACCGAATTTTGCGCTCTCGCCGGCCACCCGAATGTCGGTGGCCTGGAGGATCTCGGTGCCGCCTGCGATGGCGGGGCCCTCGACTGCAGCGATGAGGGGCTTCTTCAACCGGCGGCCCTTGAGCAGCGCGGGCAGCCGTGACAGGTCCCAGCCCCCACCTTCGAACTTGTCGCCGGGTGCGGACTTGTTCATGTCCTTGAGGTCGGCACCCGCGCAGAATGCTCCGCCCGCTCCGGTGAGGATCGCGACACGGATGCCGGGATCGTTGTCGACGCGGTCCCAGGCCTCGCTCATGATCGCCATCATCTCGCCCGACAGGGCATTTCGTGCTTCAGGGCGATTCATCGTGACGATCAGGGTGTGCCCGCGTTGCTCGACGAGGCAGTGCGGAGCGCGCTCCGAAATATTCGAAGGTTCGGCAGCGCCGGTGGGGGCGGTAGGGGCCACTGGAAACTCCTGAAGGGTTGTGAACTGGATCTCAATTCCGGTCTTGTCAGAAACGATAACACGTTCTATTTTGATGACGTGGCCCTAAATATCGCAGACCTCGTAGAGCACGCCATCGACCTCGTCCCCGACCGCGTCGCACTCGCGTCGGACGGTCACGAACTCACCTACGCGCAGCTGGAGGATCGGACCAACCGCCTCGGTCACTACCTGCGTGAACAGGGAGTCAAGCCGGGCGACAAGGTGGGGATCTATTCGCGCAACACCATCGAGGCCGTCGAGGCCATGGTCGCGGTGTTCAAGATCCGTGCCGTGATGGTCAACATCAACTTCAGGTACGTCGAGAACGAGTTGCAGCACATCTTCGAGGATTCGGACATGGTGGCGCTCATCCACGAGCGTCAGTACACCGACAAAGTCGCGAATGTACTGCCGACGACGCCGCTCGTGAAGACGGTCCTCGTCGTCGACGACGACACCGAGCTCGACTACTCCGGATACGGCGCAGTCGACTACGAGCAGGCGCTCGCCCAGAGTTCACCGGAGCGCGATTTCGAGGAGCGCAGCCCCGACGACCTCTACATGCTCTACACAGGCGGCACGACCGGTAAGCCGAAGGGCGTGATGTGGCGCCAGGAAGACGTGTGGCGCGTCCTCGGCGGCGGCATCAACTTCCTCACCGGCGAGTATGTGGCCGACGAGTGGGAACTCGCCAAGACCGGCGCCGCCAACCCTGCGATGGTGCGATTCCCGATTCCGCCGATGATTCACGGTGGCGCACAGTGGGCGCTCTTCCAGGCGTTGTTCGGTGGCGGCAAGCTGGTCATGCACCCCGAGTTCGACGGCCACGACACGCTGCGCGTCATCGAGGAACACAAGGTCAACGTCATCTTCATCACCGGCGACGCGATGGGTCGACCATGATCGATGCGCTCGAGCAGGGGAACCCGAAAACCGGTAAGCCGTACGACCTCTCGTCGATGTACTTCATGGGCTCGAGTGCGGCACTGTTCTCCCCGGCGCTCAAGGAGCGATTCCTCGAGCTCCTCCCGAACTGCATGATCACCGATTCCATCGGCTCTTCCGAGACCGGCTTCTCCGGTATCGGCGTGGTTCAGAAGGGGCAGGCCCACGTCGGTGCCCCCACTGTGAAGATCGACGCGTCCACCGACGTGATCGACGAGGACGGCACACCCCTGCAGCCGGGCGACGGCAAGGTCGGTCTGCTTGCTCGCAAGGGGCACATCCCGATCGGTACTACAACGACGAAGCGAAAACGGCGGCGACGTTCCGCGAGTACAACGGCGTGCGGTACTCCATCCCGGGCGACTACGCGCAGGTCGAGGCCGACGGCACGGTGACGATGCTCGGCCGTGGCTCGGCATCGATCAACAGCGGTGGCGAGAAGATATACCCCGAGGAGGTCGAGGCCGCCCTCAAGGGACACCCAGACGTGTTCGACGTCCTCGTCGTGGGTGTCCCTGACGAGCGATTCGGTCAGGGCGTTGCTGCGGTCGTCGCGGGGCGCCCCGGCACTCGCCCCGATCTGGCCGAACTCGTCCAGCAAGCCCGCGGCTCGATCGCGGGATACAAGGTGCCGCGGAGTCTCTGGCTCGTCGACGAGGTCAAGCGTTCACCGGCGGGTAAGCCCGACTACCGCTGGGCGAAGGAGCAGACCGAATCCCGCCCGGCAGACGACATCTACAGCAACGGCACCGCCGACAACGCCGCCGCCGCAGCAGGATAAGGACCGTCATGCAGACCGATCTCAGCAAGAAGTTCGGCATCGAGTACCCGATCTTCGGGTTCACACCGTCCGAACACGTCGCAGCGGCCATCAGCGGGCCGGTGGCCTCGGAGTGCTGGGCTGCGTCCGGTTCAACGATGCCGAAGAGCTCGACGCGGTCCTCACCTGGATGGACGAGAACACCGACGGCAAACCGTACGGTGTCGATATCGTGATGCCGGCGAAAGTGCCCACCGAGGGTACGGCCGTCGACCTCGACAGCCTCATCCCGGCGGAACACCGAGCGTTCGTCGACCGCACGCTCACGGAGCTGGGAGTGCCACCGCTCGGCGACGACGCCGAACACGCCACCGGTGTGCTGGGCTGGCTGCATTCGGTCGCACGTTCCCACGTCGATGTGGCGCTCGAACATCGCCCCGCGCTCATCGCCAACGCTCTCGGATCACCTCCGAAGGACGTCATCGATCTCGCACACGAGAAGGGTGTGCCGGTCGCGGCTCTGGCGGGTGCCGTCGACCATGCGAAACGACATGTCGAGAACGGCGTCGACATCGTCATCGCCCAGGGCTACGAGGCCGGTGGCCACACCGGTGAGGTTGCGTCGATGGTGTTGTGGCCGGAGATCGTCGATGCCATCGGGGATTCCGCGGCTGTTCTCGCCGCGGGCGGTGTGGGTTCGGGTCGGCAGGTTGCTGCAGCGCTCGCACTCGGTGCCTCCGGTGTGTGGATGGGTTCGTACTGGTTGACGACCTCCGAGTACAAGCTCGGCTCGGCGGCCAACGGGCCGTCCTCGATCCAGCGGGCGCTGCTCGGCGCGACCTCGTCCGACACCGTCCGCTCGCGCATCTACTCCGGCAAACCGGCCAGGCTGCTCAAGACGAAGTGGACCGAGGCGTGGTCGAAGCCCGACGCGCCGTCGCCGTTGCCCATGCCGTTGCAGAACATCCTCGTCAGCGAGGCGCACCAGCGTATCTCGCAGGAGATGACCCCGAAGTCGTGGCGATGCCGGTCGGTCAGATCGTCGGACGGATGAACGAGATCCGTCCCGTCGCGGAGATCATGGCCGAACTCGTCGACGGCTACGATCAGGCGGTCGAGCGCCTGAACCAGGCGAGGTAGTACCCGATCATCGGACCTCGACGATGCCGTGAGCACCGCGCTCGGCGTCGACCATCGAGTGCGACACGAACGGATAGCGTCCCGGCTCAGGGAATTCGAGTTCGACGAATCCTCCCTGGGCCGGGAACAATCCGAGGGTCTGACTTCCGCCCGTGCCCGGTTGCAGGCGGAAGCTACCCTCCGACCAGACGGTGTCGAACTGCCCGCCGACGATGTGGAACGCGAACCGCGGTTCGGTCCCGCGGCGAGCACCCAGATACGTACGCGTTCACCGACTTTCGCGATCAGGGGATCGTGGTCGTACTGGTTCGCATATCCGTTGAACACCACGAGATCCGGATTGTCGGCGATGATCTTGTCGCGTCGGCTTCACCCCCCTCGGGTCCCAGATACAGCTCCGACTGCACTATGACGTACTCGCGGTCGGCGGGCGGCAGATCGGGCGGGTCGATGATGACCGCGCCGAACATCCCGTTCGCGATGTGTAGTGACATCGGCATCGTCGAGCAGTGATACATCCAAATCCCCGCTCGGCGGGCTGTGAACCGGTAGACGAGCGATTCGCCCGGCTCGATGGTGCGCATCGGTTCGTCCGGGGACAGCGAGCCCGCGTGGAAGTCGATGGAGTGGCCGATGGTCCCGTCGTTGACGAGTGTGATCTCGAAGATGTCACCGACCTTCCCTCGCAGTGTGGGACCAGGGGCGGTGCCACCGAAGGTCCACAGACGCTGCGTGATCCCGGGCGCGACTTCACGTTGCTCGTCCGTTGCGGCCAAGGTGATCCGGTGATCGGCCGAGGTGGCCGGCACGACCGGATCGTGCGCGACGAAGCCGGCATCGGGGTGCGCGCCCAGGCTCCGCGACACGTCGGATGAAGTGAGGGAGACTGCTTCCGCGTCGTTCTGGTGTCCGGTGTGGGCACGGTCGTCGATGACACCGGTCGCCTGCACGGTGAGCGTCATTCCCATCTGGCGGTGCCCGGCGACGGAGCACCATCCGTCCATCTGCCTCCTACGAGTCCGGCGTCGAGCGTTGCAGTCTCATCCGGATTGATGCGTCCGGTGCGGGCGCCGTTGGCGAGAACCAAATCGTGACGATCGGTGCCGGTGTTCACCAGCGTGACCACCAGGCGATCCCCCAGGGGCACGTCGAGGACGTCGGGAACGAACCTCATGCCCTCGATCCGCACCTCGACTTCGGTGGTGTGCCCACTCGCCGTCACGTTTCCGGTATCGGTGGTGGAGATACCGACGGCAGCCGGATCGGCCGCGATACCGACTGCCGCGGCGAAGACGACGACGCCCAGGCCTGCTGCGGCGGCCCGGATTCGTCTGTGTGCCGGAACAGGTTCGGGACGACCCGGTTTCGACGGCATCCCACGCATGCGCCGGGCGACCAGGACCGCGCGCACGGCCAACGGCAGGAACGACGCGAACGCCACCAGAACGAGCACTGAACACGCGACTCGCACGAGGCTCGGCACCGGCAGGACACACACCAGCAGACCCGCATTGGTGATCGACAGGCGCCACGGCGCGCCGCGCTCGAGTTCGGTCATCGCTCCCTGCACCGCTGCACGACCGCCGATGACGACAGGAACGAGATATGTGAGGGCGCCGAGCAGCACCTGGACGAGGAAGCCGGCGAGCAGCGCCGCGGTCACCGACCCCGCTGTCTCGGTCGCTTCCAGTGGGGTCGACGCCGTCGCCAGTCCCACCGTGAGGTACGTGAGTGAGCCGAGCAGCCACATGATGCCCGCCAGCACCGACAACGTCGCGAAATCGGCGGGATGCTTGCGGCGGATCTCGTCGAGGTGTGGTTCGAGGACGTAGACCGCGGCAGCGAGATATCCGAGGGCTCCCGCGGCCGTGACGAGGGGTGTGCCCGCGATTGCACCGACGACTCCCACTGCGAGAGCGAGAAGTAACGCCGGGAGTCCGCGCCGCGCTGCGGTTTCGACACGCTCCGCCATGCGGGTCCGCAGCATCGTCGGCCATAGCGTCACGAGTACCCAGCACCGTCAGCCCCACCCAGCCCAGGACGTTGACGGCCGCGTGAGCGAGCACGAGCCGTTCGTGCAGTTCGCTGGGCAGATCGACATTCGCCATGGCGATGCCGATCCCCGCACCGATCGGCAGCATGGCGGCCGCAGCGATGTAGTAGCGCACGGTGTGCCCGAACCGGGACGGCAGCGCGGACCGCAGACGCTTCAGCAGCGTGGTGCCGTGCCATCCGGCAACCCCGGCGACGACACATCCACCGACCACTATCGCGGGCCACCATCCGGTCACCATGCCGGCGACCACCGCAACTGCACCGGTGTTGAACACGATCAGTCGCGCGGTGTCGGCGCGGCGGGTACCTCCGGCCGGGCGCCGGAGGAGGGCATCGGTGAAATGCCCGCTCCAGATCAGGATCGCGTTGCTCCCGGCCCCGAGGCCGAGTAGATGGACGAGGAGCCAACCGGATTGCGGAACCCAGCGGTGTGCGACGGACACCACGACCAGTGCCGCGAACCACGCGGCAACGACCGTGCCGGCGCGAAGATGCCAGCTTCCGCGCTCGTTCACGATCCGCTCCGCGGACTACAGCACACCGGGGGAACTGTGGGATCGGGAAGGAAGAGCCGGCACGCGCCGGGTTCGGCGAAGGGCAGGAGATCGAGCCCGGGGCCGGTCGGTGCGCCGACCTCCTCGAGCGCGCCCTCGACGATGCCGAGATGGACCTGGCAGACGACGGTCGGGTAGCGGCGCGCGGCGTCGAGTAGGGGGCACATCGGCAGCGCAACACCGAGCGCGGGGCCGCGGTCGTGGGGAGCGAACCCCAGACGTGTGAGCAGGTCGAGGGTGAAGGAATGCGGATCGTCGGTGTCGCAGTCCGATTCGCGGGCGAGGTCGCGTCCCCACTCCCGCCCGGCGGCGCGTGCGTCGCCTTCTGGATCGCTGCTGGTACGGGCGATGTGCCCGGCGAGAGCGGTCGCGAGTCCCGCGTAGTCGCGGCCGGAAAGGGTGGGGTCGGCGGCGGGCATGGGCCGATACACCTTGGCGGGACGTCCGCGTCCGCGGGCCGGTTCGTTGGTGCATTCGACGAGGCCGTGGTCGGCGAGTGCGTCGAGGTGTTCGCGCACAGTGTTGGCGTGCAGGCCGAGCCGCTCGGCGATGTCGTTGATGCGCGTGGGGGTGTGGGCACGGACATCGTCGAGGACGGTGATCCGCTGGGGCGACAGCGCGAGGTGCGACGCCGGTGTCGGTATCGCACGCGGTCCGGGTCCAAGTTCCCTATTTTCCACGGAAATAACTGTAGTAAATTGGACGGCGAAAGGCCATCCCGCCGCGCCACCACCGCCGCGCCACCGAGAGGAACCGTCCATGAGTATCGACCAGGTTGTCGTTGCCACCACCGCAGAGGATGCGCGTGCTGTCGACGCCGTCAAGAGCCATCACAGCGAGCTCGCGGGACACATCGCGATCCTCAGCGAGGCATTGCTCGACGCTGCCTCCACCGGAAAGGAGGTCGACGCATCCCGTCGTGCGTTGGTCGACTACCTCACCGGCACCCTCCTGCCGCACGCCACAGCAGAGGAGCACGCGCTCTACCCGCCGGCAGCCGGTCGCGGCGAGGCGAAGCTGCTCGTCGAATCCATGATCGCCGTGCACCGCATCCTCGGCGATCTCGTCGATCGGATTGCGAAGGAACCCGATCCGGTGCGTGCAGCCGCGGCCGCCTACGCGTTGAGGGTGGTGTTCGATGCGCACCTCGTCGACGAGAACGACCGGATCCTTCCGCTCGTCGCCGCAGACCCCGGCGTCTCACTGGCCGGCATTCTGGACGGTATGCACGAACTGCTGGGCGCGAATGCGGAACCCGAGCGTGACAGTCACGCGTGCGCGTGCGGGGAGCACGACCACCCGGATCCGGTGCTCGATGTGCGGGAGATTCCGCATGCGATCCGCCACGCCACGGTGTTCGGCGCGTTCGATTCCGTGCCCGACAGTGGGACGCTCGTGCTCGTGGCACCCCACGACCCGATCCCGCTGCTCCGTCAGCTCAGCGAGCGGGTGGACGGGCGGCTCGGTATCGATTACGAGGAGCGCGGACCGAGGCGTGGCGCTTGCGCCTGACGCGAATTCCGGAGGCTACATCCTCGTGAGAATCGCGACGAGGTCCTGGATCTCGTCGGCCGTCGGTGTGGTGAGGTTGTCGCGACCGTAGACGAACCCGATACCCGCATACACCAGAGTGCCCGCGCGGATGCGCGCCTCGCGATCGTCGAAACCCAGTTCGCGAAACGCGTTCTCGACCACCGACATGATGCGCTGGTCGAGGGCGCGCACGGACTTCGCCACCTGCGGGTCGGTGCGCGCCCAGTCGCGTATTGCCGCCTCGGTGGCCCAGGCCCGGTCCTCGACGAGTGTCGCGCCCATGTGTGCGAGACGGTCGCGGACGGGCATCTCTTCGATGCTTGTCAGTCCGCGCAAGGTGTCGTTGTCGTGCGAGCAGTAGCGGGTGGCGATGGCATGCATCAACTCGTCGATGTCGGCGAAGTGCCAGTAGAAGCTGCCTTTGGTGACGCCGAGTTCGTTGCACAACCGCGCGATCTTCACCGCGTTGCGACCCTCGGTGACAAGAAGTTGCAGACCTGCGTCGGTCCAGTCGTCGAGCGAGAGCCGCGGCCGGCGGGGGGAGGCGGGTTTCTTCTTCTCCGATTGCCGAGTCACGACCACTTCTCCTAGGTTGTGCGCTGCTACGAGATTACACGTCGGGGGCCGAGGCGGCCGACGTGACGAGGTGCCGGGCGAGCGGTGACTTCGGAAGCTCATGGTGCGGTGTGCAGTCGAGAGGGTTGCTGTCCTGCAGGCGATGGACGGTCGTGCCGGGAATGCTGTTCGCTTCGGCCGGAACTACGAGGCCGTCGCATATCGAGACGATGTCGGTGTAGCGGACTCCTCTGGTGGGAAGCCCCCGAGCATGCAGATCGCGCAGCAGATCGGAGCCGCGGATCACTTCTCGGCAGCCTCGCACACGGGGTCGATCAGCGGCTTCTCGAGTCCGAGGATCAGGTCGTAGGTGCCGAGGTCGCGGCTGAACTGCTCCATGGCGGCGAGGCCGCCGATCTCGGTGCCGTTCCAGATCGGTCCCAGAGTGGTCAGTGAGCGGATCGACCCGGCGCCGTAGTTCTGCAGGTAGCGTTGCACCACCAGGGATCCCACTCCGTGCGCGACCACATCGACCCCGGCGCGCGCATCCATGACGGCCATCGTGTTCGCGAGGTCGTGTGCGCCCGCGTCGATCCCGCGGACTGCGACGGGCAGGGGGATATCGCCGGGTGCAGGTGCGCCCCAGGTGACGGTGACGACGCAACGACCGTCGTGTCGTAGATCGTCGGCGAGCATCGACAGGGAGTCCGGCCCCGCTGCGATGTCGTGGACCAGAAGGACCGTCTCGCAGCCGCCGGGTGCGGGGGCCGCTGCCGCTGTGCCGGTTGCGGCCGAAAATGACACGGCTGCAACGATAGCCAGTGTTGCGGTACGCGAGCATCTGTACGGGCTCATGGGCACCTTTCATAGTCTTGACCAAACCATACCGTATGGTACTGTGAGTGCCATCACGATCCGTCGTGTTGTTGTCAATCGGGGTGGGATTCGACACGAAAGCGCATGATGCAAAGAATCAGTCGCAGAACACTTCTCGCCGGAATGGCCCTGGGTGCCGGCGGAGGAGCGTCACTGCTGTTCGGCGGCGGGCGTGCCATCGCCGACGGGCCTGAATTTTCGAGCCCGCTGCTGTTCCATTCACCGCGACTCGAGCCGTTCGTCGATGAACTGCCCATACTCCCGCGTATCGACAGCGCGACGGTGTCGATCGACGCGACGACCACGTCGCACAGCTTCCACCGCGACCTGGCCCCGGGTCCCGCCCTCGCCTACGGCGACCGCAGCTACCTCGGGCCTGTCGTCGTCGCGAGGCGCGGTCGTGAAACTACTATCGAATACCGCAACCGGATCACGACCCATCCGTTTGCGGCCGATTTCGACACCTCACTGCACGGGCTCGGCGAACACGATCGCACCGCGGTGCCCACGTCGATGCACCTGCACGGCGGTGTCACCCCGCCCGAGTTCGACGGCCACCCGAAACAGATCTCGCGCCCCGGCCAGGGCTACACATACCGGTTTCCGAACCAGCAGGAAGCCACGACGATGTGGTACCACGACCACGCGATGGCCGTCACCCGGCTCAACGTCTATGCCGGTCTCGCGGGGCTGTATCTACTGCGCGACGAATACGACACCGGCGAGCCCGGTAACCCGCTGGGCTTACCCACGGGCGCACACGAACTCGATCTCGTCCTGCAGGAAAAGATCGTGAACAGCGACGGTACACAGAGTATCCGCTCGACACCCGTCGTCCCCCAGGGGCGATGGGAAGGCGGAGCCGTCGGCGACGTGGGGGTCGTCAACGGCAAGATCTGGCCCGAAGCCCGCGTCGACCGCGGCCTGTACCGCATGAGACTGCTCAACGCGGCCTCGTTCAGCGTCTGGGACCTGCACTTCTCCGACGACATGCAGTTCTGGGTGATCGGGATGGAAGGCGGCCTGATGGACGCTCCCGTCCGCACCGGCCGCGTGCGGCTTTCACCGGGTGAACGTGTCGACATCCTCGTCGATTTCGGTTCCCTCGAACCTGATTCGATGGTCGAACTGCGTAACACTGAACCCGCGGCGCCGCAGCGCGCAGATCGGCGCGGTCCTGATGCCGGTGTTCATGCGCTTCCGCGTCGGGACCGAACGCGGTTTCACCGGCGCGTCCCGGATACGCTGCGCGGCGCTCCTGGGCAGCCTCCGCTCCTGGGGCCGATTCCGGCGCCGCAAGTATTTCGCAACGTGTCGCTGAGTCAACCGTCGGAAGTCCGTCTGCCCCCGTCCATCATGTCGCTCAACAACCTCACGTTCGACAGCGACGACATCGAGATGCCGAGGCAGGGCACGACCGAACAGTGGAACATCGTCAACGCGACCCCTGACCCGCACCCGATCCACTTGCATCTTGTCACCTTCCGCGTTCTCGGGCGTCAGGCGATCGATACCCTCGCGATGTGCGCGCGGCAACCGCAGGGGCCGCTCGGTATCAAATGGACGCCTGACCCCGACCCGTTCGTCGTCGAACCGCTCCGCGGCCCCGAGCCGTGGGAGACCGGCTTCAAAGACACGGTGATCTGCGATCCGAACTCGGTCACGCGCATCGTGGTGCGCTTCCCGACTGCGACGAGCTCGGCTTCGACCCCGACTCGACCTTCTCTCCAGCGGTGCACACGTTCGACGACCACGCGCATGTGATGCCCCACCACGGTGACAGCGACCTGCAAGGTTATGTGTGGCATTGCCACATCCTCGACCACGAAGACCACGACATGATGCTCGAGTATCGGACGGTGACATGACTTACGAAGCAGTAGTAGATGAGCCAATCGACCACTTCCAGCGCATTCCCTACGAACCCGCATCCGACGGACGCATCGAGATGCATTCCGGTCTGAGCCGGCACTATCCGACGCTCCACGGAAATCTCGTAGCGGCGCCGGGATATTCGCGCAAGGTGGGTGTGATCATGTGTCACCCGGCATCGAACTTCCTGAGCCACTTCCTGCTTCGCGCGATCGCGAACACGGGCATCCCTGCGATGGGCTCAACACCCGTTACGCGTCGAACGAACCGGCTCTGATCATGGAACGCGCGGCATTCGATCTCGGCACCGGTGTGCGCTGGATGGCAGAAGAGCTGGGATTCGAGAAGGTCGTACTACTGGGCTTCAGCGGCGGCGGCTCGCTGGCATCGTTCTACCAGTCGCAGGCCGAGAACCCCACCGTCACAGAGACACCCGCTGGTGACCCGGCATCGTTCCCCGACGCGAAGCTCCGTCCGGCCGATGCGATCATGCTGGTCGGTGCTCATCCTGGACGCGCACGGGTGCTGCGGCACTGGATCGACGGCGCGGTACTCGACGAAACCGACCCGTACAGTGTCGATCCCGAACTCGATCTGTATGCACCGGGCCGCACGGCGCCGCTCGACCGCGGCTGGGTAACCCGCTACCGCGAGGCGCAGCTCGCGCGGATGCGCCGCATCGATGCGTGGGCACTCGAGCAGCTCGACGAGATGAACCGCACCGGTGCATCCGACCGCGGTTTCGTCGTGCATCGCACGGTCGCCGACCCCCGCTTCGTCGACACCACTCTCGACCCCAGCGACCGCGTGCCCGGCAGCATGTACGGAAATCCGGCCGCCGCGAATACCGCGGCCGGTGGCCTCGCTCGATTCGTGACGGTGCGCAGCTGGCTCAGTACGTGGAGCTCTGATCGCACCAATGCCGACGCGTTCGAGGATCTGTTGGATGTCGATGCCCCCGCCATGGTGATGAGCCTGCTCGGCGACCAGGCCGCGTTCGCAGAGGATTCGCGGCTGATGCACCAGGCACTGGGCGGCGACACCGAGCTGATCGAAATGCGCGGACTCAATCATTACCTGGTGGACCAGCCGGGTGTCTCGACGACGTCGTCGGCCGCGTCACCGGTTGGATCCGCCGCACTGTCCTCGAGGAGGCACAGCCATGACGGAGGCACTTGACACGAAGGCTGCTTCTGCGCCGGACCGATGCCCGAGCCGATTCCCCTACTGGCAGGCCGTCGAAAGGCCGGGAGTGGTCCGCGTCCGGAACCTCATCCGCACGGTCACGGGTTTCGACATCCTGCACGACGACGCGACAGCACGCGCCCTGTGCAACGACCTCTTCAGCGGCGATCCCACCGCGGAACGGTTCGTCAACGAGGTCTATCACGGCGACCTCGGTCCGAAGAAGACCCGGGAGCTGCTCGACACCGCGCTGACCGGCGGAATCGACGCCGTGCCGGATGCACCCGAGGCGATGAAGGCACTGTTCGAGGAGTTCGAGACCGTCCCCGACTGGGTGCGGCCCGAACTCGTCGAAGAGGGCGCGAAGATCTGGCGGCGCTGGGGCACCATGCTATTCAGCTTCGCCGGCGCCGAGACCCTCGAGATCTACACGGAATCCGCTGTCGCCACACCATTGTCGCTTGCTGGTGGGTACGCGGGCGACAACGCCCTGCGTCGCTATCTCGAAACCTGCCGATTCTGGTGCGATGTCTCCGAACCCGGCGCGCTGCTCACCCCGGGATCCGTCGGGCGCGCGACCGCGCTCAAGGTTCGTGTGATGCACGTGTCGGTGCGCGAGCGGGTCGCGAAACACGCCGAGTGGGACGAGGAGAAGTGGGGGCTGCCGATCAGCCAGACCTACATGCTGCTCACCCTCATCGCAGGCAGCCTGACCCCGGGACTCGCTTTGTGGACCTTGGGGTACCAGACCACACCGCGAGAGATCCGCGCGCTCATCCACTTCCAGAAGTACATGGGATATCTGCTCGGTGTGCGCATCGACTGGTATCCGGAGACAATCGGCGACAGCATCCGTACGCTGCTCACCACCGTCGTGTCCCGGTCCTACGACTCGGGCGACCACGGCAAGGAACTGATCGAGTCGTACCCGAAGGCATTCGCGCCCCGCGACGGCCAGCGAGGACTCGAGCGGCTCCGGGCGGCATACAACTTCCGGATCAACTCCGTCTACTCGGCGATGTTCATGGGTCCTGGTACACGTCGCAAATACTCGATGCCGAAGGTCATTCCGTGGCTCGTCATCCCGATCGTGCGATTCCCGCTCATCACCGCGATGGAACTCGTGAGACGGGTTCCGGGGATCTCCGAAGTACACGAGAAGATCATGGTCGCTCATCGCGAGAACTGGTACCGGGCCCAAATGAGCGGGCGAGAAGCGCAATTCGACGCAAGTGGCGCATTGCGGCGCTGAGCACCCACATATATCGGAGGAACTATGGCGGCACTACAGATCGTCGAGGCATGGAACGGCCCCGGTCGACGCGACGGCGAGATCACCGAGGTGGCCCCGAGCGACAACGGCGCTCACCCGTCGGCCGACAAACACGCATTCGAACACTGGTACTTCGACGCACATCTCGACGACGGCCGTATCGTCGTCGCGATGCTGCAGACCAGGGAGCTGGTGCACCGCAAGCCGGGCGTCGAGATTCACGTCTACAGCGCCGACGGTCAGCGCCGCGAGGCGATCAAACAGTATTCCGACGCGGATCTCACCGTGTCGGCGGAGCGGTGCGACGTCCAGGTCGGCCGCAGCTTCGCGAAGCTGACAGGTGAGGAAGATGGGCTACCCGTCTATCACGTGTCGGTGGCCGAGGACGATCTCGCCTTCGATCTCACCTTCGCAGCCGAGGTACCGCCGTGGATGCCGGGTCGTGGGCAGACCAGCTACAACGACCGCGAGTTCTTCGCGTGGGTCGTCGGTGCACCCCGCGCACGTGTCGCGGGGACGGTGACGGTCGACGGGGTCGCCACCGAGGTGACGGGCCGCGGCTACCACGACCACAACTGGGGCGTGGGCGACATGAAGCGGATCATCTCCAAGTGGTACTGGGGCCGCCTCTACACCGACGATTTCTCGCTGGTCTACGCGATGGTGCAGACCCAGAAGAAGTACGGAGAGCACTGGTCTCAGCCGGTGATGATCGCGCACGGGCGAGAGGTGGTGCTCAGCAACGGCGAGGTCGAGATGACGGAGGGCCCCGCGGTCTACGACCCGGTCGCCGACCGCACCTACCCGTCGTGGCTACGGATCAAGGTCGCCGATTCACTTGATCTGACGCTCACGGTCCGCGAGATCGTCCACGCCCATAATCTCCTCGAGGACATCCCGGTCGCGTCGAGCAAACTCGTCAAGCCGATCGTGCACTGGCTCGTCGGCCGTCCAGGCTACTTCCGGTTCCGCTCCGATTTCACCATGACCGTCACCTTCGACGGTGAACAATACGAGCGTTCGGGTTCGACGTTGCACGAGATGGTCGCACTGACATGACAGTCGACCTCGAGTACTTGCACGGGTTCGGCAACGAACATCACAGCGAGGCGGTCGAGGGAGCATTGCCGTGGGGGCAGAACTCGCCGCAGCGGGCACCGTACGGGTTGTACGCCGAACAGCATTCTGCGACTGCGTTCACCGAGCCGCGTGAGATCAACACGAGGAGTTGGACCTACCGGATCATGCCGTCGGCCGCACACCGGCCGTTCGAGCGGACCGACGATCGCGGATGGGTGTCTGCGCCGTCGACGGCGACGGTGCTGACGCCGAACAGGCTGCGGTGGGATCCGCAACCCGCGCCGCCGGCCGGGACGGATTTCGTCGACGGCATCACGACCTACGCCGTCAACGGCGACGTGCACGCCCGGACGGGTATCGCAATACACATGTATTCGGCGTCGGTATCCATGACCGACCGGTACTTCGTCGACGCCGACGGAGAACTGCTGTTCGTCCCGCAAGAGGGCGCGCTGCTGCTGTGCACCGAGTTCGGCAGGATCGCGGTCTTGCAGGGGGAGATCGCGGTCGTCGGACGGGGCGTGCGGTTCCGGGTGGAACTGCTCGACGGCACAGCGACCGGGTACGTCTGCGAAAACTACGGAGCCGCCTACCGACTCCCCGAACTCGGCCCGATCGGCGCCAACGGTCTCGCTCATGCGCGCGACTTCCTCTATCCCACAGCGTGGTACGAGGACCGTGTCGGGCCGGTCGAGCTGGTGCAGAAGTTCGGCGGACACCTGTGGGCCACCGAACTCGACCATTCGCCGCTCGACGTCGTCGCATGGCACGGAACGTACGGCGCCTACAAATACGATCTGTCGCGCTTCAACGTAATGACGACGGGAGGCTGGGACCATCCCGACCCGTCGATCTTCACCGTCCTGACCTCGCCGACGCCGGTCGCGGGGCAGGCCAACGTCGACTTCTGTGTCTTTCCCGACCGGTGGGTCGTTGGCGAACACACGTTCCGGCCACCGCATTTCCACCGCAACGTGATGACCGAGTTCATGGGGCTGATCCGCGGTCGGCACGACTCGAAAGCCGAAGGCTTCGTTCCCGGAGGGGCGTCGCTGCACAACCAGTGGGGTGCACACGGACCCGATCGGGAGACCTTCGACTTGGCGTCCGCCGCGGAGCTGAAGCCCGTGAAGCTCGAGAACACGATGTCGTTCATGTTCGAAACCCGACTCGCCCTCGCCGTCACCGAGACCGCCTTCAACGCATCCCATCGCCAGCGCGACTACGACTCGTCGTGGTCCGGACTGGAACGCCGCTTCACCCCACCCTCGAAGTAGGAGCCTTTCATGACCGACATTGCAGCTCCCGTTACTCCCGCCCCGGTCGTTGTGCCGGACACACTTCTGCGCATCGGTGGCCGGGCGGTTCCCGCGCGGTCCGGCGATAAGTTCTCGTCGATCAACCCGGCAACCGAAGAAGTCGTCGCCGAGATCGCACGCGGTGGGGCCGATGACATCGATGCCGCTGTCGACGCTGCCCGCGACACGTTCGACTCGGGCGCGTGGTCGCGGATGGCCGGTGCCGAGCGTGGCCGTATCCTCTCCCGTGCGGCAGATCTCATCGAACAGCACGCCCCCGAACTGTCGGCACTCGAGACCGCGGAGATGGGCAAGCTGTACGCCGACACTGTCGCGGGCGACATTCCCGCCGCGGCCGCGTCGTTCCGGCACTACGCTGGCTGGGCCGACAAGATCGCCGGCGAGGCGATGATTCTCCCGGATGTCGGACCACAGCACCGTTTCGGCTTCACTCTCCGTCAGCCACTCGGCGTGGTCGGTGCGATCACGCCGTGGAACAACCCGACCGTGGTCGCGGCGTGGAAGATCGCCCCGGCGCTGGCAGCGGGCTGCTCCGTCGTCGTCAAGCCCGCGGAGGACGCTTCTCTCGCCGTCCTGAAACTCGCCGATCTGCTCGCGGAGGCAGGAGTGCCGGACGGCGCGTTCAACGTCGTCCCCGGTCTGGGACCGGAGGCCGGATCCGCGCTTGCCTCACACCAGGGCATCGACAAGATCACTTTCACCGGCAGCCCCGCCGTGGGCAAGACCATCACGTCGCTCGCGGGGGAGAAGTTCCGCAAGGTGACTCTGGAGTTGGGTGGCAAGGCCCCGCAGCTGATCTTCCCCGACGCCGATCTCGAGGCGTCACTGCCGTGGATCGCGATGGGCAACTTCTACCACCAGGGCCAGGTGTGCGCCGCGGGCACCCGCGTGATCGTGCACGAATCCATCGCCGACCAGGTCGTCGAGGGGCTTGTCGAGTTCGCTCGCAATGCAGTGATCGGCGACCCGTTCGACGCAGGCACCACCCAGGCACGATCGTCAACCGCAAGCAGCTCGACCGCATCCTCGGATACATCGAGATGGGCCGCAGTGAGGGCGCGGAGCTGCTCACCGGCGGCGCCCGAGTAGGGAGAAGGGTTTCTTCGTGCAGCCCACCGTGTTCCGCGGCACCAACGATCTGACGATCGCGCGCGAGGAGATCTTCGGGCCCGTCGCTACCGTCATCACCTTCAAGACCACCGAGGAAGCTGTGCGGCTCGCCAATGCGACGCAGTACGGTCTCAACGCCTTCATCTTCAGCCAGAACCTTTCGACCGTGCACAGCGTGATTCCGCAGCTGAGGGTCGGCACGGTCTGGGTCAATGGCTGGGGTGTGCCCGATCCGGCACTACCCTGGGGTGGTCGCGACGCGAGCGGCATCGGGCGTGAGCTCGGGCGCAGCGGTCTCGAGGCCTTCACCGAGGAGAAGACGGTTCACCTCGGCTACTGACCGGACAGAAATGGACAACACCGAGTGACGGACGCGGATACACGGAACGAGTCGGCGACACGGCCCACCTCCACGGGTGCGCTCGGGGAGATCAGGGTGCTCGAACTGGGCACCCTGATCGCCGGGCCTTTCGCCGGGCGACTGCTCGGCGACATGGGCGCCGACGTCATCAAGATCGAGGACCCGAAGCGCCCCGACCCGCTGCGCACGTGGGGGCAGGGCGAGCGGGACGGTCACCGGTTCTTCTGGACCGTGCATGCCCGCAACAAGCGGTGCATCACCCTCGATCTGCGTTCACCCGACGGACAGGACCTGTTCCGTCGGCTGGTCGCCGAGTCCGACGTCATCGTCGAGAACTTCCGTCCCGGCACCCTCGAGAAGTGGGGCCTCGGCTACGACGTGCTCTCCGAAGTCAATCCGGGGATCGTGCTCGCGCGTGTCTCCGGATACGGGCAGACCGGCCCCAAGGCAACGCAGGCCGGATACGCCTCGGTCGCGGAGGCGGAAAGCGGTCTGCGGCATCTGAACGGCTACCCCGGGCAGCTCCGCCGCGCCTCGCGTTGTCTCTCGGCGACACGCTCGGCGGCATGTTCGCCGTCCAGGGTGTGCTCGCG
>BBEG01000010.1 GCA_001312645.1 Rhodococcus sp. JCM 9791
TGCGTCGCGAGATGAGCCGTGGTGGTGCCCTTGACAGCGAGGACGTAGTCGATGCCCCGTTCGGTCAGCGCGAGCCGGAAGGCGGCGGCGTCGCCGTAGCCGGCGTCCGCGACCACCGTCGGCGCGATCCTGCCCCACTCGATCAACTCGTCGATCATCTCGATCGCCATCTCCCACTTGCGGCGATGATGCTCGTCTTCGGGGATCGCGGACCGGGTCCGGCGGGCGGTGATCGCGGCGACCGCCTCGGGGTCGGTGGTGGACTGATCGTCCCAGCTCTCGGGTAGGAACAGGCGCCAGTCCACTGGGGCCGAGGCGGCGTCGGTGGCGGCGTGCACGCTTACCGCGATCTGGCAGTTGCCGACCTTTCCGAGGGTTCCCGAGTATTGTCGGGCCACACCCGGGGAGCGGTCGCCGTCCTTGGCGAATCCGGTGTCGTCGATGACCCATGCGTCCGGTTCGATCAGATCGCATGCCTTGCGTGAGAGTGTTTTCCGGACCGGGACGACATCCCACGGTGACGTGGTCACGAATTGTTGCAGGCGTTGGTGATCGACCCCCAATCGCTGGGCCATCGGGTGCATCGATTTGCGGCGCCCGTCGAGCATCAATCCTCGTGTGTACACACCCGCGGTCGCCCGCTGGTCCTTGCGTTTCAGGGACGAGAAGACTTCCTCGACAAACGAATCGAGGCGTTCGCTGACGCCGGTCAGGGCTGCGGTATCCACCTGGTCATCGTCTCGAGAATCACGTCGAATCTCGAGTCCTCACACACGAAGTGACAAACCTAACAAAGTCCTACTAGTCGTCGTCGCGGCTGGCGAGCTTGCGGAACGGATCGTAAGTACGCGCAGCAACGTGCCCGTCCTGCGAGTCGCGTAGGTTCTGTATCCACGCGATCTGCTGTTTGATCTCTTCGTAGGTCTCTTCGTCCCCGAAATAGTCCATCGGCACCCGGAAGACCCGGCAGATATCTCGGACTACGTCCAGGCCGGGCGACGTGCGCTTCCCGTTGAGCAACTGCGACATGTAGCCGGTCGTCATCTTGCTGCCACTGAAGCGAAGCATGTCGACGATTTCGGTCTGGGTGTACGGGCCGCGATTCGGTGGATGGACGGTATCGAAAAGGTGGCGAAGTCTTTCGGCGAAGCTAGTGCTCATCCGGCCGCCCAACCTTTCAGTCCCGTCACTAACACTCGTGCGATTGCAGTACCAGCTGTATGTATGCCTCCATCCTGGCGATACGACGATCCGGATGCAACTTGCAATAGTAAGTTGCAGGTTTTAGGCTCGGCGCGAGCTTGACTTCCCCGATCGAGAGGCTGCGATGCAATCGTGCGACTGGAAGGCTTACGCCTTACGCAGGCGCACCCATCGGGCGATTTCGTACACGCTCGTAGCTCGCGCGCAGCTCCCCTTCCGAGATGCCGAGCGCAGCGGACAGCTTCTGAGCGACATTGTCGGACAACGATATTTCACCACGTTCCACGCTGCCGATAATCTGCGTGGTTACGCCGGCAGCAGCGCCAAGCATCGGCTGCGTCAACCCCCTGACAACGCGCCAGTCACCGGGATACCGGTCCGGCTCAGGAACCTTCACCACATCTGCAATCGAAACCCCGATTGCTGCCGCGGCACGAGCCAGCAGGTCGACCTGCGGGGACGAGTCACCTGTCTCCCATCGACGAATGGTGTCAGCATTGAGTCGAGACAGGCGCGCAAGTTCGCGCTGCGAGATGCCGGCAGCGCGCCGCGCTCTGGCCAGCTCGTCGGGCTGGAAGCCGCGCATCACTCGTCGACTCACAGACTGAGCCCTACCAGAAGAGTCTTCATCACTAGACACTGTGCAATCCCCTAGTTACGATGCGCACATAACAATACATTTAGAACAGTAGGTTTAGATTCTGGCAGATCGGAGACATCAAGAACCCATCCAAGACGGGACGGTCCCCCAGCTGTTAGCAGCAGCCGAGGGACCGTCCAGCAGCAAGCCGACTGTTAGCCGCAGTCGAACAAGCCAGAGGCACGCGGGTTAGCCGCCCGGGACCTCGATTGCAGATACGGAACCTGCTATGAACACATTAGTTGGCGCTGGGCCGCTACGCCTAGTGGCGGACCGTCCCGCTCCCCCTGTCAGGGAGACTCACGACACAGCCTCTGCGAGGGAGGATCCTCACCACATTCTCGCTGAGCACCTGCCGAATCTGGACGGCACCGTGTGCTCGGCCTGCGACTTCATCTATTCCAAGGACCGTCCGCTGTGCCCGCCCGTGGTCCAGGCACTGCGCACGATCACCGCACGCGCCCACACGCTGTCCTTCAGCGACTACTCGGTGGACCAACTCCGCGCGATGGAGCGGGAACACTGCGGCGTCGGCCGTTGCCGCCGGTGCGGATTCGTCTACACTGCCGGCGTGCGTCTGTGCCCGACCTCGCGCCGTATCGCCATCGAACTCGAGTCCCGCTTCAAAGCCCCCATGAGCGAGGACCGCGCAGGCCAGGGCCTGTGCTCCGGCAAGGGACAAGCGTGGACCGTCAGTGGGAACAGATCCGCTCCGTGGCGACAGGCCGTCGCAGCCTGTGCACAGTGCCCGCTACTCACGCAATGCAATACGGAGCTGGAACGCAGGCTGGCCAGTGGGAGAAGATCCAAGATCAGATCCTGGCCGGCCGGTTGTTCTCCGGCAAAGGCGACGAGATCGCCCCCGAGAACTTCGATGCCTACGCCGACCGGTGCGGAGTCAAGACCAAACGCCGAAAGCACACATCACGGCCACGGCCGCGCCAGCCAGTGGTAACCACCCAAACTGACCTCACTTCCACTCCCCCGCAAGATGTTCAAGCATCCAACGCAGGTGAACAGCTCACCCTCTTCAGGTCGGCAGTGGCATGAAACCCAGCCTGCACCTGAACCTGTTCGAATCCATTACACAAGGCATGATCGAGACGCCAGCCGGTGATGACCGCCCCGCTACCGACCGCTGGCTGTGGTTCGCTGACTTGTACGGCAACCGCGCCTGGGGCTTGGTCTCTGTCGTCGAGGGGTTCCCGCGTATGGCGGCCAATCAGATCGCTGCGGAATGCGTGGACACCTCCGCCCCGACTGCGACGATCGAACACTGGCAGGCCATCGCAGTTGTCGCTCGCACAGCCCGCTCTGCCGCCCGCTCCCAGAGCCTCGAAAGAGCGCGGAACGCAGTAACTGATACTTGCACCGACACGATCGACCATCTCACCGAATACACCTTCGGCGGTCTCGAAGCCATCCTCGGCGCGGTCGATGCAATCGGGCACGAGCACGAGTTTCACGTTGCGATGTCCTTCGTCGACAACGCGTGCACGGCCTGGGAACGGTGCATGCTTCGCCCGCCATCAGGGATCGGAGTGTCGCGTGAACTACCAGGTTGCCTACGACCGGAGCGGCCGCGAATGGGAGGTCCTCGCGATCGACAGCGGGTTGAAAGCCCGACTCGTTCGCGGGGTCGCCACACCTGCCGTGATGGACCTCGACGAACTCGTCGAGATGCACGGACCACTGATCATGTCCCCCGCGCGTCCCACTGCCGCCGGTGGTTCGTGGCGCTCACCGATACTGTCGGCATTGTCGCATCCGATCCGGAAACAGCCTCGGTCGAGCAGATCAGACAGGTTGCCGCGTTCGCACAGTCGATCGTCCGGCTGCAACGTTCGTAGATTCACCTGACCGGCTCCACGCCCCGATCTCTTCCACGCAACCCCCTCTGTCGAGGTCTACGCATGGACCAGCAGGGGTTCTTCAAAATCATGCGAAATCAGAGGATACACCCATGATTGAGTAGCCCGAGCCGAAACACTCCAACAGCTGAACAGTGCAGTGACTCAACCCAAAAGGAGAAACCCACCCAGGTGGGGTGGGTTTCAAGTGGACATCCTCAGAAGGATCTGAAGATCTTCCTACTCGAGAGAGATCGTCTGGCAGGACGATCACGCTCTGGGTGAGTTCCGAAGTTGACGCTTCGAAAGACTCGGTTACTGCTTCCCCGAAGGGACTTACCATGCCAGGTACGTCTCAGGGTAGCGCACACCCTGAAACACACTCAACCACCTACATTTCCACCACCGCCGGCGTGTCATCCGAGACCAATGGTGCCGACCTCCCACTTCCGCAGCCCTTCACTGCCGGCGAGTGGGAAGCGATCGTTGCTGCCGCCGTCGCGAACGTCGCCGCAATCGAAGCTGCCCAAGACCAGCACGATCCAGCCGACGCAGCTGTCTACGACCTGCTCGAGACCCAACCCGCAGCACTCGCGCCGCGCTCTCGTTGCCTGTCCCCGCAGGTGCCTATGCTCGTGTCCCGACCTGGCACAGCCGCAGATACTGGCTGACCTTGTGCGAGTGGATCGTCACCCACTCCGAGAGGGGACGCGCTGCTCTCAAGCGCCACGGCATCTCCGCGAGAACATGTCTGCGGGTCTGCGCCGCACACGCCAGTACGCCGAATTCACCACCGGACGCACGTCTCAGCCTCTCTGGACACCCTCGCCAGTAAACAGAAGCTGTCGATCGACCAACTCAAACGCGCCCGACGCGTACTCAAGACGCTCGAACTCGGCGTCGAACTGGTCCGCGGAAAGAAACTCAACGCCACCGAACGTGAGGCCGCAGCCCGCCTCTACACCCAAGCTCACGGCCAATCCCCCGCGCGACTGCAGACCGGCGCTGCGAGCGTGTGGGCGCTATCCGCTCCGGCATGGGCGGTAGATGCCATCCCTGCCACGGAGAAGCCGCGGAAGCAGCCACAACGACGATCGCGACGCCGCCCAGCACTCCCCGCCCGGAAAATTAAAGCATCTGCCACCCGCCCTGTTTCACCGGCACAACGCAGCTCACCGAGTTCCGCACCCCAATCCCCTAGTGGTTCTTCTCTCATGTGTCTTTCCGTCAGGAAAGATCACCAAGCGCGCGAACGCGCAGGCGAAGAGAACCCGACGACAACGATGATCCGGCCCCTGGCACTGCAGCGGACCGCCGCCGAGCTGGTCGACCGAATCCCAGTACTGTGCACTGTTATCGGCATCGACGATGCGACCGGACAACGTCGAGGCCACATCGGATCGGTCTGCGACCTCCTGCTCGAAGCCGGTATCGACACCGAGCGCTGGACAGGCAGCGACATCGCACAGTCCCTGAACCGCGACGGCGCCGCTCGCGGATGGACGTGGCCGACAACCGAGGCGATGACCGCACCGTTGCGTCTGGTGGCCTACCGTCTTTCTCAGCTCGACTGGACGGGTCCCTCGCTGACCGAACGTAAACTCCACGGCCGCGAACTGGCCGACGAGACCACTGCAGATGCGGCGCATCGACTGCTCCAGGCCCATCGTCGCGCCCTCGCCGCTACGTCGGCCACGCAGGCTCCACTGGCATCGGTTGAGCATCGACGGGCTGTGCGTGCGCAACTGACAGCAGACCTCGCGGCGAAGAAGGGCTGTGCTCGTTGAATCCACCTACTCCACCGCATCACACGCTGGGACTTGACCTTGCCTGCTCGGCTCCAACACACAGGTTGACCGAATCAATCGTGTCTGCGAATCGCCGAGGTATCGATCTTCTCGTCCAGGTTCCGAAGTGCGACATGCCGAACTCCTGCTCGCTACAAGTACTTCGCGCCGCGGCGTCCACGCAACTCATTGCAGTACGCGCTCCGCCACTGAGGGAAGCCGACAATCCTCGGCCGAGACCGTGCTAGCCGGAAGCTGTCATTACCGCGCACAGGACGGACAACGAACTGGGTCACCGCGGGCCCGCGCGCGATGGGCATAAGTCCCGCGGCTTCCATCTGCGGAAGCCCCACCCTCGTTTGCGGGGACGGCGATCGCCCGGTCCAGAGCGATGATGGATTCGCAGGCTGGTGAAGGACAACCTCAACGTCATCGATGGCAAGGCGATGATGTGCGTGCACGGCGGCGCGGGGGTCGATAAGACGCTATCGGCCAACGCCACGCCCCTCTATAGCCTGACTCCAGGAAATAGTGCAACACTCCGTTGCACATCTGGCGTCGCTGCGCCGTGGCAGAACCTGCCAGATACGAGAATGCCAATCCCGTTGGTCCGCAATGAACCACAGCCGCGGTAGCCACGTTCGACGCCTCCATGATGCACTCGTATCACTCGATCGCGGTGCGCGGGCAGTCTGCAACTTCGGACGCGTCGCTCCAGACTGTGCATCACATCATGCGGAGCAATGGTCGGACCACCAACGCCGCCCAATGCGTTGGAGCGTACCGCTACTGCGATGTGACGAACCGTGGCGGCGGCTCGCACCACAAGGAAGACCGCCTGCTGGTGACGCCCAATTCCGGCTGCCAGCACACCGCTGCACCAGCAGCCGCTTGATCCGCATCAGCAGGCACTCGACAACCCGCCCCTCCAAAAAGATTTCTGCGCCACTCCAGCGAGGTCGCACAACTACGTCACCGGTTGACGATGACGAAAAGCGTGCAGCATCAAGGAAGTCACCTTCTGACACTTGCGAACAATGTAGTACCTCAATGTCACTCAGACGATTTCTTGAACACCGATAAGCTAGATTATGTCAAGTAAAATCTAATTTGACTGCCCTGCAATCTAATTCAATGACGGATGTGGTAGATCTGCCACTCCACCGCCGTCGTTACACGACAGCTCCGTCGTGTCACCGGGTCCACCCCGGACAGCCCGCTCATCGGGACCGAAGCTTCACCACACCGTGTGCACATGGTCCGCCGGCCGTGCACATGAACAGGAACGCACCCGCATGCACGTTATGGGTTGTTCGAGCGCCACCAGCGTGCGACAGCACACCCGACGCCCAGGACGCTGCGCGCATACCGCCCGCGGCTCTATCCAGAATAATGATATTGATGGATAACCACGATTATCCATCTGAGACAATCACGAGTGGCACAGCACGTGAACCCGTGAAGCGTGCTCGGGCGACGGCGCCGCCGCGTCCATCATCGTTGTACTCGCGCATCCCCAGATAAAGCAGGTAACCCCAACGACTCGAAAGATGAGCCATGCTCACCTGGAACTGTGACCGTCCGGGCTGCTCGGCCGTCGAGGATGCGGAGTGGATGCGTGTAGAGATTGACACGAGCGCCAGGCGGGTTCGCCTGCACTCCCCCGATTGGCACTGGACGACAAATTGGTGCCGGAACGGCAGGCGGTGCGGTGACTCGTTTCAGCTGAATAAACACATATTTCGTGGCGCGGTCGAGAAGACAACCCCTAATTTCTGGTAGCCTAGCCTTGAATTCCTGCTTATTGGTTGGATTGGTTGAAGTCGGCAAGGGGATTTCGTGTCAGTTGAGTCCACTCCTGTGGGCAGTCCACCACTGATCGGCGGGGCTGCGCTTGCAATGCAATACGTCGAGACATTGATCGCAGACGGCTCCGTCAAGCCCGGCGGGCGCTTACCGACGGAGCGAGCCATAGCCGACACGGTCGGGTGCACGCGAACCGAAGTTCGCCGGGCACTAAATCGCCTAGAATCGATGGGTCGACTTGCCCGCCATGTCGGGCGAGGCACCTTCCTCATGGATCGCCCTGACGTCGCGCGGACCGACGTGCGTGGAACCAGTCCAGCAGATCTGATGGCCGCTCGTATGTCCTGGGAACCTCAGGTTGCGATGATTGCAGCGGCAGCGGCAGCGGCAGCGGCAGCGGAACAAGATTTCGAAGAGATGCATCGTTGCCTTGAAGGTGGTGACCGTTCCGATGGTTTCGATGAGTGAACCGTCCCGGGTTTGATGCACACCTTCTTTCTTGGGAAGGTGAACCTTATGCCGAATGTCTATCCAGCCGAGGTACGGGAGAAGGCCGTGCGCCTGGTCCTCGAACACCGTGGTGACTACGCCTCGGAATACGAGGCGATCCGCACAATCGCCGAACGGATGTCACTGAAGACCGAGACCGTCCGGGTGTGGGTCCGCAAGGCCGAAGCGGCGGGCGGTGGCACCCCGGCTGCGTCGACGTCCGAGGCGGAGATCGAACTGCGGGCATTGCGCCGGAAGAACGCCGAGCTCGAGAAAACCATCGAAATACTCAAGGCCGCAACGTCTTTCTTCGCGCGGGAGTGCGACCCGCCACGCAAGTGATCTGCCGGTTCATCGCCGAACACCGCGAGGAATTCGGGGTCGCACCGATCTGCCGGGTGCTCACCGAGCACGGCGCCGCGATCGCCCCGAGAACCTTCTACGCCTGGCTGGCACGCCCATTGTCCAAGCGCGCGTTGTGGGACGCCACCATCACCGCGGTGCTCGCCTCCTACTACGTCGAGCGGGACGAGCACGGCAGACGCAAACCGGAGTCGCTGTACGGCTCGCTGAAGATGTGGGCCCACCTGCAACGTCAGGGCATCGAGGTGGCCCGCTGCACCGTGGAACGACTCATGCGCGTGAACGGGTGGCGCGGTGCCACCCGGGCGAAGAGGGTCCGCACCACCATCGCGGAGCCGTCGGCGCCGCGGCCACCGGATCTGGTCGACCGGAACTTCCGGGTCGAGCGGCCCGATGCGCTCTATGTCGCCGACTTCACGTATGTGCGGATGGTGCCCTGCTTCGCGTACACGGCGTTCGTGATCGACGCGTTCGCCGGCACGATCGTCGGTTGGGAGGTGTCGACGTCGAAGGAAACAGCGTTCGTGGAGCGGGCGGTGAATCAGGCCTGCATGCTGCGGGCGATGCAAGGTAACCCGTTGCGCGAGAGAACTATTCACCACTCGGATGCCGGCTCTCAATATACGGCTCTTCGATTCGGAGAAACCCTGTTCCTGCAAGGGCTTCGGCCGTCGATCGGGTCGGTAGGTGACGCCTACGATAATGCCCTGGCGGAGACGACGATCGGGTTGTACAAGGCCGAGTGCATCGCCGACGATTCCCCGTTCCGCAAGGGGCCGTTGCGCATTGTCGGTGACGTCGAGGAGGCCACCTCGGCGTGGGTGCATTGGTACAACACCGGCCGGCTCATGCATCGTCTCGGGCGGATCCCACCGGCCGAGTACGAAGCCAAGTACTACGCTGAACACCGTGCCGATCAACCGGTCGCACACAAATGACAGTGTGTGCATGAGACCCGGGATGGTTCACTGGTGCGGGTGCAGACCACCTGGTTTCTGGCACTTCCTGATTGCGGTCATCCTAGGCCCTCGTTTGCGCGCAACCAGAGACGTCGTCAGACAAGTGCCCGCGTCCACCGCCTGGCTTGCCATCGCAGGAATCATGGTGCGGAGATGGAAGTAGCCGGATACTGCTCTTGCTGGTCTTCCAGACTCCAACAACCCCTCCGATGAATACGCTGCATCGAAATACGCTCGTCAGCAATACAAATGGATGGGAACATCAATATGAAGGCTCACCAGCGAACCGCTACCGATCGCGGGCGCACATCGACAAGGGTCGTCTCTGGCGCTGTGTACGACGCCGATCTCTACCTGGAACTCGCGATCTCGCTCGAAAGCACCGTCTCTCGGGTGACGTCAAGATGGAAGCAGCGACAGTCTTGTGAACGCCAGGAGCGGGACGCGCGCAACGTCGGACGGGAAGGGTAAATCGCTCACAATGTGACAGCTCGAAGTACTGATCTGGTGGAGGTAGGAACCGAATACGCCGGAAAGGGGCCGCGGCCAGGTATCCCCTAATGCGACAGGGCAGCACCGCCCTGCAGCGGATGAGCGCCACCAGTGCGTAGCCGCTTGCCACCTCACGGCGAGCGATACCGACACCTCGTGTCCGAATACACCGGGAAACAGCACGGTCAGGCCCTGACCAGGCGCCACCGCGCCCCTTCCCAAATGCTGGCACTCCCTAGTCTTCAGCTATCCGCGCTCGGATCCTGTCCTGCGCAATGAACACCACAATGCCGACCCAGACCACCCACAACGGCCAGGGCGCATCCAACGCCCACAGGCTCGCGCCGGTGCTCGCCGTTACCGCAATGTCGTAGTTGCGTCTCCATATGCGTCCAGTCTGCCGTGTGCCCCATCGGGCGGGCATGGGCAGGTCCCCCGACTGCAAATGCTGAGGGAAGCATATTTCCAGGTCTGCAATGCCGAGCATCATCGCCCGCTGAATCCCTCCACCGATTCATTATCGGACCCGATCTGGACCGCCTGAACCGTCGAAGATGCACTCGCACTCAATAACAACACCCGGACCTGCGTCATTCTCACCGAGGCCCCACGACGACGTCCTCTGCGACCGATTCGAATGTGCAGAGCTATCGGTAGTACGCCCACCCGGCCATCCGGATCTCATATGTCACAGAGTCCACTAGTACGACATGGGTGCCCACCGAGCTGGACGTGACCACCGTGTCGGTCGTGAGCTTGCGGATCAGCGCCAGACCGTGACCGTGGGACCCTTTCTCGTCGGGCGGCGTCGCGCCAGTAGCCGCGATCGGCGACCCGCACCCCGAGGTAACGATCGTCGCGGCGGTAGGTTGCCTCGGGGTCCACGGTCGCGGACTCGTCCCGGACTGGTACGCGTGCTCGACGGCGTTCGCCAACGCTTCGTAACTCGCCAACACGATGTCGCACTCGAGGTCTGCGTCGAGGCGCAGCGTGCTCAACACTGCCGCATCACCTGGCGTAGGCCGGCGATCTCGGTCGAGTTCGCATGTACACCGCGGAAAAGAATCCCCCGGAAATGAACGATGCTGTGTCGTCGAGGTGAGTCTGCATGAGCTCCTCGGCTGGTCACGGCGACAACATATGCCATGCCTCGCGCGGATGTGCCAGCCCCTCGCCGGTCATGCGGTTCCGGCACTCGATGTGGCCTGGTGGCTCAGGGGAACTCCCTGAACACAGGGACTTCCTGGGATGAGCCTTCGAGCGCCGCGAGTGTCGCCGCTGAAGGCGGCGTGGTCAAGATGCCGACGAGGAGATCCAGGAGTTGACTCACGTGGAGCGTATACGGGGCCACGGCCATCCCTTGCATGCGTGCGCGATGCCGGTCAGCTGATATGTGCACGCACACTGCCGATGCCTGACGCATCCGCATGTCACGAATCGGTTGTGGGATGTGGTCGAGGAGCGGACCGAGTCGGGCGTAGTAGTTGCGTTTGGACTCGCGGTGGCCCGCGGTGAGGTCATCCAGGGGATGGTTTTCCAGGAACTGCTGCTCCAGAAAAGGCAGGTAGTAGCAGTCCTGGTCCTCCGCCAGCTCGATCAACGGCAGCTGGTGCGCTTCGACGATCTGCCGAACATCGCCACCCGAGAGGCGGGCTTCGAGCAGCTCACGACGGCGCGTCAGACCGTCGATCCGGTTGACCAAAATCGCCTGGATCAGATTCTCTTTGGTACCGAAGTGGTACTGCACAGCGGACTTGTTCGCCATGCCGGCGGCAACACCGATGTGGCGAAGGGGAACTCCGTCGAGCCCGTGGAGAGCGTAGAGACGTTCAGCGGTGAGTACCAGCTGCTGCTTCGGTGACGGAGCGATGGGGTGTGGCCGCTGTTCTGACATGCATCAAATGTAACCACCTCTGGACAACTTAAGTCTTGAGGCTTACAGTTCAGTCCTATAGCTGACGTGAGCGCTTCGTGGATCGTCACGAAGGGGCACTCGAGTACGAAAACGAACGTGCGAGTGCATTATCCGAAGGGTGCAGCCATGAGCCGGGCCATCGTCTTCTCCGGTCACGAGAGTGTGGGAGGAGCGTGAGCTTCCGGAGCCTGAGCCGCCCATCGGTGGCGCGGGTCGAAGCAACGGGGTGTGTCACAGCGATGTCGACCATTTTCGCGGCAACATCCATACGTCGTGGGGCGGCGCCTTCCCATCCGTACCCGGCCACGAAATCGTCGGTCGTATCGACAAGATCCGACCGGAGACGGCAGCCGAGTGGGGTGCGGCGGAGGGCGACCGAGTTGCGGTGCGCGAAGATCGCCCCGCCGACGAGTTGACGTTCTTCGAGCCGTTGAGTTGCGCCGTCACGTAGGTGACGCCGACGCGGCAAGGTGATGTTGGCAAGATCGATTCTGCCTCGACCATGCGCTGCGCGTCGGCGACGACCACGCGCTCGACGTCGAGAACGAAGACGTCGTCGAAAGGGTCCGCGAGATCACGAACGGACAGATGGTCGATGTCGTGATCGACGCCGCGTCGGGAAGCCGGACACGGTCAATCTGGCCATGGACCTGGTACACAACGGCGGCCATGTGGTCTTGACGGGGATGAAAGGACGGTCCCCACTCGACCGGTTCGGCGACGCGTTCTCGCTGATGACCGAGCGCACACATGAACGACACTCCATCCGATTTGCGTTGAACCTCTACTGAACACCGCCCTCCGAACGACAGGAGTCCGACCATGAGCAACAACCATGCAGACGAGACCTTCCGTACCGTGCTGCACCGCGAACCCACCGAAATCCGCACCCCCTTCCAACAAGTTTCACGCGACTTCATCTTCGGCGAGATATGGTCGCGGCCCGGATTGAGCCGCAAAGACCGGCGATGGGTCGCGCTAGCCTGCGTCGCCGGCGCAGACGCTCCCGGCCCCATCGAGGCATATGTGCGCGCAGCTCTCGAGAGCGGCGACATCGAACTGGAAGAAATGCTCGAATTCGTCCTGCATTTCGCCGTGTACAGCGGGTGGCCGAAGGCATCACATCTCGAAGGCGCCGTGATGAGGCAATGGGCACAGATCCACCGCGACCGAGGTGAGGAACCCGTCCCCCTGCCCACGCTGTCGCACAACACTCTCGGCTCATCCGAATGGGACGAGCGCTTCGAGGCCGGCGCGCAGGAGTTCGCCGAGGTCAACCTAATTCCGGCGCCCCCGCACAACACGCCGTTCCGACACGCAGGCATCCTCAACTTCGTCTTCGGCCACGTATGGCAGCGACCCGGCCTGACCCGCCGCGAGCGTCGAATCATCACGGTCGCCTGCGTTTCCTACAACGACGCGATCACTCCCATGAGAAACCATGTCGGGTCCGCTCTCCATTCCGGCGACATCACCAAAGCCGAAATGGACGAGATCGTCGTCCAATTCTCTGCCTACTACGGATTCGCGAAAGGTGAATCGCTCAACGAGGTGGTCGAAACAGCGTGGGCCGAAAGGCCCGCAGCGCTCACCCAGAAATGACCTCCCATCTGTTCGAATCACCGACATTCGAAAGACCCACGATGACACGACCCGAACGTGCCCTGACGATGCTCGCCGCCGTATGTTCCACAGTGCTCATCCTGAGCGCCTGCGGCGGGACATCCGATACGAGTGACTCTGCTGGCGAACCGACCACTGGAGGGACACTGAATGCCATACAGATGACCGAGCCCCGCACCCTCGATCCAGCGAACATGTCCAACAGCTGGGCGTTCCAATCACTGCTCGGCAATGCCCTGTACGGCACGCTGATGACCAATGATGTCGACTCGCTGGAGATCGACTACTCCATGGCCACCGACTTCTCCACCAGCGACGAGGGGCGGACCTTCGACCTCACTCTTCGTCCCGGCCTCACCTTCACCGACGGCACTCCCCTCGATGCGGCAGCCGTCAAGTTCAACTGGGATCGCCTGCGCGACCCGGAACTGGGTTCGACGTCCCTCCTGCAAGCCATGCAGATCAGCACGACCGAAGTCGTCGATGACACAACCTTGAGAGCAACTCTGGACCCGCCGAATCCGCATTTCGCCCACAGTCTGGTCCAGTCGTCGATGAATTGGATCGCCTCCCCCGTGGCGCTACAGGAAGGTCGAGCAGCGTTCGACGCGGACCCCGTGGGGGCAGGCCCGTTCACACTCGTCGACTGGGCGCGGCAGGACAGGATCGATCTCACGAGGAACAGTGAATACTGGGACGCACCGAAGCCCTACCTCGACAGCATCACGCTACGAACGTCACCCGATACCAACCAACGCCTCAACGCCATGATTTCAGGCGCTGCAGATCTCGCCGCCGACTCGAGCTGGTCGACCTTTGCGCGAGCAGAGGATGCGGGACTCCACGTGGAGACCGTCCCCATGGGCGGAGGCCAGTTCATAGGATGAATATGCGGCGCGCGCCTTTCGACGACGAACGAGCCCGACGGGCGGTCGCGCTCGCCGTCGACCCTGCCACCATCAACAGCGCTGTGTACGCAGGCGCTGGTGATGATCAGGTTCCGGTACAGTCTTCCAAGACGCGTCACCGTTCTACAGCGATATCCCGTTCACCGAACCGGACAAGGAAGCTGCGCAGAGGCTGTTCGACGAGTTGGCTGCCGAGGGCAAGCCCGTGTCGTTCACTTTCGTCGGCTACTCGTCGGCCGAGAGCAAGGTGGCCGCCGAGGTACTGCAGGCGAGCCTGGCAGAATTCGACAACGTCGACGTCCGCATCCAGATTGTCGACAACACAGAAGGCGTGTCGCGGCTGACGAGTCACGACTTCGACATGATGATCTCCTCGGCGCTGGTCCAGGATCCCGATGCTGCATTGTGGTCGGCATTCCATCCCGAGTCGTCGGGTAACTTCATGGGTGTCGACGATGCCGAGCTGACACGGGCTCTCGACGCGGGGCGAAATGCCGACACCGTAGAGGCTCGTCGTGAGGCGTACGACGTGGTGCAGGATCGGCTCGTCGGCCTGAATGTCGGATTGTGGTACGTCCGGGGTGCGCCGTCGGTGATCGCCGCGACCGACCTACAGGGAATTCGGATGTACGGTCCAGGGTCACTCTTGCCCGAAGAGATCCAGTTCACGGAGTAGGCTGCGCGGGTGCGACTTCGGCGTAGCGGGTTTCATCTGTTCATAGGCCGGCGGTCCGATGGGTCGGATGGATAGGTAGGACAGCTACAGTGGTGAACTGGTCAGCGTGAGGGGTGGTCGCAGCGACGCTTTGTCGATCTGGAGAGTTGCTCTTCCACTCGTATCGGTAGCGGAGGGGCCTGATGAGTACATCGCGAGAAGGCAGTAGCAAGGTGCCGAACGCGAGGCACAGGCTCATGCAGGCGACCGCTCAGGTCATGCTGGAAGAAGGATACGCCGCAGCGACATCGCGTCGCGTGGCCGCGAAGGCAGGTGTCAAGCAGGCCCTCGTCTACTACTACTTTCCCACGATGGACGACCTCTTCTTGGCGGTATTGCGCGCAGGTACTGAGGCGTTCTTGGAACGTCGGCGGGAGGCATTGGCCGATCCGGATCCGCTCCGGGCGTTGTGGCGTATCAGCTCGGAAGCTGAGACGACTGGACTGAACACCGAGTTCATGGCCCTCGCGAACCATCGCAAAGCGATTCGTGCCGAACTCAAGGCATACAACGAGCGAGTTCGCGACATCGAAACATCGGCACTTACCGTTGCGTTGAGGCTCATGGCGTTGATCTGAACGAGTTTCCGCCGGTGGTGATATCGATGTTTCTCAGCGGTCTTGCCCGTGTCATGGTCGACGAGAATGCGATCGGAGTGGATCTCGGTCACGAAGAGGCCCAGCGTTTCATGGACCGCCATATCGGTCGGTTCGAGTCGCTTGCTGCAGCAGCGGGTACTTCACCGGTCGATTCAGCTTCCGACGAGGACTCGGCACATCGAGATACCGCCGGCTGACGGACGCGTAGAGGCCACTGTCTCACCGGACGCCACCCGCCGTGTCATCTCCTGCTCGCGGGCGTCGACCAGGACGTATCCGGTCGAGCGCTGCATTGACCTGCTCGACCACCTCGTGACTCGGCCACATGCCGCCCCCACAGCGGCCTACATCCGGTCCGAGTTGATCATCGCTGCGATCGTTCCACCCAACTGATCTATCGAACAAATTGTTTGGGGTATTCAATGCTCGGTCCAGCATCGAGTGTCTCACCCGGAAGACTCACGACATCTGCGGTGCCGAAACGGGGAGAACCCAGAATCTCCGGGCTATCCCAAGCCCTCGGGGCAAACAATAGAGCGTACCTTGACCGTGATCCACATCTCATGCTATTTGTATGACGTCGCCCTTCTTGATCGATCGATCAGGATTTCGTGCACGCCAGCCGCTTGCCTGAGGCACACCGGCCCGAGAAGGGATCGTGAATTCAGCATTGGGGGCGACGATCGGGCCGATCGACAGCGACTCAGCCCGAATGAACGTACAACTACGACCCTTAAGGAAATCGCCTCGTGCCCAAAGGACTTGAAGACCGCGTCGCATTCATCACCGGCGCTGCGCGTGGCCAGGGCCGCGCCCATGCCGTACGGCTCGCGCGTGAGGGTGTCGACATCATCGGAATCGACATCTGTGAAGACATTGCATCATTGACGTACCCGAATGCCACCTCAGAAGACCTGGACGAGACCGTCCGACTGGTCGAGAAGGAAGGCCGCCGCATGGTCGGCCGAAAGGCAGATGTCAGGAAATTCGACCAGGTCCAGTCGGCCTTCCAGGACGGATACGAGCAGTTCGGTCGTGTCGACATCATCATCGCCAATGCCGGGATCATCCGACTCGGCGAGGAATCGGACGACTTCCTGGCCGATTGGAACGACGTCATCGATACCAACCTCACCGGAGTGTTCCACACGGTTAGGGCAGCGCTTCCCGCGATGAGAGAAGCAGAACGTGGCGGCTCCATCGTGATCACCAGCTCGACCGCGGGTATCAAGGCCACAGGATCCCTGTTCGCGAGCGGCACAGCATACGCTGCAGCCAAGCGAGGTCTGGTCGGCCTCATGCAATCCTGGGCGAATTATCTCGCTCCGGAGTGGATTCGGGTCAACACCATTCACCCGACGGGCGTCGCGAGCGGGATGACGATCAACGACGCGATGCAAGCAATGATGGAGCAGGCGGCCGCAGGAGGGAGCAACTCGATCTCGGGCATGGAGAACGCACTGCCATTGCCGATGCTCGAACCCGACGACATCGCCGGTGCCGTCGCCTTCCTGGTGTCGGACGAAGCGAAGTTCATCACGGGAACCCAGTGGGCACTCGACGCCGGATTCTGCGTTCGCTGAGCACGAGTATCTGACGGAATGTCGAGGAGCATCATGGTTACGACCACCGACACGCCCACCACCGGCGACGATCGGGCCGCCAGTCTATCTCTACCTCGAGGCCTGCTCATCGGAGGTGACCAGCTCACGCAGTCCTCCGGGGGCACACACGATCACATCTATCCCGCAACTGGCCAGATCAACGCCACAATAGCCCTGGCCGGTGCCACGGAGATCGATCAGGCAGTGACGTCAGGCTGGGAGGCGCATCGTGAGTGGATGTCCTTCACTCCCGCACGCCGTCGCGACTTGTTGTTCGACCTTGCAGAGGCTGTGCACGCGAATCTATCGCAGTTTGCGCAACTCAACACCCACGACTACGCGGTCCCGGTCTCCTACGCCGCCACCGCACCGCTGCTCGAGGAGTTCCTGCGCCACTTCGCCGGATATGTCGACAAGCCGCACGGTGCAAGCACGCCAGTGTCGGGTTCCTTCGACGTCAATTTGATCGAGCGCGAGCCGTACGGTGTCGTCGGAGTTATCGCTCCCTGGAACGGGTCGCTGGTTGTCGCCGCAGCGTGTGTCGCGCCAGCGTTGGCGGCCGGTAACGCAGTGGTGTTGAAACCATCCGAGTTCGCACCGTTTGCCGCCCTCCGCTTCGGTGAGCTGTGCTCGGAAGTCGGCCTGCCTTCCGGGCTGGTCAACGTGGTGCCGTCGGGTCCGGACGGTGGAGCCGCCCTGGTACGTCATCCGGGAATCCGGAAGATCCACTTCACGGGTGGCACTGCCACTGCTCGGGAAGTCCTCCGTGAGGCGGCAACGAACCTGACCCCCGTCGTCGCAGAACTCGGCGGAAAGTCGGCCGATATCGTCTTCGATGATGCGGATCTCGACCTCGCCGCTGCCATATCGGCGCACCAGGCCCCCTCATGCAATCCGGGCAGAGTTGCGCGTGCGCCAGCCGTATTCTGGTCCAGTCATCGGTGTACGACGCCTTCGTCGACAAGTTCGTCGGGGCCATCGGTGCAGCGAATATCGGCGATCCATTCGATCCCGCAGTGTCGTTCGGTCCGGTGATCAGTGCCTCTGCCGCTGATCGAATTCTCGGCGAGATCGACAATGCTGTGTCCGAGCGTGCCGGTGAGCTCATTCTCGGAGGTAAGAGAGTCGGCAGCGACAGAATCGGTGATCGACTTGCGGACGGGTACTACATCGAGCCCACTGTTTTCACAGAGGTCGACAACTCCTCACGTCTCGCTCGTACGGAGACGTTCGGCCCGGTTGTCTCCGTGATCAGGTTCGACACGGAGGCTGACGCGGTGCGCATCGCCAACGACACATCGTACGGATTGAACGCCTTCGTGCACACGACCGACCTCGGTCGAACCCATCGGGTGTCCCGCAAACTCGAGGCGGGATCCGTGTGGGTCAACCATTTCAGCGACATCTCTCCCCAGGTCCCTACGGCGGATACAAGCAGAGCGGCTTCGGTCGCACCGGTGGACTCGAAGGACTCCACGAGTTCCTTCAGGTCAAGAACATTCGGATTGCCATGCGATGAGCCGGCAGACTCCACGAGCGAAAGAAGACCCATGGTGACATCACGATTGACGGTGTCGGTCGATCCGCACATGTGCGAAGCCCACGCACTGTGCACCGAGATCGCCCCCGAGATTTTCAACCTGCCCGATGACGGCGACATCGCGACCTGCGACGAAAACCCTTCGGAAGCTCTGCTTCCCAAGGTCCGTGCCGCCGTCGACGCATGCCCCCGCCAGGCAATCAGCGTCGCCACTCAACAGTCCTGAACGGCGAGTTCCCCTGCCCTCGACACCGGCCGATCGACACCATGGTCAGTACGCGTAGTGCCAAGCTGTCGTCGGTCACGAGATGCCCTCCCTCTTTCGAAAGGTCCACAACCCATGACCGATCTCACGTCACTCGACTACTTCAGTGACGAAGCACTCGCGCAGGATCCGTCCGAGTACTTCGACCACCTCAGAAGTCGCAATCCGGTGTTTCGGGAGCCGCACTACGGCGTGGTCGTCGTCACCGGACATCGGGAGGTCACGGAGGCGTTCAGAAACTCCGAAGATCTCTCTGCCGTCAATGCGATCGGAGGGCCGTTTCCTCCGTTGCCGTTCGAGCCCGAAGGCGACGACATCTCCGAACAGATCGAAGCGCATCGGCACTTGTTCCCGATCTTCGAGCACATGGTGACAATGGATCCTCCCGACCACACACGCGCTCGCTCACTGCTGGGCCGGATGCTCACTCCGAAACGCCTGCAGGAGAACGAGCAGTACATGTGGAAGTTGGCAGATCGCCAACTCGACGAATTCATCGACAACGGCCACTGCGAGTTTCTCGGCGAGTACGCCAAACCGTTTGCCACACTCGTGATCACCGACCTGCTCGGCGTGCCCGAGCAGGATCGCGCAGAGTTCCGCAATCGACTCGCCGGCCAATCTCGTCCCAATGTCGGGTCCCTCGACCACACGCCGGTGGCCACCAACCCGCTCGAATACCTCGACGACATGTTCAGCGGCTACATCTCCGACCGCCGAAGCGAGCCCCGCGATGACATTCTCACCGGCCTCGCGACGGCGACTATCCCGACGGATCAACTCCCACGGTGAAAGAAGTGGTCCGGCCTGCCACGTTCTTGTTCGCTGCCGGCCAGGAGACGGTCACGAAACTCCTCAGCGCGGGGCTACGGACGTTGGGCGATCGCCCCGAGTTCGAGGAGAAGCTTCGCGCGGATCGGAGCCTGATCCGGCCGTTCTTGGAGGAATCTCTGCGGATGGACAGCCCGACCAAGGTCGATTTTCGACTGGCCCGCAAAACCACCACTATCGGCGATGTCGACATCCCAGCCGGGACGATCGTGATGTTGTGCCTCGGGGCAGCCAACCGGGACCCGCGTAAGTTCGAGGATCCGAACGAATTCCAGCTGGGACGCAAGAACCTCCACGATCACGTGGCGTTCGGTCGAGGTCTGCACACCTGCGCGGGCGCACCGCTCGCCCGCGTGGAGGCAAACGTGACCATGAATCGACTTCTGGACAGGACACGGAGTTTCTCGATCAGTGAGGCACACCACGGTCCTGCGGGTGACCGTCGATACACCTACGAGCCTCCTTCCTTCTGAGGGGCCTGACCGAGCTTCACGTCGACTTCACACCGGTCGCATGACCGGCCGGACGTGCAGTACCTGATCGACCAACAGACGCAGCACCTCCGAATCTACGAACACAATTCGACAGCAAAGCTATCCGGTCACTCGTGCGACGAGTGACCGCAACGGTCATGTCACATTACGGCCGACGCCGGATGTGCGACAAGTGAGGTGGAATCATGACAGGACGGGTAGAAGGAAAAGTCGCGTTCATCACGGGAGCTGCGCGGGGCCAGGGACGCAGCCACGCGGTGAAACTCGCGCAAGAGGGTGCCGACATCATCGCAATCGATATCTGCAAACCGATCAGACCTGACGCTTCGATTGCGCCGGCGAAGCCCGACGACCTCGCGGAGACGGCGAACCTCGTCAAGGCTCTCGGCCGGCGTATCGTCACAGCGGAAGTAGACGTACGTGACTACGATGCATTGAAGGCTGAAGTCGACGCCGGCGTCGAACAGTTGGGCCGGCTCGACATCATCGTGGCGAATGCGGGATCGGCAACGGCGGTGCAACTCTGGATCGGACCGCCGAGTCCGACTGGCAGGAAATGATCGACATCAACCTCTCGGGCGTGTGGAAATCGGTCAAAGCCGGAGTACCGCACATTCTCTCGGGTGAGCAGGGCGGCTCGATCATTTTGACAAGTTCGGTGGGTGGCTTGAAGTCGCACGCGCACATGGGCCCCTACATCGCCGCCAAACACGGCGTGGTCGGGCTGATGCGTTCGTTCGCCGTGGAATTGGGGCAGCACTTCGTCCGGGTCAATTCCGTGCACCCTACGAACGTGAACTCACCGATGTTCATGCACGAGGCGACGATGAAGATGTTCCGTCCCGACCTGGAGAATCCCGGACCGGAGGATCTCAGGGCAGCTGCACAGACAATGCACGTGCTGCCTATCGGATGGGTCGAACCCGAGGACATCAGCAACGCGGTTCTGTTCCTGGCCTCCGACGAATCTCGGTACGTCACAGGGCTCCCGCTGACCGTCGACGCGGGCAGCATGCTGAAATAGCCGGTTCGACCGAACAGCACGTCGACCGATGATTCCGTTCACCAGAGCTCATTTCGTGACGATACGACCTCCACGAGATGGAACCGGTGCCACTTAAAATCCCGAACTATGGGGCATTTCCAGTATGAAGTGCGTGGTAGCTCGATGGGGCGAGTTCTACTATCTGTTGAAACTCGCCCCATTCCGGCGCAAGCGCCATGCCAATGCGACAACGTTCCTGCACACATCATCGCAACGCCCTGAACAGGACTCTGCCGGTTACCAATCAGTGCCGATCCGAAGCTGAGAAGACTCCGGCTTCGTTCGAAACCTGCGGTCGAGAAGCAATTCCGAGTTCTCATTGTGAGGCCGCTCTCATCCGCCACTCGCCCGCGTTGAGTATGCGACCGTCGCTGCCTTGCGTGCCTTTGCCGCCGCGTCCCATTCCCTCCGCGCACCCGCTCGTCGACGCTATCTCTTTCGCGACATGCGCGATGGCAGTGTCCGACTCCCACTCGCCCGTGAAGCCCACACCCGGTGCGGCCTGTCGCCGATGTTCAGGGCTTCGCCGACGGAGCTCTCGCCGACGCGATCCGGCACGCTCCCGAACGCTGTCTCGATGTGTTCCCCGTCTTGCCCGCCGGTGATGATGCGTCCGCCGGCTGCTCAAGGCATTGGTGGTCAACAGGAAGAATCACGGCTACCCCTTGCCCTAGCCCATGACGACGAGACAGGTGCTCGCGTCGTCGTCGAATGTCGCGGACACCATGCAGATGTCGAAGGCGAATCCTCGGCGCAGGGCTGACCAGGCCGCCATGTGCTCGAGCCCTGGCAGGCTTCCGGCTGGCTGGCGTAACGTTTGGGCCTGTCCTGCTCATCGAAGGACGAGGAAGAGCAGTCCACGCTCCGCCTCCCGGCGCGCGCCAGGATAGCGGGTGAGATAATAAAATCAAACGTGGGAGTGTGATCATGCACGGGGCGATTCACTCTTTCGGCTGGACCATCCCGACCGTGACGCATCCTTCGCCGTGCTCGGCGCGTTTGAGGCTGGCAGAACACTCATCGATACCGCCGATTCGTATTCAGGGTGAGTCGACGGCAACACCGGCGTCGAGTCCGAGGCTGCGATCGGCGTGGAACGCGGCGCGAGGCACCCGCATCGACGTGGTCGTCGCGACGATGATCGATCCTCGGGGCACGAATCTCGCGGGTGTTCCCTGCCAAGGGCTACACACCGCGGGACCCGCGTCACGCCTGTCGATGAGTGTCGGTGAATTCCGCCTCTGCTGGTTGTCAGCCGATCCACAGCTCTTCGGGCAAAGGCGAGGCGAGCGTATACAACTCGACGCCATGCACGTCGGCGCCATACATGACCGAAGGAACTGCACGGACGTACCAGATTCCCGGGACGGACTCGACCAAGCGTTCCTGCACGATGTCGTAGCTTCCTTCCGCTCCTCGAAGGACTCGCTCACGCGGCCGGCGTCGAGCGCTGCATCGAGCTCAGGATCGTTGGTGCCGTTGAAGTTGCCGGGTGACTGCGAGTGCAGTGCCGTCCACAACGCGAAATCGGGATCCTGGACAATCGCGGCCGTGATGATCATGTCGAAGTCGCCGGTAACGAGCCGCGTGGTCGCAGTTGCCGCATCGAGCATCGCAACTTCCATCTCGACATTGTCGTACGCACTCAGCTGTGCCTGTACCCCTTCAGCGAGGGTCTTGGCATCCGATGTAGGGAAGGAGGTGAAGGTGAAACGAACCGGCTTGCCTTCTCCCGCCAACTCGTCGAACAGTCGCTGGGCTTCTTCGGGGTCCGACTCCTGGATAGCGATGTCACTGAAGAAGGGCGATTCTTCAGGGAAGAAGGTCTCAGGGACCTCGCCTTCACCGTTGTAGACCATTGTGTTCAGCGCATCGAGGTCAAGCGCCAAGCTGACAGCCCGTCGGGCTCGTACATCGTCGAAGGGGGCGTGGCGGTAGTTCATTCCGATGTTCTGGCCGCCTCCGGTGGGCACGACCTCCGTCTGGAGGCCCGCGGCTTCCGCCTGACGGATGTTGGCTACGGTCGACTCCAGCGTCAGATCGGCGGCGCCGGTGATCATCGCGTTCATTCGCTGGTTGGTGTCGTGGACGCCCTTGATCGTGAGGCTGTCGAGATATGGCTTGGGCGCGTCCCAGTAATCCGGATTCTTCACCAGCTCGACGGCATCTTGGCGGGTCCAGTCGACCAATGTGAACGGCCCGGCACCAACCGGATTCTCATCGAAGGCTTGCCGCCCCTTTTCCAACGCGGTCGGTGACGCGATCCAGTTCAGCGCGCCAGCAACGAGCGATTCCGCGAAATGCGGGTTCGGTGCCGTCATTGTGACCTTCAGATTCGTGGCATCGACGACCTCTGTATTTGCGACCTGGACTGCTTGTCTGGTCGAGGTCGAGCCGAGGCTGGGATCGCGCAGGCGGTCCCAATTGTATTTGACGGCTTCCGCATTGAGTGGCGTGCCGTCGGTGAACATCAGGTCGGGCCGGAGCGTAAGGTTGTACGTGGACCCACCGTCGGTGGACGAGAAGTCAGTGGCCATCTTGTATTCGATCTCGAACGTCTCAGTGTCGTTGATCATCAACGTCCCGTACAGTGCATTGCCCAATGCTGCGTGGAAGGCATAGACATTGGACATCGATGCTGGGTCCAGGGACGGAGGCTCGGCCGCCTGCAGAATCGTTGCCGAACCACCGGCCACAGGACCGCCCTCTTCGCCTCCGGGCTGGCTGCTTGCGGTGTTACCTCCGCAGGCTGCTACGAACAGGACCAGTGCGCTGCTACACAGCGCTGACACGAGCTTCGGATACGGTGTGATTCGACGCATGATCGACCTCTCGGATTTTGACGCACAAACGAGTCGTGTGGGTGACGGGGACGGCGGAACGTTCTCGGTCGCTACGGACCGAGCGCAGATCGAATTACCCTGTGCCGCCGGAGAACCACAACACGACATGAGATAGGTTTCGGCCGTCGTGTCCGGGGACTCCTGCTGTGACGGCTTCTATCTGAGCAACGATCCAGCATCGATCGGCAGGGCAACGCCGGTGATGAAGCGAGCATCGTCGGACGCGAGAAACAATGCCGCCGCGCTGATGTCCTCCGGCTCGACCCACGGTGTCGGCAGAATCTGGCCCGTCTGAGCGACCTCGGCGAAGTCCTCCTTCGTCGGGTTCGGCAGGTCAGGCAGAAAAAGTCGGTAGGTTTCGTCATTGAGGAGCATCGGGGTGCCCACATTGGTGGGGCACAACGTGTTCACACGAATGCGCTTGTCGCCCAGTTCCAACGCCAGTGTGCGCATCAGGCCGATGACGCCGTGCTTCGCCGCGATGTAGTGACCGATATGCCGCGCGCCGCGCAAGCCGCCGACGGAACTGGTCAAGATGATCGATCCCCCTCGGCCGCCGGCCACGATATGGGGAGTGGCCACCTTCGTGGTGGTCCATACGCCGGTCAGGTTGACGTCGATCATGTCGCGCCATGCCTTCTGGGTCATTTCGTCGAGGGTCGCGCCTTCGCTGGCCAACCCGGCATTGGCCACGACGATATCGAGGCGACCGAACTTGGCGACGCCTCCCGCACAACTTCTGTCATGACGTCTTCGTCGCGCACGTCCGCTTCGACAGCGTGAATGCGCCGTCCCAACGCTTCGACCTGGTCGGCTGTTTCGGCGAGGTCGTCGGGTGTCGACATCGCGATCTTGACGCCGTCGAGTTGTTTACAGACATCTACTGCGATGATGTCGGCGCCTTCTTTGGCCATACGGACGGCGTGGCTTCGTCCTTGACCGCGGCCTGCACCGGTGATGAAGGCTACTTTTCCTTCGAGTTTTCCTGACATGTTGTGCCTCATTTCTATTCATGAGCGGCTCCGCTGAGTCGCTCGTTCCGGTCGGATGGTGCATCAGGCCGGTCAACGCGAGAATCCGAGATTCAGGCAGAAGTGCGGTGACGCCACCGGACCAACAGGGGGACCACGAATACCACCGCCGCTGCGGGGATGAGCACTCGGGTGATACGGCCACGTCGGCCGCCGATATTGAGGAGGTCTATCGGCGGTGCAGTAGCAGTGCGGCCTGCGATGGGGGTAGAGGCGTCATTGCTTGTTTTCACGTCTGCCGGCTCGGTGCCGTCCGATGGGCTCGGGCCTGCGCTCTCCGAGGCATCGATGTTCGAAGTTCCTGCAGACACAAGGATCTGTTCTGCGAGGTTGGTGGCGAACTGCCCGATGAGCTTGTTGGAGACTTCGGCGAGTGCTCCGCGTCCGAATTGCGCGGGCTTGCCGGTGATGTCGAGTTCGGTTTCGACAAAGACATCGGTACTGCCGCCCGACTCGGACATGCGACATGTGATGACCGCGCTTGCCGTACCGTTTCCGCGAGCCTCTCGACCGCTACCTTCGAAGACCACAACTTTCGCGGCTTCATCCGTGGAGCGCATTTCGATGATGCCGGCGTACTTCAACGCGATCGGGCCCACTTTGACCTTGATGTTGCCGGAGTACTTGTCACCGTCGTGGGACGTGATGGTAGCTCCCGGAACGCAGGGAGCGACTCGTTCGATATCGAGCAATACACGCCAAGACTCGTCGATGGGGACGGCAATGCAGAAGGTATTCTCCAGTTTCATTCAGATCCTTGTATTGGTCGAATCAACAGTTCAGGCGGTGGTCGACGCGGCACGAATGGCGGCCACAATCCCTTGATAGCCGGTGCAGCGGCAGATGCTTCCGGAAATCCCGTCACGGATCTCTTCGTCCGTCGGATCGGGATTGTCCCGTAACAGTGCTGTAGCGGTGACAATGAAACCTGGTGTGCAGAAGCCACATTGGAGAGCGTGGTGTTCGCGGAAGGCTTCCTGGATGGGTGCGAGCGTGCCGTCGGGCGAGGCGATGCCCTCGACAGTGGTGATGCAGGTGCCGTCGGCCTGAACTGCGAAGACAAGACATGCCCGTACGGCCTCACCGTCCATCAAGACCGTGCACGCGCCACAGACTCCGTGTTCGCAACCCAGGTGGGTCCCGGTCAATCCACAGTTGACCCGTAAGAAGTCGGCCAGCGTCAGCCGCGGCGGGACGGACGAGCGCCTCACTGTGCCGTTGACCTCGATCGTAATCTCGACATCAGTCATCGATTGCCTCCTCAAGAGCGCTCTTCAGGCGCGCGACACCATCGTTGCGCCGACGCGTGTGCGGTACGCAGCGGAACCGTGCAGGTCGGCCGGAACCGACTCCAGGTCGGACACCGCGACGTGGCCGACGTCGCGCACCTGCAGTTCGTCGATCGAGCAACCGACGAGGGAGCGCTCCGTCGAGGTTGCCCGCATCGGTATCGACCCCAGGCCGAAGAGTCCTATGCTGCAGCGTTCGACTCGTGAATTGTCGTCGATCTTCACCGCTACGCAGGCTCCTGCCATGGCGAAGTCGCCTTTGCGGCGCGAGAATTCATTGATTGCGAACCCGCTTCGGCTTCCCGGACAGAAGGTGACCTTTGTGAGAATTTCGTCGTCGCGTAAGGCCGTGGTCCACATCCCAGTGAAGAACTCGGAAGCCGGTATGGTTCGTCGGCCGGTGGAGGACAGTGCCTCGAGTTCGGCATCGAGGCTCAACACCACCGCAGGGTATTCCGCAGCGGCGTCAGCGTGAGCAACGGAACCACCGAGCGTGCCGCGATTGCGGATCGGGAAGTGTCCGATCAACGGGGTGGCTCGGGAGAGTAACGGTACTGACTCGAGGACGGTGGTAGACCTGCCGACTGTTGCCTGGTTCGTGGTGGCACCGATCGCGACGGAGTCCGAATCATGCGTTATTCCGGAAAGACCAGTGAGTTGTCTGATATCGATCAAGTGCTCGAACGCGGCCAATCGAAGGTTGAGCATCGGCATCAAGCTCTGACCACCGGCGATGAGCTTGGCGTCGTCTCCGAACTCTGCCAGGAGTTCGGCAGCCTCCTCTGGTGTGGCGGGCCGATGGTATTCGAACGCCGAAGGTTTCATGTGGTCACCGCCTCGGCGCGGGCGGAATCGAGCATGCCGATGATCGTGGCAGGGCTCAACGGCAGGTGATCGACCTCGACGCCGAACGGCGCCAACGCATCGACGACAGCATTGACCACCGCAGGTGCCGAGCCGATCGCTCCACCTTCGCCTACACCCTTGTAGCCGCCGGGGCGGACCGGGGGTTTCGATATGGCCCAATTCGATCACCGGGGCCTCATTGGCAGTGGGGAGTAGATAGTCCATGAAAGTTGTGGTGATCGGGTTTCCGGCGTCGTCGTAGGCAAGATGCTCGTAGAGGGCACCACCTATGCCCTGGACCGTACCGCCGTAGATCTGTCCTTCGACCACGTTCGGATTGATCATGGGGCCACAATCATCACTTACTATGTAGCGCAACAGTGTTACCTCACCGGTTTCGATGTCGACCTCGCATGTGCACACGTGGGTCGCGTTGGCCCAGATCAGCGGACTCTCTGCCCGGTATCGTTCGCTGACCTCCAGGCCGAAGGTAAGGCCCGGCGGGAGTGTCTGGGCTTGGAAGTATGCGATGTCGGCAATCTCGCGAGGCTCAACTCCCTGTTCGGTACACCGCGAACGGTGGCCCGACCGCGCGAGAACTCGACATCGTCGGTGTCGACTTCGAACGTGTGCGCGGCGAGTGCGAGAATCCGTTGCCGAAGGATCGCCGCGGCCTGCGCCACAGCGCCGGCGGTCATCGACGCGGATCGGCTACCGCCGGTTCCGGCGCCGAAGGGTGTGATCGCAGTGTCGCCCTGGACTGTGTTGACGTCCCCGATCTCGACACCGAGCGCGTCGGCGGTCAGCTGGACCACGGTGGTCTCCAAGCTGTTTCCGCAGGATCCACCGGCAACGTAGACGTTGACCTTGCCGGACGGCTCGATGCGAATGGTGGCACCCTCGGTGCCGTGGAATGCCGTCACGCCCGTAGTGGGTTCGAGGTACGTGCATGTACCCACACCGATATATCGACCGTCCAGGCGAGCGAGGTGCTGTTCGCGGCGAAACGCGGGGTAGTCGAGGATCTCGAGTGCCTGCTCGAATGTCTCCCGCGGTGTGACGTCCGAGTAGGGCATACCGTTGGGGTTCGATACCGGCAGTTCGTCGACTCGCAGCAGATTTCTCCTGCGCAGTTCGATCGGATCGATGCCGAGGCGCCGTGCCGCGGTGTCGAGTGCCACTTCTCGGGCCATCGATTCGAATTGCCAGGGTCCGCGATAGGCTCCTCGTCCAACTGTGTTGGAGTACACCAACTTCGTTCTGAAGGTGGCGGCAGGAACCCGGTACGGCCCCGGGAACAGCATTCCGACAACCCCGCCTGCGGTCATCGGAGGTGTGACCGGGTAGGCGCCCACGTTCTGTACATACTCGAGGTCGGCGGCAAGGAGCATTCCGTCGGCGTCGAACGCGAAGCGCCCAGTCCCATGTTCCTCGCGGGCCATTCCCGCAGACATCAGATGCTCTTGCCGATCTTCGATCCACTTGAGTGTGGCCCCGGCCTTCCTGGCGGCCAGCATGACGCAGATCTCCTCGCGTTGCGGCACTACCTTCTGCCCGAATCCACCTCCTGTGTCCTTCACGATCACCCGCACTCGATGCTCATCGATTCCGAGGACTCGTGCGCACACCATCCGCACCTCGTGTGGCGATTGGGTGGACGTCCAGACTGTCATGTCGCCCGCTGCTGCCGACCATTCCGCGACCACTCCTCGGGTTTCCATCGGCATGGGCATGTGGGCCTGCTGGTGCACTGTCTGATCGACGACATGCGCGGCACTATCGAAGATGGGCTTCAACTCCGACAATGGTCTACCGGAGAGTTCACCCGCCAGATTGCATGGCGCATACGAGTGCACGAGTTCAGTGTTCTCATAGGCCGTTTCGTAATCGACCACCGGAGTCAGCGGCTCGTACTCGATGAGGACCCGCTCGGCCGCATCCTCCGCCACATAGCGATCGGTGGCGATGATGAGTGCGACCGGATCTCCGACGAACCGGACCTCGTCCTCCGCGAGTGGTACACGGACCAGGCGATCGGCGACACGCTCTGCTGTGTACCTGAACTCGTGGACGCCGGAATTCAGGTCTGCAGCGAGATAGATCGCGGTGACGCCATCGACCGCGAGCGCTTCCGATGTGTCGATATCGAGAATTCGTGCGCGAGCGTAGGGGCTGCGCACGAAACAGGCATGTAGCATGCCGGGTCTAACGATGTCGTCAACGAAAGTTCCTGAGCCGGTGAGTAACCGAGCGTCTTCGACCCGAGGAACGCGGGTGCCGACCGAGTTGCCCGTTTCCTTCTCGGTAGTGGTCATCGGACTGCTCGCAACTGTGCGGTTCCCGGCTCAGGCATGGTCGGGCGTCGAAAACTGTTGGTGACCACCTGACTCCTTTCGGTACGTGCAGATCTCGACCCCGTGCCGTGGTCCCGCGTAGGCGTGGACTCGGATCTGAAGACGGCAAACTGCATGGACGTGAAGACGTTCCGAACATGGATAAGGCATTCGAAGGTGCACTGCAGTGAAGTCGACCGAGGGCTGTGGGAAGCTCGCGTTGGGCCTGGGTCAACAATACTTGGTGGTGAAGTTAGAGGGTGGATGACGATGTGTCAATCACTGATCGGCTGACGGCACCACTTCGCCCCTTGAAGGCAGAAGTGTTGCTGGCGACCGAGTGTGACGGACTGTGGGAGTGGTGTAGTGCGCGCCGGACATCAGGAGGTCAGGGTTGCTCACGGACGCAGTGAGGACACGCACCCAGTGCCGGTCCGGGCAGCGTGCAGCGCGGATCCGACCACTGGGTGCGTGCCGGGCGCAGCTGCCGCGGCGCCGAATTCATCGTGCGGAGTTACCTCGCGGAGGAGGTGGTGCGCGTCAGTCCCACGCGACGGGCAGGGAATGAACTCCGAAGACCACCATGTCGGTCCGGAGGGGAATCTCTGCGGCCGGAACGGTGAGTCGGAGACCAGGCAGGCGCTTGAACAGTTCGACGAGCCCCACGCGCAGCTCGACACGCGCGAGCTGCTGGCCCAGGCACTGGTGGATGCCGTAGCCGAAGGCCATATGCCCGGTGTCGCGCGGGCGGGTGACATCCAACTGGCCGGGCTCCGGCCAACGCTCTTCATCCCGGTTGGCGGTGGGCAACGAGATCACGACAGTGTCGCCGGCCGGAATCGTGACCTCACCGAGGGTGATGTCTTCTAATGCGATGCGGGTCGGGCCGGTATGTGAAACCGAAAGGTATCGCAGCAGCTCCTCGATGGCTGCGTCGATGAGTGTCGGATCGTTCTGGAGCGCAGCGAGCTGCTCCGGGTGCTCCAGCAGTGCAAAGACGCTCAGCGCAAGCATATTGGCGGTTGTCTCGTGGCCTGCACCGAGAAGCGTCACGCCGATGTCGATCAGCTCGGCATCGGTCAGCGGTGGATCGGCGGCCAGTTCGCCGCTGATCAGGCCCGAGAGCATGTCGTCACCGGGTTCGGCGCGTTTGGCGATGACCAGATTGCGCATGAACTCCCACAGTGCGAGCCCGGCGTCGCGCTGCTGTTCCGGAGTGTTGTTGATGTTGAGGGTGATCGCGCTCCGTTCCTGGAACTCTGCCCGGTCTTCGTACGGCACGCCGAGGAGCTCGCAGATCACCAGGGACGGTAGAGCCAACGCGAAACCTTCCACGAGGTCGGCGGTGGTGCCGGCGTCCTGCATGGCGGTGATGAGCTCGTCGGTGATCTCGTGCACTCGCTGATCCAGGGCACGCATGCGACGCACGGTGAACTGGCTGGTGAGCACCTTGCGTAGCCGCGAGTGTTCCGGGGGATCCATGAAGATGAACATGCCGTCGGTGCGCTGCAGGTCCGGCTGGGCGGGGCAGCCGCCGGCCGTCACCTGTTCGGAGGTCAGGGACATGGCGTTGGTGTTGCGCACCACATCGGAGCTGAGGCGGGTGTCCGAGATGGCCTTGCGGACTTCTTCGTAACCGGTGACGAACCAGACGTGTGCGCCATTGAGCAGTGGCACCTTTGCGACCGGGCCCTGTTCCTCCTGTAACCGGAACCGTGCGGCGGGCGGATCGAAGGGGCACCCGGTCCTTTCGGATATTTCGGGGGGTAGAGGTCGTCGGCCGGTCAACGATCCGATCGGGCGGTCGTCTCGGTAGCTTTCACGGGCTGTTCCCTTCGTTGGCTGTGGGTTCGGAGTGAGCGTTTCGGGGGTGACAGGGGGCGGTGAGCAGCCCGGTGACGGCGTCGGCGAGCCCTTCGCCGATCATGTGCCAGTCGGCGGGGTCGCCGGTGGTGGCGGCGAGTCGTTCCTGTTCTGCGCAGGTATGCATGACTGCCATGCGCATGGCCTGCCTGCGCAGAAGGGCCTCGGCCGGCGTCAGTTCCGGCACGCCTCTCCAGTTCTCGTAGTCGGGGATCGGGACGAGGTCGCCGGTCAGGATCTCCTCACGGAATACCGGATCGACGGCCACTTGAGCGTTGAACCGAGCATTCCAGCTGGGATTGCCGAGCCGGCCAGGTGTTCGGTGTAAGGCAGCACAAGGCCCGCCAAATGGTCGCGAGGGTTGGTTGAGCCGCGCACTTTCTCCGCCATCTCGCGTGCGCGGACGGCGACCGGCTCCCCGTGTTTCCGCACGATTGCGCGGATCAGATCTGCACGGGTGCCGATGTGGTATTTCAGCGCAGAATTATTGCCTTGCCCGGCGACTTCGACGATGTGCCGCATCGACACCTGAGACAGGCCCTGTTCGGCGAACAACCGTTCTGCGGTGGTGAGAAGTAGCTCTCGCGTGGCCTCGCGTTGCTCCTTGCGTGAAACAGGTCGAGGGGAGACGGGGAGCGAGTCGTTGATCATGAGCAACATTCTGTCTTCCGTGACGATCCGCATGTGCCCACCACCTTCCAACTTTTCTCAGACAGGCATCTGACTTATGTTGTACCGTACTCGTGAGGCGCATCACATGACAATGGTTCTCACCGATCAATTTGCGTCAATTCGAACGACTACAAGGAGATACCCAATGCAGGTGAGCGTTGATACTCAGAAGTGCATCGGCTCCGGGATGTGCGTGCTGCACATGCCGGAAGTGTTCGACCAGCGTGACGACGACGGCGTGGTGGTGCTGCGGACCGAGAGCCCCGGGCCCGAACTGCACGACGCCGTCCGGGAGTCGGCCATCGCTTGCCCGGCGTCCGCTATCCATCTAGTCGAATCGTGAACCGTGCCATGATCGTCGGTGCCCTGCGGCGGGCTGAGCTGCACCTGTATAGGACCGCCGTCGTCGAGTCATGGTAGGCCAACTTTCAGCGAGGCCTCAAAGAGTACTGGAGTATCTACTCGATGAGTACTACATTCTCGTTGTGAGACTACAACGTTCTACTTCATGCATGACAAACAGCAATCTCAAGGCAATCGGGGTCCCGGGGAGCAGCGGAACGAAGGGAGAACGATCATGAATGCGCACGTTCCGGACACTCTCGAGGAAGCATTGTCGCCTCAATGGCTGACATCCGCTCTGCAACAACGCTTTCCGGGAATCGAGGTCCGCGATGTGATTCCTGGTCCAATTGTGGACCGTGTGTCGACGAATGCGCGATTCGTCATCGTGTGCGATGGAGGGGTACCAGAGGGCCTGTCGTCGCGGTTGTGCGTCAAAGGCTACTTCAACGAGCAAGGACGGGAGGCGCGGTTTGTCGGCGAACGCGAGGCCCATTTCTATCGTGATTTGGCCGAGCCGAGTGGCATTCGCACACTCCAAAGCGTCTGGGCGGATTTCGACTCTAATGCCCGCCACGGAGTGGTGCTGACCGAGGACATCGTGGCTGCTGGGGGTTCCTTTCTCGACGCGGCCAGTCATATCACGCCAGACCAGGCGGCCGACAGCCTTAGTCAGTTCGCCAAGCTTCATGCATCTACCTGGGGCGAAGCGCAATGGGCGGACAAGCACTGGCTCGCTTCGAATTTGGCAGGCGCGTTGAGGGCGTGGGGGGACGACGCGATCACCGCGCGGATAGACGGCAACTTCAACGGCCCCAATGGCCAACGTGTACCCGCAGAGGTCAATGACGCGGCCTCGCTGACCAGCGCCTACACGTCACTTGTCTCCACATTGGAAACCGAGCACGCATCATCGGATTGGTGCGTCATTCACGGCGACGCCCATATCGGAAACACCTTCGTCGACCCGTCGGGAGCGATGAGCCTTGTCGACTGGCAACTCGTTCAACGGGGCATGTGGTACCTCGATGTAGGAACGCATATCGCGACCGCGTTGACCGTGGAGGACCGGAGGAGAAGCGAAAAGGACCTCCTTTGGCATTACCTCGACTGTCTCGCATCCCACGGTGTGACGCCTCCGTCGCGCGATGCCGCGTGGCGAGCGATGAGCCGCGGGATACTTCGTGGCCTGTTCCTCTGGGGTATCACGACCAAAGTCGCGCCGGACCTGATCGAGATCCTGTTGCACCGACTCGGCACTGCGGCCACTGATCATGATGCACTCTCGCCCGAGAGGTACCTGACACCTCTGTGAAGACACTCGACGGCGAGCGGTCAGGCGACTACCTCACGAATACTACCGAAGGATCGATGTGAACCGTCTCGGGTTTGATGTCGGGTCCTTTCTTGAGGAGGGATGCACATCATGTCCAAGCGCTACCCCGCCGAGCAGCGTGAACGAGCGGTGGAGATGTCCTTGACACCTCGACGAATACCCCTCACGGTTCGCTGCGTGCAAAGCTATCGCCCCGAGGCTCGGTGTCGAGTCGCTGCGCACCTGCACCCGACAAACCCTGATCAACGCCGACAAGACGCCCGGCGTGACCACCACTGAGCAGTAGCAACGGCCCCGCCGTCGGCGCGGGCTGCGGGATCAAAGAGTTCGAACGCGAATTTCGAAACCTCCGTGAGAACAACGAGATTCTGAATTCCGCTTCGATTCTCTTCGCGGCGGAGATCGACCGCCCACAGCGCTGATCGTGGAAATCGCCGCTGCTCACCGCGACGAACACGGGGTCGATCCGATCTGCGCGACCTTACGCGGGAAGGCCGCCCAGATCGCTCCGTCCATGGTCCGAGCCCATCTGATCCCACAACGGACCGAATCGGCACGCGTGGTGCGTGACCGCGAAGTGCTGGCCGAGATTCGGAAGATTCATGCCGACAATCTCGGTGTGTACGGTGCCCGCAAAGGTGCGCTCAAGTCTGAAACGAAAGGGAATGTCGGTGGCCCGGTGCACCGTGGAACGATCGATGAAAGCCGATGGGTTACAGGGAATACCACGGCTGAAGGGTCGGAAGACCACGCACAGTAACGGGCTGCGACTCCGCGGCCGGCGGTTCGGGTTCAGCGGCAGTTCATCGGCGACGCGCCCATCGCGTTGTGGGTGGGCCGATCTGACCTACACTCGCACGCATTCAGGGTGGGTGTACGCCGCGTTCGTCCTCGAAGTTCACATCGCCCGATTCGATCCCCGAGACCGGGCAGAACGTCCGGGTGCGGTGGGCCGAGGCGCTGCCCAAACCGTCAAGTGGAGCACGCTGCCGGTGGGGCATCCACCACGCGCTGGGGACAGCCGCGCCGGTCATGGCCTGCACCTTCCCCTCTCAGGCCACAGATTCGTCTCCCCGCCAGGACAACCACCACATCCACGGCATGATGTGTGATGCAGTACGCACCCTGGGAGTGTGCGGACCGAACCTGCGGTGCCTCCGGATCGAGCTTGGTTCTTTCCCACCGACGTCGACCTGATGTCCACCTGGGATTCTGCCGCTTCGATACATACGGGCATGCGTATAGATGCTATTCGGATGTGGCGGCCCCCTTGTGCGGCGCCCGTGGCCGTTCCTAACCTGACCTCCTGACAATCTCTAAATCTGTTTCGACATCGCCATTTTCGTCTAGATTGCCGTTTCCAGGCCCGGTGGCGCCCGAAGCTCGAAAGGAATCGATCCTGCCATGAGCCGAGCAGCGCGACTGTTCCGGTCCTTTTCGCCGCAGAACTGGCGCCTACGGTGGAAGGTCGCCGTGCTGCTCTGCCTACCGGTGATCGCGGCAAGCCTGTTCGGTGCGTCCCGGGTCACTCAACTCGTGGAGGAGTCCCGACACTACGCCGTTCAGTCCGAGCAGATGGCTGTTCTCCCGGCGCTCACCGAGTTCAGCACAAGCGTGGCGGGCGCCGCCGCTGCGACGGTCCTGTCGCTACCACCGGAGCCAGGCGTGGAGACCGCCACGCAAGCCGACATTGCGATCGTCGAGTTGCTGCAGAACAGCGATCTCGAACCTCAGGTTGCGGCCGCCCTGACAAGGGTCCTCGAAGAGGGTAGGAACCTGCTGGCCAGCGCCTGACAGGGAGATGGGACCCCTTGCCGTCGGTGAACTCGTCAAAGAGTTCGTCGCCCGCACGAACAACGTCTACCGCATCATCATCAACCTTACGGCGAACCCCATGGTGTTGAGCGAAGGCGCCACCCTCCTCGACAGTTGGACAATCCAGTGGGTGCTGCTCGATCAGGTCATTGCCTTCGCTGCTTTGCGAGACGAGCCCACGTCTGCGTTGCTCATGTGGTCGACTGCGATGGGTACCGAACTCGCCGAGCTGCGTGTGCTTGCCGATACGCTGCCCGATCGGCGCCCGTGGACGCGCTCATCGCCGACGTCCAGAACCGATCCTTGCTGACTGCGAATCTCGATGACGCGGCCGCAGACGTCGGAGCTCTGCGCGACTCCCTGTTCACCGCGCTGGTCCGGTACCGGGAATTCGTCGACGCGTCAGCGCGAAATATCACCACCACCCTCGATGACCTCGCATCCCAGGCCCGCGCGGAATCGTGGCGCGACGGCATCGCAGTCCTCACCGTACTCGGCCTCGCGGTTGCCCTCGCGAGCGCATGTCAGTCTCGCTCGTCCGGCCACTGCGACGACTGCGCGACGACACACTGCGCGCCGCAGAGCACGACCTGCCCGAGGCGATCATCAGCATCCGTGAAGGTGGTGACATCGACTCGATGGTGCTGCCGCCAGTCCGGGCGAACCCCGTCGAGGAGGTCGGCCAGGTCGCCCGCGCCGTGGACACCATGAAGTTCGAAGCTCTACGCCTCGCCGGTGAACAGGCACACCTACGGCGGCAGGTCAACGAGATGCTCGAAACCCTCGCGCGACGCAACAAAACCCTCGTCGAACAACAGCTTTCGCTGATCGAATCGCTCGAGTTCGAGGAGAAGGACCCCACCCGGCTGCAGAGCCTGTTCGCACTCGATCACCTGGCTGCTCGGATGCGCCGCACCGGCGACTCCCTGCTCGTGCTCGCCGGAACCTGGAAGCGTCTCGGCCGTATGCCCGACACACCGCTCGGCGACGTACTGCGCGGGGCCGTATCCCAGGTGGAGAACTACGAGCGGGTGCACATTGGGGCGATGCCGGCAGGGAACCTCGTGGGCAGCGCCGTCGCCGACGTTGCCCACCTCGTCGCAGAGCTTATCGACAATGCCCTGCGCGCCTCACCACCGAACACCACGGTCAGGTTCGCGTTCTCCGGCGCGGTCGATGGCGGGATGCTCCTCGAAATAACCGACCAGGGTATAGGCATCCCCGCCCATGACCTCAACGAGATAAACGAGCGGCTGACCGCAGACGGCGAGACCACCAGCGTCGCGACTCATCGTATGGGATTGTTCGTGGTGGGCCGCTGGCCGAACGACACGGCATCGCCGTCCGACTGCGCCCGACGTTCGATTCGGAAAGAAACAACGGGATCACGGTTAGTGTATATCTACCTGCGAAATTACTTTCCGGTACAAATGACTTCGCTGAGCCGTACCATATCGACCGGCCCCGCCGACCGCGCAGGGACGATCGTGAACCACTGCCCAGTAGGGGTGCCGTCGAGCAGTACCCGAACGTCCTTCCGCACCAACCAGAACCGTCACAGCAATGGCACCAGCCCGTAGAAACGGCATCGAGGTTGCATCGCCGTGACTCGCCCGAGTCGTGGGCGTAACCGGATCACGACCCTGTATTGGACGGACCACTTTACGGCCCTCTGTCCGGCCACCGCGAGAACTACGTGCCCGCAGAGCTCGTGGAGCCGAATCTGCAGGCCCGGGGCCCCCGAGTGAGCCAGTCGAGCGACTGGTGCGCCTCAAGAGGCCAGGAGCTCGATCGAACGAAGAATTCGCAGACCCACACCACCGCCCCAGCCGCCGACGCCGATGTCACCCATCGCAGGCACGCAAATCATCGAAACCGTTTCGCCGACCTCATCGACGGGCCCCGGCGCACATGCCGCCGGGGAAGTTGGGGGCGAACTCCGCCTGGGTGCTCTGCTCGGCGATCGCCCACAATCTGCTGCGCGCTACCGGCGTTGTTGCAGGTGGTGGGCATGATCGCGCCCGTGAATCGACGCTACGACGCAAGATCGTCCGCCTTCCCGCAACGAAAGGCTGATCTCGTTGCTGGCGTTGACAAATGGATTGTCTTCTTACCACACTGATCGACAAAGATCTGCGACGGGGATGGTCAGTCCGACAGCTACGAGAAGTTGCTTCAGGTGACAGTCGCCTGAAGCACGTAACCCCCGTGCCCACCGTTCAGGGAAGCCCCGCCTTCCGTGTTGGCGTGTCCCCCGTACGGAGGTCGAGGGTGATGGAGGAGCGCGGCATCCGTATCCCCAGGGAGACTACAGTTCACATCTCGCCACATCGTAGCTATGCCCGCATCCTCCAATATTTCGTCGAGCCTGTCGGATATAATCAAGAATTCGCCCTGCCGCAGCTACACTCGGTAGCCAGATCATGTGGATGCTCGGCCAGGTCAAGGCCGCTTCCTGGCCGACGCGATCCGCTCGAGGACAGCACGATCCGGCACGACCGTTCCCGCATCGTCTGAATGATGGAGGATGGTTATTTCCACAGAGTTCCGGGCAACGGAACCGGAGGCTCGCCCCCGTGATCTGAACGAATTCCACCGCGGATCTCGAAGTCCTGCCGGAACAATGAGGCGCTCCTCACCGGGTGGCCCGGACCTCTCGACGCGCCAGCTCAGGGTTCAAGCAGCTACCCAACCGGGTGGCCCGCCTGCGGATCGGGTGATCGCGTGGCACGGCCCGACCAAGTCCTTACCGAGTAGTAAATGTTCCACCATTGACATGCAATGTCTGACCAGTTATGTGCGCAGCACCAGGTGACGCCAGAAACAGTGCCAGGGCAGCAATGTCGTCGGGTGAACCCCGACGGTTGTTCTGAGTAGCCGAGATGAGATCGCGTTCACGCTCTGCAGTCAGTTGGCCTTTGAAGAATTCCGTATCGGCGATGAATCCCGGGGATATCACGTTGGCGGTGATGCCCCGTTGACCGAGTGACTTGGCAAGTCCGATGGTCCAGGAACTGACCGCGGCCTTGGCCGAACCGTAAGAACCCGCTCCGCTCTCGGCAGCGATCGAGCCGATATTGATGACGGTTCCACCGTTGGTCAGGCGTGGCCCCAATTCGGCGAACGTCAGCACCGCAGTGAGCACGTTGGCAATGTAGTTGTCCAGCCACTCATCTCGCACAGATTCAAGACCCGCTCGAGTGCCTCTACCGAACCCGATGTTGCCTCCAGCATTGTTGACGATGACATCCAGATCGCCCGGAAGTGTCTGTGCAAGAGCGGATATCTGCGCAGGATCGGCATGATCACAGACCGCAAAATCGATGTCGAGTTCTTCAGCGGCTGCCCTCAGCGTTGCATCGGTCCGTCCTGTGATGATGATCCGCGCGTCACGCTCACGCCGAAACTCTCTGGCAATCGCCTTCCCGATGCCGGTGGCACCACCGGTGATCAGAACGTTCACTACACCTCAACTTTCACATCGAAATACCTCACCCGCCAGGTGAGCGTTCAGACTCGCAAGAAGGGATCGCCGACTCCCCTCGGGCCACCGACCAATCGCGATCGAACGCGACAACAATTATGAACGCCGCCACTGCGAGAGAACACCCGCTGGTAGCACCATCTTCATGCCAGCGCCGGTCCCTCTGTCTCTAACAAATCGACTGCATGGAGGCCCGATTCCCTCTGGACGATAGGCGTCGTCAACATTTACGCCATCCTGACGACCCAGCGATACGGTCGGCGGAGTCCCTGAGATTGCACCCCCTGAGAGTGGACACCGGATTTCATGCGGCGAGTGCGAGCGTAGCGATACACCAATCGCCGTTGTAGAAACGTGCGGGCAGCGGCCTCTGTCGATTTCGACAGCCTGCTCACGGGCACCGTGGTGACGGACGGGTCTCCGTTGACTATGCCGAGCGCGTTGGCGGGGCCGGATGCGAGTTCTTCATCAGCACTCATGGAATTCGAAGAAGGGTTGAACCGCGCGCTGCGTGGACCAGCACCGACTTCGACTGATACAACAGGGGTCCATTGAGCTGCTTGAGACGGGAAGCCGGGCAATAGGCAGCTGACTCGCTCCTCTGCTTCAGGACCGTCTAGGACACTTTCTCCCCGGACGAGCGCGAAGTCCTCTTGGCATGCCATCGACGTTTACTTTCGGGTATCGGTCAACGTGGAGTCGCGCGTGTTCGCGATGCCCCCTCGGCCAATGTAAAAGGAATCATGTCAATCGGATCTTCCATCGCTTCACTCACTTTCGTGTCACAGTGACCGAATATTAAGTCCTGCGACCCATTCTGTCCATAGTGGCCTTGCAATAGATCGGCAGCGGATCAGCAGTGATGCAAGCGGACATACAAACCTCTCTGTAGACGAACACGCTCGTCCCTACCGACGGACAGCTGATCTCCCTGCCGATGGACACGGGCCGGCGTTGTGTCCGTCCTGACAGACGCCCCTCCGGGGTTTGCTCGAGTCTTCGACCACCAACGAACGACTCCCACCGGACGGATGCATGAAGAAGTCTGACAGGGACATCGTGGAAATTCTCGAGGTCTACGACACCACCGGCATCACGCACTCCGCCGCGCAGCTGGCGGTGAGGCCGCGTTCGCGCGTGGCGACGAGACCACCGAATCCTGGTCCGACCCAGGGGCCGACGCTTCGCGAGTGAGTGCTGTAGGTGGTGCGGTCAGGCGCTGTCCCCCAACAGAGTCGTGCGGACGTGCCGCAGATGCGTCCGCATCGCGGTACGGGCACTGTCCGGGTCCCGGTCGGCGATGGCGTCGACGATGTCCTCGTGCTCGCCGCAGTATTCGCGATGTAACTCCGGATTGAAGGTGCGTTTCTTCAGCCCGCCCCAGATCGGTTGTTGACGGCTGTCGATGAGGAGTTGACTGACCCCGATCAGGACGATGTTGTGGGTGGCGAGCGCAAAACTATGGTGCAGCGCGGTGTCCCACCTCTCGAACTCTTCCGAGGATCGGGCGCCGTCGCCGCCGCGCAGGCAACGCCGCATTTCCTCGATGTCGTCGCGAGTCGCTGCGGCGACGGCGAGTGGGAGCAGTTCCGGTTCGAGGATCAGCCGCGAGCTCATGATCTCGCTGGGGCTGGGATGGTTCGCCGTTTCCGCAGCCGCGGATTCACTCGGGGCGAGAACGTGCCCCGGCCGACGTGGCGCACCACGATTCCCCGGTGTTCGAGGTCCTCGAGGACGGATCGGACCACGGCTCGGCTGACACCGGCTTCGGCGGCCAGTTCGCGCTCGGTCGGCAGCTTGTCCCCCGGGCCCAACTGGTGTTCGGAGACGAGGTGTTCGATGTGCCGCAGAGCGGCCGCTGTAGGTCCCACAGCCAAGGTCACAACAACTCCTCTCGACGTACCAATCGAACCAATTATAGGGGTCTGATCTACACCCTCCCTGCCGACACAGCGAGAAATCAAGTGTTGACGATCACAGCGACCTCAACCTATCGTAACCAATAAGAACCTCATCTCGGTTTGGTCCACATTGGTTTCACAGGAGGTCTCATGCGCTTCGCGCGGATTCAAGGTAAGAACGGCACGGTCGTCTGCGCCGTGGACGCGAACGGAGCTGCACTGCCCGTGCAGTTCGGTGACACCGGCGCCCAGTGCGCGAGCTGCAGGAGATCATCGCCGGCGGCCAGGCCGCACTCGGCCGACTGAGCACCAGCACCCCCGCCGAGGGCGGCAAACTGCTCGCCCCTATCACCCCGCACCGCAACGTGTTCTGCGTCGGCCGGAACTACTCCGAACACGCCGCCGAGTTCGCCAAGAGCGGGTTCGACGCCACCGGCTCCGCGGACGGCCAGCACGTGCCGCAGTACCCGGTGGTCTTCACCAAGCCCGCCGCCACCGTCATCGCCTCCGGCGACCCGATCGACCCGCACACCGATATCACCTCGGCCCTGGACTACGAGGGCGAGATCGGCATCATCATCGGCAAGCGCGCCTCCAAGGTCAGCCGCGACGACGCAATGGACTACGTGTGGGGCTACACCCTCATCAACGACGTCACCGCCCGCGACCTGCAGCGCGACCACAAGCAGTGGTTCATCGGCAAGTCCCTCGACACCTTCTGCCCGCTCGGCCCCTGGGCCGTCACCGCGGACGAGATCGACATCAACGACCTGCAGCTGCAGACCCGCGTCAACGGCGAGTTGCGGCAGGACACCAACACCGCCCAGCTCATCTTCGACGTGCCCACCATCATCGAGACGCTCTCGGCGGGCATCACCCTCGAACCCGGTGACGTGATCGCTACCGGCACCCCGGTCGGAGTCGGCATCGGCTTCGACCCGCCGAAGTACCTGGTCGAGGGCGACGAAGTGATCGTCTCGGCACCCGGCCTCGGCGAGCTGCGCAACAGCATCGGCATTCCTGCCGCCGTGGACCACCTCACCCTGGCAGGAACCAGCGAGCTGTTCGTCGAGAAGACCGGCAGCGGACCCGCGGTCGTGCTGATCCACGGCCTCGGCGGTGCGACCACCGTGTACGAGCCGCAGGTCACGGCGCTCGCCGAAACCCACACCGTGCTGCGCTACGACCTGTCCGGTCACGGCCGCTCCCCGTTCGCCGGGCCCGCGAGCATCGACAACTGGGTCGAGGAATTGCGCGCGCTGCTCGACACCGAGGGCATCGAGCAGACCGCCCTGGTCGCGCACTCGATGGGCACCCTGGTAGCGAACACCTTCGCCGCCAAGTACCGCAGCGTGTCAGCAAGGTCGCGCTCCTCGGCGCGGTCCGCGCTCAGCCGGAGGCAGCCAAGACCGCCACCC
>BBEG01000011.1 GCA_001312645.1 Rhodococcus sp. JCM 9791
GGAAGCGGCGCCGAACAGGCCGGTGCCGAGCAGCAGCACGCGCCGCCGCCCGAACAGGTCGCCCAGTCGGCCACCGAGCATCAGCATCCCGCCACCGGTGACTGTGTACCCGACCACGACCCAGGTCAGAGCATGCCCGCCGACGTCGAAGCCGGCGCCGATCGAGGGGAGGGCGATGTTGACCACCGTCACGTCAACCGCGATGAAGAACTGCAGCATGGACATCGTGCACAACACCAGCCATGCGCGTGCAGAGGACGGGCTGCTGCGCCCGTGTGAAGAAGAAATGTGTGGGAACAAAGGTGCTCCATTGCTCAGAGGAAACTCTGAGCAGCACGAACGTGCCGCTCCGGTCAGATCACGAAGCGGCCGGACGTCCAGGGATGTGAGTAGAACGCCCCGCCGCTAGCGGGACGTCCTGGTCACTGCGGCACAAGCGGCCGCGCACGAAGCAGCAGACATGCCGCCAACGCTACCTCAGGTCTCGGTCACCCGGTACCGAGAGACGCAGCTTGCGCTCGCGCCCAGCGGTAGTCGGCCTTGCCGACGGGACTCCGCTGGATCGCTTCGGTGAAGATCACCGACTTCGGAAGTTTGTATCGTGCAACCGACTTCGCGGCGTGTTCGATCAGTTCGTCGGCCGTTGCTGCATGGTCAGGGAGAAGCTGGACGATCGCGACGACCGCCTCGCCCCACGTGTCGCTCGGACGTCCGGCGACGAGAACGTCGGCGACGGCGGGGTGCGAGCTGATCGCCATTTCCACTTCTTCGACGAAGATCTTCTCGCCACCGGAGTTGATGGTCACCGAGTCGCGGCCGAGCAGGTGGATCGATCCGTCGTCGAGTCGTTGCGCTCGATCGCCCGGCAGGACGAATCGCTCGCCCCCGACGACGGGGAAGGTTGCGGCGGTCTTCTTTGCGTCACCCTTGTAGCCGAGCGGGACGTGTCCGCGTTGCGCGAGCCAACCCAGGTCGTGGTGCCCCGGTTCGGCGAGTCCGTCGAGGTCCTCGGTGAGGACGCATGTGTTCGACCCGGGAGTGAATCGACCGGTCGAGACGGAGCCTGCGCTGGAGACATGCGTCATCTGCGTTCCGGTCTCGGAGGAACCGGCCCCGTCGATCACCACCGCTTGGGGACGAGGTCCAGAAGTCGCTGCTTGACCGTGGGCGACAGGATCGCACCACCGTTGGCCAGGATCGACAGCGACGACAGGTCGGCATCGGTCTTCTCGAACTCGGCGGCGAGGGGTCGCGCGATGGCGTCGCCGACCATCATCAACGCGGTGGGGCGTTCGGCCTCGATCGTCTGTGCCACTGCCTCCGGATCCAATCGGTCGACCACAGGGGAGAACACCAGGGTCTGTCCGGTGAGGATGCCGGTCAGTGACGCCCACTGAGCCGCGCCGTGGATCAAGGGGGAAGCACGAACATCGTGAATCCGGCATTGTCGGCCGCGGTCGACGCCACTTGGTCGGGAGAGGTGATGCACTCCCCGGTGTACACGTTCCGGCCGCCGCAGGAGGCCATGTAGATATCGTGTTGACGCCACAGCACGCCCTTGGGCATACCGGTGGTGCCGCCGGTGTAGAGAATGTAGAGATCGTCCGGTGACTGTGCGGCAGGCGCTGGGGCCGGGGAGGTTTCGGCCAGTACGGTTTCGTAGTCGACAGCACCGGGGAGCAGAGGGTTGCCCGAGTCGTCGGCGATCTGGATCAGCACCTCGATGTGGGGAAGCGCTGGTAGCACCTGTGCCAGTTGCGGTGCGAACGCCGCGTGGTAGACGATCGCGCTCGCTTCCGCATCGGAGAGAAGATATTCGAGCTCCTTCTCCACATAGCGGTAGTTGACGTTGAACGGTGCGACGCGGGCGCGGAAAGCGCCGAGCATCGACTCGAGGTATTCGTTGCCGTTGTACGCGTAGATGCCGAGGGTGTCCTGGCCGATCTCGTGTCCGTCGAGCCCGTCGCGTTCGGTACGGGCACCGAGCCCACGAGATGTCAGATAAGCGGCGAGCCGGCGAGAACGATCGGCCAGCATGGCCTGCGTGATCCGCCGGTCGCGGAAGACGACGACTTCTCTGTCCGGAATGGACGACGCGACAGCGTCCACGAGTTCCGGGATCGTGAACTCCCTGGTGACTGCCGCGGGCCGGGCGGTGAGATCGGTCAAGGTGACTCCTGTGGGATCAGCTAACCCGTCACATGAACTATTCGACAAACTGTAATGTATACGGCAACTCTTGCGATAGGGTTCGGGTCTGGCAATGTGCAGTCGAACGGGGGATGACGATGAGCATGGTCGAGAACGTCGGCGTCACCACACTGAACGAACCGGACGGGGAGTTGTCGCGCATCCTCGTGCTGCAGCGGAGAGCGTTTCTCGCCGATGGTTTTCCCTCCGCGGAGAGGCGACGTCACCGCATCGACCGACTTGTCGCGCTCATGCTCGACAACGCCGATGCGCTCGTCGACGCCTGGTGTCGGACTTCGGTAGTAAGTCTCGGATCGGCACGATGTCGATGGAATTCGTCGGCATCATCGACGCGATCGAGCACACCCGTGCGCACGTGGCGAAGTGGATGAGAACGACGCCGCTGATGCGCGCGGGCAGACTCGCAGGGTTGCGGGCCGAAGTGGTGCCGTCGCCACTCGGGGTGGTTGGGATCATCGGGCCCTGGAACTTCCCGCTGCATCTGGTGATCATGCCCGCGGCAGCAGCGTTTGCGGCGGGAAGTCGGGTGATGATCAAGATGTCGGAAATCACCCCTGCGACATCGGACCTGTTCGCCTCCCTCGCTCAGAAGTATTTCGACGAGGCGGAACTGGCGGTCGTGACCGGCGGAGCCGACGTGGGTGCCGCATTCTCGGCTCTCCCGCTCGACCATCTCTTCTTCACCGGTTCGCCAGGTGTCGGGAAGCGAATCCAGGCTGCGGCGGCGCAGAACCTGGTGCCCGTCACGCTCGAACTCGGTGGAAAGAATCCGGTCGTGGTGGGGCCACGCGCTGGCATCGAACGCGCGGCCGAACGCGTGGCTCTGGGGCGGATGGTCAACGGCGGCCAGGTCTGCATCTGTCCCGACTACGTGATGGTGCACGAGAGCGAGGCCGAAAGATTTTCCGCGGCAGTATTGTCCACGTGGCGTAAGAGATTCCCCGCTATGATCGCCAACCTGGAATATCCCTCGTGTGTCAATGCCGCGAACTACGACCGAGTGGTGGGCTTGATCGACGACGCACGCTCCCGCGGTGCGCACGTGCAGTCGGTCGTGCCGGGTGGTGAGCTGCTCCCTGATCCGGAGACGCGAAAGGTTCCCCCGACTCTGGTCTCGGATGTCTCCGACGACATGCGCATCGCGCACGAGGAGATCTTTGGTCCGGTACTCATGCTCCTCACCTATCGCGATCTTTCCGAGGTTGTCGACTACGTGAATGCGCGCCCTTCACCGCTTATCGCCTACTGGTTCGGGCCGGACGACGACGACTTCCGCCGGTTCGTTCGCAGTACCCGCACCGGTGGGGTTGCGCGAAACGAGTTCGGAATTCACATGCTTCCGGCGTCTGCCCCGTTCGGCGGAGTCGGGAACAGCGGCATGGGCGCTTATCATGGCAAGGCGGGTTTCGACACGTTCAGCCATCGCCGATCCGTCGTGGGCACCGATCTTCCGTTCATGCTTGCGACGTCGAGTGCTGTCCCGCCGTTCGGGCGGGTACCCCGCCTGATCGTCGATCTGACGATGCGGCGCGCTCGCCGACGGACCGCCCGCCGCCTGCGGGATTAGATACTGTATAGACAACAGTAAGTGTGTGGCCTAGTGTTCGACGTGAGGAAATCTGCGCGCCCGCCGTGTGCCGAAACTTCGACCGGAGGTGAACGACGATGACCGTCGTGCCCGAGAAAGCAACCCGCAGCGACGAAGTCGTGTACAACCGGCCTGTCGATTGCGACAATCACTACTACGAGAAGATCGACGCCTTCACCCGGTACCTCGACCCCGCTTTCAAGGATCGCGGTGTCGAAGTGATCAAGCGCGGCAAACACACCGAATTGCTCGCCGGGGGAAAACTTCTCGAGTTCGTTCCGAATCCGACATTCGACCCGGTGATCGTCCCGGGCGCTCTGGATCTGTTGTTCCGGGGACAGATTCCGAAGGGAGTCGATCCACGAAGCCTGATGAAGGTCGAGCCGCTCAACCCCGCGTACCAGGATCACGACGTCCGACTCGAGATGATCGAGCAGCAGGAGATGTCGGGGGTGATCCTCCTTCCGACACTTGCGTGTGGAGTCGAAGAGGCACTCAAAGAAGACATCCCGGCCACGATGGCGAGTGTCACGGCATTCAACACGTGGTTGGACGAGGACTGGGGATACAACTACAAGGGCCGCATCTTCTCGGCGCCGATGCTGGCGCTGGCCGACCCGGATGAAGCGGTCGCAGAGATCGACCGACTCCTCGAACGCGACGTCAAGCTGGTCTACATCCGTCCCGCGCCCGTACCAGCCGGGCACGGGACCTCCAGATCGCTCGGCGACATGAGGTACGACACGGTGTGGGCGAAGCTGGAGGAATCAGGCATCCCGGTTGCGTTCCATCTCAGCGACAGCGGATACAACGGCTCGATCGCACGTGCCTGGGGTGCACCGGCACGATTCGTGCCCTTCAGGACGTCGAACCCGCTCGCGAACATCGTCGTCTCCGATCGTGCGATCCACGACACGATGGCGAGTCTGATCCTCGGCGGCGTGTTCACGCGTCACCCGAAGTTACGTGTCGCCAGCATCGAGAACGGTTCGGACTGGGTGCAATTGCTGGTCAAACGACTGAAGAAGCAGGCGAATCAGACGCCATGGGCATTCGCCGAGCCGCCCGTCGACACGATCCGCCGGCACCTGTGGGTGGCGCCGTACTACGAGGACGACGTCCGCGCGCTGGCCGACCTCGTCGGATCCGATCGCGTCCTGTTCGGCTCCGACTGGCCACATGGCGAAGGCCTCGAGAAGCCGACGGATTTCGTCAAGGAACTCGGCGACTTCGACGAGGGTGAGAAAGACCGGATCATGCGCACCAACGTGCTGGATTACCTGGGATCCCTCCCGGTTGCTGAATGCCGCATGGGTGCACTCGTCTCACCAGGCGAGTGCACCCACGCGAATCCCGTGTCCGCAGACGTCTACTTTGCGCGCGACGAGCGCGTCGTGGCCTTCTTTGCCTTGCTTTTCGCTGCGGGCTCCTCCTGCTCGAGGAGGCGGCTGGTGTATTCGAGGATGCAATTGAGCCCGTACTCGAAGTTGTAGTCGTCCGGTACGCCGCCCACTCGCCCCCGACCTGCAGCTTCCGCGAGAAGCGGGGTGCTCTCCGGCGTGACGACCAGGTTCTCGTAGTACGCCTGCGACGTCGGGTCGTATTTCTTGCCGCGTTCCTGCAGTCGCGCGAGCACGACCGAACCCCGGACGTGCAGCTGAACGGCGGAGTATGCGTCGAAGGCGTCGTCGAGCGACAGACCGCCCTTGACGAGGTCGTCGATGATGTGCTCGATCTCGCGTGCGCCGAGGGTGGCGTTCTTGGGGCTGAGCGACGACTGATCAGGATCAGGTCGCACAGGATCGGGTTTGCCAGGAATGCGCGCCGCGCCGCGTGTGCGTGGTTGTAGAGGCGTTCGCGCCAGTCCGAGCCGGAATCGCCCATCACGGCCTCGACCTGCATCTGCGCGAGGGCGCGATCCGTCATCGCGTTGAGCAGTTCGTCCTTCTTGCGGAAGTACCAGTAGATGCTCGTGACACCGACGCCGAGGTGTTTGGCGAGTTGCGGCATGCTCAGGTTGTCGACCGGGACGTCCTCGGCGAGTTCGAACGCGCCGGCGATGATGTCCTCGGGATTGATGGATCCGCGCTCACGACGTTCGCGCTTCTGAGGCTCTTCTTTACGCGCCATTGCTCTCCGACTTCCGTCCACAGTTCATCCGTCAGGACGGCAGCACAGGCGTGAAGCGGCCCGTGCGGTGGTACGGACTGCCGGTGGCACTGAGTGCTGCCGACCATTTCGGCTCACTGTAGCGCATACGGGAACGTTGCCGGGATGTGCCGTCACTCGATGATGCTGAGTGCAGCGGACGGGCAATTGCTCACCGCGGTACGCAGATCGGCTTCGCTGCATCTCACCGCAGCGGCGTCGTCGATGACGACGTACCCTCCGTCACCGACCTCGAAAACATCGGGTGCGGTCGCTTCACACAGGCCGTGGCCCACACACCTGTCACCATCGACAACAACGCGCATCGTCTCGCTCCTTGCTCGGCTACTCGGATCCGGCAACTGGTGCTCGGAAGTCAATAGGCCATGAAGAGGATCTCGTCCCGGCTGTAATCATGGTCGGGATGACGTTCGCCGAGATGGTGCCGGACCTTATCGACGAGGTCGTCCTCGTCGGTGCCGCGTAGGTATTCGCCGCACGGGCAAGTCAATCGCTTCTTCATGATGTTCCTTCCATAGTGGTCGAATGGGTTTGGCGGGCAAGCAGGTCGCGAAGTCGGGCCGCGTCGACCTTCCCTGTGCCACCACGCGGAATTCTCTCGTCGGACTCGAGCACGAGCCATACCGTGGGGACCTTGAACGAACTCAGCAGTTCTTTTGCTGCCGAGCGTAGTTCGACAGGGTCGAATGCGCGTGAGCAGATCACCGCGGCGCTCACCCGTGGTCCCGCATCGCCGTCGACTTGCGTGACGAAGGCGTTCTCGACTCCGTCGATCGTCTTCAACGCCGCCTGCACCTCGCTCGGATACACGGTGGCTCCGTTGACCTTGAACATGTCGTCGATCCGACCCCGATGGAAGAGGAACCCTGCGTCGTCGAGATACCCGAGATCGCCTGTGGGGTAGAAACCGTCGGGTGTGAACACGTCTTCCCGGCTGCGGCCGCAGATGCCTTGCATGACATGGGGTCCCCGAACCTCGATCTGGCCTTCCATGCCGCAAGAGAGTGGGCTGCCCGTCTCGATATCGGTGATGCGGACTTCCATGCCGTCGAACGGGGTGCCGCAGCTTCCCCAGGATTCCCGAGGCATCGGAGTGTCCAACCGGTAGCCCGAGTACGGCCCGAATGTCTCGGTCATGCCGAACAGGTTCGCGCGCGAGCCCGGTTCGCCGCGCTCCGCGGCAGGCATCAGCGCGGGGAGGCTGCCCGGCTGCAGCGACGACAGGTCGACGTCCGTCGACCCGGACCTGCGTGCCAGTGCTTCGGCCTGGTCGGGCCAGCCGCGGAACAACGTCACTTTCTCGGCTTCGAGGAGTTGCAGCGTCGTGTCGGGCGCCGGGATTTCCTCGGTGACCAGGGTGGCGCCCGCGATCAGGGCCGACAGGATTCCCGCACCGAAACCCCGACCCAGAAGAACGGCATCGGCAGGTAGAGCCGGCTGTCGGAGGTGATGCACCGCGCGGCCAGACCGGAGGCAACGGCCGCCAGCGCGCCGCCGTGCGAGTGCAGGACGCCCTTCGGCGGTCCGCTGCTGCCCGACGTGAAGATGATGACCATGGTGTCGGACGGTGACACGGCGTCTTCCAGCGCGGCGGCAACCGCTCGAGTCCGGGCAGTGGGCTCCGCACCGGTTACTTCCTCGACGCCCCAGGTTCTTCGCAGGGACGGCAGGCCGGGGTGGAGAATGTCGCCTGGTTCGAGTACGGGTTCGCCGATCGTGGTTGCCAGAGCATCGAGGTATCGGTGCCCCCGAAATTCGTCGACGCTGATGAGATGACCGATCGACGCAGCGTGGATCTGTGCGCGGAGTTCGGTGCCCGAAAGCAAGGTGCTCAGCGGAACGAGCACCGCACCGATCCGGGTGATCGCCACGGTGATCTGCACCCACCCGGTGTTGTTCGGCATGATCAGCCCCACCCGGGTGCCTGCGGTGACTCCGCCGTCGACGAGCGTCGCGGCGATGCGGCGGCTGGATGCGTCGAGCTCGCGGTAGCCGACTCGGGTGGCGGGGTCGACGACCATGTCCTTCGTCGGCGTCGCGTCCGCTCGTGCGCGGATCAGTGCCGCCATGGTGGTCGGAGACGGAAGGTCGGAAGCTTGTTCAGCCTGCTCCGGACGGCCCCCAGATCCGCCTTGCCGGACGGCGTGCGAGGGATGGAGTCGACGACGGCGATCTCGGTCGGGATTTCGTAGCGAGCGAGGCGCGTGGACAGGTAATCGGCCAGCTCGGCGGGCGTGACACGTGCATCGGCGCGACATTCGACCATCCCCACGGGTGTTTCACCCAATCGATCATCAGGACGTCCGACCACTGCGGCGTTCTCCACCGCCGGATGGGTTTCGAGAGCCACCCGGATGTCGTCGGGCATGATCTTGAATCCGCCCCGGATGATCGCCTGGTCGGAGCGACCGTGGATCCAGACGAACCCGTCGGCGTCGATCCGCGCAAGATCAGTGGTCCGCATCCAGCCCGCCATCGGCCCACGCTGCGCGGGCTTGACCTCGAGGAGACCGACCGTATCGGTGTCGACCTCGTGCCCGGACTCGTCGACTACGCGGAGTAGCGAACCCGGCTCGGCGCGCCCCACACTGCCCCGTTTACTGGACCAGTACTTGCGGTGGTCGGCGAGATTCCATCCGGCGACACCACCGCCGAATTCTGTTGCAGCATAAGATGTGAGAACCGGAATGCCGAACTTGTCGGTGAACGCGTCGGCGTCTTCGGCCGAGAGTGGTGCGGTGCCGGAGGTGACAACGCGCAGACTCGAGAGGTCGTCGCGGGTCAGATCGGAGTGCAGCACCATGCGGAGCGCCGTCGGCACCAGGGATGCGGCGAGGGGACGGTGACGCCGGATCGCATCGACCCATGCGGCGAGTTCGAAACGCGGCAGTAGGGCGAATGGCCGCGCGGCGACGATGCACTGCAGCGTCCGGTACACCCCACCGACATGGACGAGAGGTGCATTGACGATCGCGACACCGGAGCTGAGGCGGTCGGGCGGGGTGTCGTCTCCGGCGGGCCCCAGGACGCTGTGGGCGAGCATGTCGTAGGTGAGTTCGACGCGTTTGGGCGGCCCGGTGGTCCCGCTGGTCAGCATCAGGACCGCGGTTCCGGGGCGGTTGTCGGACGGCATCGACCGATCGGTGGCAGCGACCACCTCGGGTTCGTCGGCGACGTCCGCAACGGTGACGGTGGTCGTGCCAGGTGGCCGTCCGACGAGGGTGTCGAGGTCGTCGGATTCTCCGATGACGACGGGCAGGTGCAGCGCCGCGACGTCGTCGCGTGTGCGTTCGTCGCCGCGGGACGGGTTGACGACGACGAGGCACCGTCCGGAGAGCAGCACGCCGAGCAGGACGGCGACGTGCACGGGGCGGTTGCGGAGCAACACACCGATTCCGGTTCCGTGGTCCGGCCCGTACTGCCGGCAGATCGTGTTGATGCGATCGGCGTAACGCGCGATCTCCGCCCAGGTGGTCCAGACGCCTTCGTACTCGAGTGCACCGTCGTCGGGAGCGAGGCCGAACACCGCTTCGATCCGGTGTGCGAGGCGGTGGTCGGTGACGGCTTCGGTGAGCACGCTGCGGGTCGTCATCGGATCCTCGGTGGTGTCGTGTCGCGGGCCGGCCGGTGAGTTCGTTCTTCGCGATCGGGTTGCCGAGTCGTGTGTAGATCAGGCCCTGGTCCATTGCGGCTCGATAGGGTTTGTCGAGGGATTCCCAGATCGCCTTCACCGTTCCCTGGATTGCAGTCGGCGGTTTCGCGGCCATTCCTGCGGCGATCTCGTGTGCGCGTGTCCAGAGTTGTTCGCGCGAAGTGATTTCGGTGACGAGTCCGATGCGGAGGGCGGTGTCGGCCCCCACACGTTCGTCGTTGCCCATGAGTGCGATTCGCAGAGTCTCGGCGAGGCCTACCCGGCGCATCAACCCGACGGGTTCGAGGGCACAGACCAGGCCGGCCGAGACGTGCGAATCGAAGAACGTCGCGTCCTCGGAGCAGATCACCACATCGGATTCGTTGACGAAATACAGTGCGCCCGCCGTGCACATTCCTTGGACCGCGCACACCACGGCTTCCACATCTTCTGCCACTTGGGGCTCAGAAGCTCGCCGGGATCCTCGTGGTTCCAGACGTTGTCGGGTTGACCGTAGGCGGATTTGATGTCGAGGCCGGCGCTGAAGGCGCGGTCGCCTGCGGCACGAAGCACCACCGCGTGCACCCGCTCGTCGTATTTGACGATGTGCCAGGCATCCCGTATCTCGTTGCACATCGTCCGATCGAACGAGTTCAACCGCTCCGGCCGATTCAGAGTGATCGTGGCGATGTGGTCGTCGGCATCGACGTCGAGGAGGATCGTCTTGAAAGTCGTCGGTGGTGCCATTGCGGGTCTCCGGTTCTCGCTCATGTCGATTGTCGATCAGCGGCCGCGGAACTCAGGTTCGGTCCGCTCCTGGAACGCGCGCAGACCCTCTTTGAAATCGTCGGTACGACAAGCTAATTCCAGGGAGTAGAGCTCCTGGTTCATGGCGTCGGTCAACGAGGTCGCGTCACTGCGGTTGATCGCCTGCTTCGCGAGACCGAGTGCAACGGTGGGGCCGGATGCGAGCCGATCAAGCAGCGTGTTCGTGGCGGCATCGAGATCGGTCCCGGGTGTGGAGCGGTAGATCAGGCCCCAGTCGCATGCTTCGGGTGCTCCGACCTTCTCGCCGAGCATCAGCATCTGCTTTGCCCGCGCCGTCCCTGCGAGTCGGGGGACGAGCCAGGTGGCGCCGGAGTCGGGGCTGAATCCGCGCGTGATGAACGGCTCCCAGAACACGGCGTCGTCGGCGGCGACCGTGAAGTCGGCGGCGAATGCGAGGTTGCAGCCGAGGCCGACGGCCCACCCGCGGACCGTGCAGACGACGGGAAGGTGGAGGTCGTGGACCAACTCGACGATGCGATGAGCCTGATGAGGGACGCGGCGTACCAGATTTCCGGCACGCGGCCGCGATGCATCCGTGCGGTTCGTCGCGACCCAGTCGGCACCGCCGCAGAAGTTCTCACCGGCGCCGTGATGTGCACTGCGCGAAGCGAATCATCGTATGCCGCATCGGTGAGTTCGCGGATGAGCGTCTGGACCATCGCGGAGCTCAGCGAGTTGAGTGCTCGGTGCGGTCGAGGGTGAGCCGCAGGATCGATCCGTCGCGCTCGACACGTACTTCTCCGGACCGTCCGGGCGAACCGTCGTCGTTGCCCACCGTGGTGATCACCCCTCGCGACCTATACTGTGATGTATACGGTATGTAGTACCGTTGCGTTCTACACAAGTTAGCAAGGAACCCGGGCCGACGGAACCGGGTCGGCCGAAAGAGGCGCGATGACCCGCAACGAGGTGGAACCGACGTCCCGCGCCGAAGGGCGCTATGTTCCGGGGCGGTTCGGCGAGGCGTCGCTGCCGCAGACGCAACATGCTGCGACATCGCTTCGTAGACTCGCCGGGCTGCTGCTCTCGCTCGAGCACGAACACGACGTGGTCGACGAGATCCTCACCCGCTTCGCGGAGTGGGAGAAGGTCCTGGCGGCAGCCGTGCCCGCCAACTCCAGGCTCCGGCGCGCAGACGACACGAGTGGCGAGAAGCGCATCTACCTCGACCATGCCATCGACATCGGCGCATTCAACCCGGCCTTCCCCGAGTACGAACTCCGCACGTTCGACGCCGATACTGCGTCGGGCACGGTGAACTTCCCCGTGGTGTACGAGGGGCCACCGGGGCTCGTACACGGTGGCTTTCTCGCCGTGTTCTTCGATTGCGTCATCCAGCACCACAATTGCGAGGTCGGCATCGCGGGGAAGACGCGTCTGCTCAGCATCCGCTATCGACGGCCTACCCCATTGCTCACGACGCTGGACTTCGATGTAGTCCGACGGACGACCGAGCGTGGCCTCGTTTCCGAAGCACGCCTCATGCGGGACGGCGAAGTGCTCTGTATCGCTGAGCTCGATTCGGTGGCGAAGCAGATCGACCAGCTGGAGACCACGGCATTCGGACATCGCAGATGACGCCACTCTCGGCTGTATCCCGCCGCAGGAAAACACCATTCGGAAGGGTATGTAGATGACCGAGGCCAGTGCATCCGACGGCAGGGTGTTGTTCGATATCGATCGCGATACCCGAATCGCGACCGTCACCCTGAACAACCCGTCGCAGCGGAACTCTTACGATCAGGCGATGCGCGACGAGCTCGCGCGATATTTGGACATCGTGGTCGACGACGACGACATCACCGTCGTACTGCTGCGGGGAGCGGAAGGCGTATTCAGCACCGGGGCCAACATGAACAACGCCTACGGGTGGTACGGCGAGGGCCGCAACGGTAGCGGTGACAATCCGGCACCGGACAAGCGCCGACCGAGCCAGCGGCGCCGATTGACCGTGGACCGCAAGACCTTCGGGTTCTACCATGAGTTCCTGGGGTTTCCGAAGGTCACCGTAGGCGAGATCAGCGGATTCGCGCTGGGTGGCGGGTTCGAGATGGCCTGATGACGGACATCTCCGTCATTGCACGCGACGCACGAATCGGCATGCCCGCGACCCGTTTCCTCGGTCCGGCGCTCGGAAGTCTCCACATGTTCTTCCACCGGCTGGGTCCGGTCCTGGCCCGGCAGTTGCTCCTCACCGGCGACATCGTCACCGCCGAGTCCGTCGAGCACCGCGGTGTGTTCACCGAAACCTGCGAGCCCGCACACGTGACGGCCCGCGCCCGATACTGGGCCGAAAAGGCCGCGAAGATGCCGGCCGATGGAGTCGTCATCGCCAAGGAAGCATTCCGACTGGTCGAACAGAGTCAGGCGTACCAAGGCGAAGAGGTCGCGAGCTACCTCTTTCATGCATTCGGAACCAATCTCCAGTTCTCACCCGGCGAGTTCAATTTCGTGAAGACACGTGCACAGCACGGGACGAAGAACGCGTTCCGCCTTCGCGACGAGCATTTCCACGTCGCCGAGCCGGACCTGACGTGAGTTCCCCACAGGAGGATGCAGTGACCCATACGAAGCTCGACTTCGACCCGTTCTCGCAGGAGTTCTTCGACGGTCCGTACGACATCTACGCCAGGATGCGCGAGGAAGCGCCTGTCTATTACAGCGAGGAATACGACTTCTATGCGCTGAGTCGCTACGAGGACGTCGCTCCGGCGTACCGGGATTTCGAAACCTATTCGTCGGCACGGGGACTCGATCTGGCCACCGTGCGCAAGGGCGAGATCTCCTCGTTCAAGTCGATCATCGTCCTCGACCCGCCAGAGCACCGGCACATGCGACGACTCGTGAGCAAGGTGTTCACACCTCGTGCGATCAACGACCTGCGCGAGATGGTCGACGCGCAGATCGTGCGATTTCTCGACAGTGTGGATCCCGCGGGTTTCGATATGGTTCAGGACTTCTCGGCATACTTCCCGATGGAGATCATCTCGGAGATGCTCGGTGTTCCAACGGAATACCGGACTCAGCTGCGACTGTGGACGGATAGCTCGCTGCATCGCGAGATCGGGCAGATCGAGATGAGTGAGGCCGGAACCGATGCGGTCGTCGACGCGATGCGGTTCTACTACGGTCTCGTCAAAGAGCGTCGGGCGAATCCCCAGGACGACATGATCTCCAAGCTCATCGAGGCCGAGATCGAACGCGACGACGATCAACCGCCGAAGCTGACCACGATGGAGATCGCGATGTTCGCGTCGCTGCTCGGCGGCGCCGGCGCGAGACGGTCGCCAAGCTGGTCGGTGGAGCGCCGGTGACCTTCGCGCGATACCCGGATCAGTGGACCAAGCTGCGCGAGGACCGCTCGCTGATTCCGGATGCGGTCGAAGAACTGCTGCGTTTCGAATCCCCGAATCAGTACAACGTGCGGTACTCCATGCGCGACGTCGAGTTGCACGGCGTCACCATTCCTGCAGGCAAGCCGGTATTCCTGCTGCTGGGGTCGGCGAATCGGGATCCGGCGGCGTTCGAGGACGCAGACGTCTTCGATATCGAGCGTGATCGTTCGGGTCCGCAGAGTCTGGCCTTCGGCCTGGGGATCCACAGTTGTCTAGGGGCAGCGCTCGCGCGGATGGAAAGTGCACTTGCCCTCGGGCATCTACTCGAATTCATGCCCGAGTTCGAGGTCGATTTCGACAACTGCCAGCGTGTGAGCATGCAGAACGTCGCGGGTTACGACAGCGTGCCGGTCAGGGTTCGTGCTCGGCTGCAGTGACGCCGGGCGACAATCACATCACAAATAGACAGAAACAACGTTCCAGAAAAGTTGTTTCTGTCTATTTGTGCCGCGGTGTTCGATCGCGTTTATGTGGAGACAACGGTCGCCCCCGCGGTCCCCGGCGCGCCGTAAAGCAGGGCGAACCCCGCACTCGGGCTCCCCGGCACCTGCCGTGGCCCCGCGTCTCCGCGCAACTGAAGCACGAGTTCGTGGAGTTGCCGTAGCCCGGAGCTCCGATCGGCTCGCCATTGGCGATCAAACCGCCGTCGGTGTTGACGGGAAGCTGCCGCCGATCTCGGTGGCGCCGTCTGCGATGAGCTTCTCTTGGTCACCGTCGGCACAGAAACCTGCCTCCGCCATGTGGATCACCTCGGCGCCTGCGTCGGTGTCCTGGAGTTGGACGACGTCGATGTCCTGGGGTGAGATGCCGGCGGCCTCGAACGCGGCGCGCGACGCGAATGCCGACGGTGACGGGACTTCGTCGACCGGCGCGTAGGTGGTGTTGACCTCGTAGGCTCCGTACGTGCGTGTGCGCACCTCGACCGAACGGACATAGACCGGCTTCGACGTGAAGCGGTGAGCGATGTCTGCCCGGCACATGATGACCGCAGCCGCGCCTTCGTCCGGGGCGCAGAACATGTAGTGGGTCAGGGGGTAGTTGAGCATGGGGGAGTCGAGGATCTGCTGCTCCGAGATGGGCTTGCGCCTGAACGCATTCGGATTGTTCACGCCGTTCCGGTAGTTCTTCGCGGCGACCTTCGCCAAGGTCCGGACGGAGATGTCGTGATCGTGCAGGTAGCGGTTTGCCTTCATTCCGAAAAACTGCGTGGTGAGGTACTGGCCGTTCTCTCCGTACCAGGAGGGCATTCCGACCAGTGTCGGATCCACGGTGAATGCGCCGCGAGGGTGCTTGTCGAGACCGATGGCGATACCGACGTCGTACTTGCCGAGCCTGATTGCATCCGCGCATGCCTCGGTTGCGCTTGCGGCCGTGGCGCAGGCGTTGAACACGTTGGTGAACGGTATTCCGGTGAGCCCCATCAGGCCTACGATCGCGTCGGGATTCGCGATCTCCCAGCTGCCTCCGACGGCGAACTGGATGTCGTTCCATTCGAGGCCGGCATCGGCGAGCGCGGCGCGGATGGCGTCGGTGCCCATCTGCATCGCCGTCTTGTCGAACCGGCCGAAGGGATGCATGCCCACGCCGATGATCGCTACCTCATTCATTCGATGCCCCCTTCGGATCGACCGGCCGAAATGCGAAAGTGAGGACTTCGTCGCCCTTCTCGTCGTGACCGAGCGGGATCATCGTCAACTCGACATCCATGCCGAACTCCAGGTTCGACGGACTGTTCTCCGTGAGGCGCCCCTCCACTCGGACCACGTCGCCCAACTGCACGAGGCCGACGCCGAACGGTACGAACGTCTCGGGGGTTTCGTCCCCGAGATACGGCGCGCCGGGGAGGAAGCCCTGCGTGGTCCAGGCGACGAGGGTTCCGGTGCGAGGGAGCGCGACGTCGGTCATCTGTTCGCGGCTGCACCGAGGGCACAGCGGCTGCACTGGGAAGACCGTCGCCTCGCAGTGGTCGCATGTACTTGCGAGGAGGTGCGGCCGGGCGTCGGGCCAGGTCGATAATTCTGGGGCGATAGCTCTCTGCATGGATCGTCCTCAGGTCGTCGGGACTGGGAAGAGACTTGTCCGGGACACTCTCAACTCTTGCGGTAGATCATACCGATAGGTATACAGTAGTAGCGGTTATCACGCGAGAGGCCACGCAGTCGTCCGAACGGAGATCATATGCCGCGCAAAGTCATCGACTGCCTGCTCAACGTCCACTTCGGGGAGGCGGACTCGCAACCGAAATGGATGACATCGGTCCGCGACAACTACTTCAAGGGACCCAAGTCGATGTTCGATCCCGTCGACATGTCGGAGCTGCTCGACGAGATGGACGAGATGGGCGTGCAGAAGGCCATCCTGATGGACTCCATCGCGACACCCCGGCTCACCGCGCGGAAATTCGCCGAAGCCCACCCGGAACGGTTCTCCCTAGCAATGGGCGTCGGGCCCTTGTTCCGCCCGATGAAGATGGTGCGGGAACTCGCCGCAATCACGCACGACCTGCCGGTCCGCTACGCGGCGATCGGCCCCAGCTTCTGGGGCGACGGCGACTATCCGCCGAGTCACGCCCTGTACTACCCGCTGTACACGAAATGCGCCGAAATGGGCCTGCCGCTGTGCATGAACACCGGCATCCCCGGTCCGGCGCTCCCCGGCGAAGTGCAGAATCCGCTCCACCTCGACAAGGTGTGCGTGCGCTTCCCGGAACTGAAACTCTGCATGATGCACGGAGCGGATCCGTGGTGGGACGTCGCGATCCGAATGTTGCTCCGGTTCCCGAATTTGCGGCTCATGACGTCGGCGTGGTCGCCGAAACGACTGCCAGAAAGCTTGTTGCACTTCATGCGCACGCGCGGACAGAACAAAGTGATCTTCGCGTCTGACTGGCCGGTGCTCACGCAGCGCCGCATCGTCCCCGAAGCAACGTCGCTCGAGCTGCCCGAGACTGCGCTCGACAATTTCCTGTTCGGCAATGCGAGGAGTTCTTCTTCGGCGACCGGCAGCCCCTCAGCTGATCTCCAGACGACAACTCGAGGAGTAGAGATGGATCGGTACGAGCTGCGGCGCGAGGATTACAGCCTGAGCGAAGACCAACTGGATCTGCAGAACGCGTACGCGAAATTCTTCGAAACCCACTGCACGATCGAGACTGTGCACGCCAACGAGGCCGACGGATTCGACCGTGCCTGTGGGAGAGGCTCTGCGCGACCGGCGCGACGACGATGGCTCTTCCGGAAGAAGCCGGCGGCGACGGAGCGACGCTGGTCGATCTGACCCTTGTCGCCGAGGAAGTGGGCAGATATCTGGCTCCGGTCCCGTGGATTGATCATGTCTGTGCTGCAAGGCTTCTCGCTCGGTTGGACATCGATGAACTCGGTGTGATCGCGTCGGGTAAGCGCATCGTCGGACTCGATCCGCACCTCGGTGACCGGACGGGCCGACGGCTGATCCCCACCGCATCGACCGCCGACGACCTCATCGTGCGCGACGGAGACGACGTAGTGCTCCTCACGTTCGACCGGGCCCCGGAGCGCGTCGAAAACCTCGGGAAGCTGCCGATGGCGTGGGTCGACCCGCCGACGCACCGCACCGGACGGTTCTGGCGAGTGGCCCCACCGCCATCGCAGAGTGGGGCCGCGCTCTCGACGAATGGCGCCTGCTGACCGCGTCGGCCCTGGTGGGTCTTGTGGAACAGACGATGCGCATCGCCGCCGAATTCGCGAAGACCCGGTACACGCTGGGCGTTCCTATCTCCTCGCTGCAGGGCATCTCGCATCCGCTGGCGAACATGGCCGTCGTCGTGGAAGGCGGACGAGCACTGGCACGTAAGGCCGCCTGGTTCCTGGAGAACGAGCCGGACGTTCGGCCGGAACTGCCGGGTGCGGTCTTCGTCTTCATGGCGGAAGATGCGCCGCGGGCCGCGACGATGGCCGTTCAGGTCCAGGGTGGTCTGGGGGTGTCGACGGAGGCTGCGGCGAGTTCGTATCTGGTACGGGCGCGCGGGTGGCCGCTGGCCGGCGGCGACCTGTCCGACACCACGCGACACGTGGCTCGGGTGGTGGCACAGAAGCGGTCCGCGAGTGCCGATGCGGCGCTGGCTGCGGTATAGAGGAGACGAACATGGATTTCTCACGAGTGGAACTGGCCGCAGACGAACAGGCGTTCCTTGACGAGATTCGTACGTTTCTCGACAAGCACGTCACCGACGAAGTGCGCAGACGTGATCGAGAGACCGGCGACAACTTCGACGAGGGCGTCCACCTCGCGATGGGAGAGGCCGGGTACCTCGAACGTGAGTACCGCAAGCCGGAGGACGGCGGCTTCTCCCGCGTCGAGAGCCGCATCTGGGCCCTCGAACGTCGACGTGTGCACGCCCCATGGGTGACGTGGGGAACCACCATTCTGGTCTCACATTCCGTCGAGGCATACGGTTCCCCGGAGTTACGTGCCGAAGTGATGCCCGGAGTGTTCAGCGGCCACGTGCGCATGTGCCTCGGATACACCGAGCCCGACGGCGGTTCGGATATCGCGACGTCCAAGACCAAAGCGGTGCGCGACGGCGACGACTGGGTGATCAACGGTGCCAAGATGTTCACGACCGGCGCGCACAACTGCCGGTACGTCTTTCTCATCACCAACACCGATTCGAACGCGGAGCGGAAACACAAGAGCCTGACCATGTTCCTCGTTCCGCTCGATACTGCTGGTATCGAGATCCAGGGCCTGCGGACGGTGGATGGCGACCGCACCAACATCGTCTACTACAACGATGTGCGCATCTCCGACAAGTACCGGCTCGGGGACGTCAACGGAGGGTGGGCGGTGTTGCGCGGGCCGCTCGATGCGGAGCACGGGGTCGTCGACGCGGCCACCGACGGTCTCGACGACATCGCGATCCTCCAGCACCAGGGCATGTTCATGGGCACGGCGGTCGACAAGGTCGCGGCCATCGTGGGGCGGCCGGGGAACGACGGGCAGAGGCGAATCGACGACGGTGCCGTTGCCGACCGCCTGGGCAGGGCCGTCGCCCGGATCGAGATGGCGCTCAGTACGCCCAACATGTACGGCCGTGTCGCGATCGCACAGACGATGCGCGACGTCGCACCCGAACTCATGGACATCCTGGGATCCGCGTCTGTGCTGCCGACAGATGCCGATGGGGCGATCGACGAGGGAGCGAGCGAGTACCTGTATCGGTGGGCGCCGCTGTGCGGAATCTACGGCGGCACACTGGAAGTGTTTCGCAACATGATCGCGCAGTATGTGCTCGGCTTGGGTCGACCGGTGTACGCGCCGGTCAAGAGCTGAAGGCCCGGCTACGGCACAACGCCGGCGCGGCCGATGCGGCCACGCCGGCGTTCTACTGTCGGTTTACAGGACGCTCCGGCGACCTTCGCCGCGATGATGTCGTCCCAGGTCATCCCCAACTCTTCGAGGATCTGGTCGGTGTGTTCGCCGTGTTCGGGTGAGCGTCCTGGTTTCGCGGGGGTCTCGTCGAACTGGATCGGGGCTGCGACCGTCTTGAATACTTCACCGTCCTCATCGGCGACGCTCATCAAATAGCCGTTGGCGACGGCCTGCTGGTCGTCGAGCACCTCGGCAGGGGTCGCGAGCGGCGCCCACACACCTGGCTCGTCGGCGAGGATTTTCTGCCACTCGGCAAGATCGCGGTCGGCGAAGATCGCCCGCAGAATGGTTGTCGCTTCGTCTTTGTTGGCGACGAGATTGGCGAGTGGGGTGAATCGTTCGTCGACTGCGAGTTCGGGATGCCCGATCCGTTCGCAGAATCCGTGCCAGAAGCGGTCGGCCTGCAGGAACACGAGTTGGAGCCACCGGCCGTCGCGGGTCTTGTAGCGATTCACCACAGGATTCGGAGCTTCCCCCTGGGAGTAGGCCGGAATGCGGTCGATTCCGTAGTAGTCGGCCGCGCAGATGTCAGGTGCCACGGCCCACATTCCTTGGGCAAGAAGCGATCCGTCGACCGTGCGTGCCACTCCGGTCCGTTCCCGATGGAAGAGTGCTGCGACGATGCCGCCAGCGAGGGTGCTGCCGCCCTGCAGGTCGCCGAATGCGGGGCCCTGCGCGAACGGAAACTCCTGACCGTCCGGTGTGAGTGCATAGGCAACGCCTGCGCGTGCCGTGTACCCGGAGGCGTCGAACCCGCCCTTGTCGCGGTCGGGGCCGAGCGGGCCCTGGCCGCTTCCGCGCGCGATGATCACGTTCGGGTTGAACGAACGGAGGGTCTCGACCGAGAGATCGGCGCGTTCGAGCGCGCCGGGGAGCCAGTTGGTCAGGAGGACATCGGCCTTCGCGATGAGCTTGGCGAAGATCTCGCGCCCCTCCGGTGTCTTGATGTCGATTGCGATGCTGCGTTTTCCGTGGTTTCCGATCTCCATCATGAAGTTGGCCTTCACCCGGGATTCCGCGGGATCGAGACCGCCGACCGTCAGGTAGCGGCATGGGTCGCCGCCCCGGGTGTCTTCGATCTTGATGACGTCGCGCCCCAGTCGCGGAGTACGACGCCGGCGCTCGGCACGTACGTCCAGGAGGCGAGTTCCACCACAGTGACACCGTTGAGGAGATCGGACATCGACGTTCCCTTCTCGCAAAGTCGGGCTGTACAGCTTCCCGGAAGATTACTGTATAGATTACAGTTAGTCATCCGGTTCCGGTTGAGGAGGATGCATGAGTGAGGTCGACAGCCCCGAGATCACGAGCGTGGAATTGGGGCGGCGCGTCGCGCAGCGGGCGGAGACCCGATTGCTCATCGACGGAGTGCTGACCGAGGCGACGAACGGTGCGACGTATCGAAATCTCAGTCCCGCCACCGGACTCGTACTCGGCGACGCCGCCGCGGCGACCGCACACGACATGAACCGAGCGATCGGCGCGGCACGTCGCGCATTCGATGAGACCTCATGGTCGACCGACCGCGCCCTGCGACGGCGCTGCCTCGAGCAACTCCAGACCGCGATCGAGGCAGAGAAGGAAGACCTGCGAGACGAACTCGTGGCCGAGGTCGGATGCCCGGTGATGGCCACGGCCGATGCGCAACTGGACTGGCCGCTGTCGGAATCCCTCCGCTACCCGGCAGCGTTGATCGATGAGTTCGAATGGGAGCGGATCCTCGACGGCGGGGGTCTGTTCGGGCAGCGAAACATCCGCACCGTGGTCAAGGAAGCGGTGGGGGTGGTTGCGGCGATCACGCCGTCGAACTATCCGATCGAGGTGATCCTCAACAAGATGGGCCCGGCTCTCGCCGCAGGAAATACCGTGGTTCTCAAACCGGATCCGAACACGCCGTGGAACGCGGCACGCCTCGGCAGGCTCGTCGCAGAAAAGACCGACATCCCAGCCGGGGTGTTCAACGTGGTGACCACCCCCGACAACGACGTTGCAGGTCTGCTCGCCGACGACCCGCGCGTCGACCTCCTTTCCTTCACTGGATCCACCGCGGTCGGCCGCGCCTTGATGCGCCGAGCAGCCGACACGATGAAGCGGACGTTCCTGGAACTCGGGGGAAAATCGGCTCTCATCGTCACCGACGGCGCCGACCTGTCGAAGGCGATCATGGCGACGATCGGCGCGTGCTCCCATGCGGGTCAGGCTTGCGCGGTCAACACCCGAATCCTCGTGCACGAGTCGCTGTTCGATGATCTGTCGGCCGGAGCGGCCGAGGCATACCGGCAGCTTCCGGTCGGCGACCCGGCGGCAGCAGGGACATTCGTCGGCCCACTCATCAGCGACGCCAGAAACAGAAGGTGCTCAGCATGCTCGAGCAGGCGCGCATCGACGGTGCGCAGTTCCTCGTCGGTGGAGGCGAGGTGGACGGCCTGGACGAGCATCTGCGCGGCGGCCACTTTGTGGCGCCGACCCTTGTGAAAGGCGTCGACAACAGCGAGGCTATCGCGCAGGACGAGATCTTCGGGCCGGTCGCAATCCTGATTCCCTTCGCCACCGACGACGAGGCGATCAGGCTCGCCAACGACAGTCCGTTCGGCCTTGCCGGTGCAGTCATGACGGACTCGTTCGAACGAGGCGAGGCCATCGCACGTCGCGTGCGCACCGGCGCAATCGGTATCAACGGTGGCATGTTCTACGGCGCCGACGCACCTTTCGGTGGCTTCAAGAACAGCGGTATCGGGAGGCAGTGCGGGATAGAAGGTTTCGAACAGTACCTCGAAACCAAGACCCTCGCCGCGCGGGTTCCCCGACGTGCATGAAGACGATTCACGTATCGGCGACGAAAGGTACACGGATGGGCAAGCTCGACAGTAAGGTCGCACTGGTCTCGGGAGCAGCACGCGGACAAGGGAGGTCGCATGCGCTCCACCTCGCGGCCGAGGGCGCGAGCATCATCGCCCTCGACCTCTGCGCCGACCTCGAGGGCAACACCTACCCGCTGGCGAGACGGGAGGATCTGGAGGAGACGGCCCGCCTCGTCGAGAAGGAGGGAGTTCGTGTCCACACCGTGGTCGCCGATGTACGTGAACGCCGCGACGTGTGGAACGCGATCGCCGGCGGAGTGAGCGAACTCGGCGGACTCCACATCGTCGTTGCCAACGCGGGAATCTGCCCGATGGGTGACGGGCAGACATTGCAGTCCTGGTCCGACACGATCGACACCGATCTGGCCGGGGTGTTCAACGTCGTCCAGGGCAGCATCCCGCACCTCGGCGCGGGGGCGTCGATCATCGCGACCGGTTCCCTGGCCGCTCAACTGGGCAGCGCGACCAACCAGGGACCGGGCGGCTCGGCGTACAGCCTCGCGAAGCAGATGGTGGCGCGCTACGTCAACGATCTCGCAGTGCAGCTGGCGAAGAAGGACATCCGCATCAACGCTGTGCACCCGACGAACGTGAACACCGACATGCTCCACAACGAGGGGATGTACCGGGTGTTCCGACCCGATCTCGAGCATCCGACGAGGGAAGAGGCCGAGTTGGCATTTCCTGCCATGCAGGCGATGCGCGTGCCGTACATCGAGCCGTCGGACGTCTCCGAGGCAGTTCTGTTCCTCGCCAGCGACGCATCGCGCTTCATCACCGGCACGCAGCTGCGGATCGACGCGGGTGGCTATGTGAAGTCCGTGCCCTGGAAGGATGAATACCACCATGACCGACATCATCGGATTTCTCGGAGCCGGCCAGATGGGTGAGCCCATGGTCCGCAGACTCCTCGGCGCGGGGCACGACGTCCGCATCTACGCCCGCAGGGAAGAGGTGCGCATGCGTCTCGGCGTTGCGGGTGCGTACCTCGCCGATTCGGTCGCGGATGTGGCTCGGCAGGCCGACATTCTCGTTGTGTGCCTGTTCTCGGATGCGCAGTTGACGGAACTGGCCGCGGGGCCGGACGGTTTCATGGCGAACGCGAAGGACAACGCGGTCGTCGTGTCGCACACGACGGGCACCGTCGGCACTCTCGAGAAGATCCGCGCCGACCACCCCGGCGGGCCGGTACTCGTCGATGCGCCGGTGAGCGGATCGGCAGAGGACATTGCCGCGGGCAAACTGACCGTGCTCATGGGCGGGGAGAATGCGGTGCTGGATCGCGTGGTAGCGGCGGTGGGCGCATATGCCGATCCGATCATCAGGACCGGTCGATTCGGCAGCGCACTGAACTTGAAGTTGGTCAACAATCTGCTCTTCGCGGCGAACGCTCAACTTGCCGCGGCAGCAGTAGAACTCGGCGACCGTCTCGGTATCGGAAGTCGTGAGCTACTCGCCGCGATTGCGTTGTGCAGCGGCAGAAGCCATGCCCTCGCGTCGATCGGAAAGGTCGGCGGTGTCGAGACGTTCGACGAGTTCGCGTCACCGTTCCTGCGGAAAGATGTCGCCGCATGTACCGCGGCAGCCGAGGATGCAGGCGTCGATCTGGGCTGGCTTGCTTCTGTGGTGGCAGGTGGTCCCATTGCCGGACTCGTCGCCCACTCACAGGGGTGAGCCGGCGTCGCGAGACGCGTCACCGCTCCACATCGAGAGGATGTTGTCGGTGGTGGTGATGGTCGCGAGCACGCTCAACGTGTGGTCGATCATCGACCGTGCATGCGGGTCAACACCAAGTCGGACGGTGCCGGCCCGAGTTCCGGCAGAAGGGAGCTCCCGAGCTCCCCGGGGCCATGGAGGTGGTGTGGCGTCCGATCGCGAAGAGCTTTGCGTTGTCGTTCGAGCCTGATTGTCGTCACGACGGTGTACCAGGCAATGCACCACACGAACACCCGCGTCGCGGGCGACGGGAAGCAGGCGGCCGATGTTGGGGAGGGCATGACGTCTCGCCTCGTGTGCGAGTTCTGCCATGCCTGAATCCGGACCGACGACGGCGCCCTGCAGTTCCTGCGTGACGATTGCCGTGCGGTCCGGATTCAGAAGGTCTTTCAGCGTCGGCGCGCTCACGCGCGGGTCTCGTAGAACTGCGTCGCCCACCGACGCATCGCCATGTACGGCTTGGCGTCGACGCGACCGAGCGGGGGATTCTCGACGTAGACCTGATGGCGCCAGATGCCGAGGTCTTCGAAGACGGTGTGGAGGAATCGACGCTCGACCTTCTCCTGAACGTCCTTCGGTGGAACGTCGGAGTCGTGACCGTCGTTGCGAGGCCACCAGATCGAATAGAAGAGGTCGGAATGCCCGTCGTCGACGGGGGTGCAGGCGAAGATCAGCCGGTAGTTCTGGGCACCTTCGAACGCGCTCATCGCGTATCCCAGACCGGAGAAGTGGCTATGAATGCGAAGCGCCATCTTATCGGTATCGTCGCTGGTCTCATCGGGCCAGCCGGTGAGGAACTGCCACTCGTTGTCGACGGCTTCCCATCCTAGCGACACTGGAGTCACACTGGCGCCGTGCACATATCGGAAATGGGCGCTGTCCGGTCCGTTCTCGGCCACGATCTGTGGATGCACCGGCTCGTACTCCGCGCGGCGTGAGAACTCCGGATAGATGCGGTAGTAGTTGTCTGGGCCGGCGGTGATTTCGGGGAACTTGGTGAACGGATCGGGCAGTTCCCACTGTGGAGGTTTCCTGGCCGGCTGATGCCACATGTACACGATTCCGTGCTGCTCCCGAATGGGATAGACCCGCAGCTTCAATGCCTTGTTGGGGCGGTCGGGGTCGTACGGAATGTAGCGGTTGCTCCCGTCCGGCCCCCACCGCCAACCATGGAACGGACATTCGATGCAGTCGCCCACCACTTTTCCGCCGTGTCCGAGGTGCGCGCCGAGATGACGGCAGTGCCCGGTCATGACGTGCAGTTCATCGGCATCGTCGCGGTAGGCGACGAGTCCCTCCCCGAAGTAGTGCAGGGCACGGCTCTGTCCGGCTTCGAACTCCTCCGACCAGCCGATCACGAACCAGCCCGTGACCTTCCACGTGAACGGTACTTCCAACGGATACTCCTTTGCCGGGCCGGAGGAATTCAGCTCGAGCGCTGCATCTGGGAGGCTGCGCTGATCTGCTGTTCCCACGCCGCGAGCTTTTCTTCGGCGCTCGTCTGATGATGGCTCAACGCACGGATACTCACATCGTGACCTTCCGCTGCCGCCCGTAGGGCTCCCACAGTGGCCTGTTCACGGGGTACATGGGCAAACGGGTCGAACGAGAACCAGCGCATCGCGTTCAAGTGGGTCATCTTGTCGATCTCGCCGTCCGGAACGTGGTCGTCGGCGAACACGCCGCTCAACTCCTCGGGCGCACCCGGCCACATCGAATCACTGTGCGGATAATCCATTTCCCACGCGATGTTGTCGATCCCGATCTTGTGACGAAGTGTGACGCCGAGCGGGTCGCTGATGAAGCACGTGAGGAAATGCTCTCGAAACACCTCGCTGGGAAGCTTTCCTTCGAAGTCCTGCAGCGTCCACGTCGAATGCATCTCGAAGGTGCGGTCGACGCGTTCGAGGAAATACGGGATCCAACCCGTGCCACCTTCGGAGAGCGCGATTTTGAGGTCTTTGTATTCCTTGACCGGGCGCGACCACAGAAGATCTGCGGCGGCGTTCACGATGTTCATCGGCTGGAGCGTGATCATGACATCGGGCGGCGAATCCGTCGAGGGGATCGAGAGCTTGCCCGAGGATCCGATGTGGATCGACAGCACCATATCGGTGTCGACGAGAGCTTCCACAACGGATTCCAGTATTCGTCATGGAAGCTCGGGTATCCGAGCGCGGCCGGATTCTCGGTGAAGGTGAGGGAGTGCACCCCCTTCTTCGCGAGGCGCCGGACCTCCTGAGCGCACAGTTCGGCGTCCCAGATCACCGGCAGGCCCATCGGATGAATCGGCCGGGGTACGCGCCACACCACTCTTCGAGGTGCCAGTCGTTGTAGGCCTGCACCAACGCGAGCGAGAAGTCGGAGTCCTCGGTCGCGAACAGGCGAGCGGCGAAGCGGGGAACGACGGGAAGTTCATCTGCGCCAGAACACCGCCCGCGTTCATATCCTTGACGCGTTCGTGGACGTCGTAACATCCCGGCCGGATCTCATCGAGGCCTTCGGGCTCGAGGCCGTACTCCTCCTTGGGGCGACCGGCGACGGCATTGAGTGCGACGTTCGGGATGATCCTGTCGCGGAACTTCCACATGTCTGCGCCGTTGTCCATGTGCACCAGGCGCGGTGCGTCGTCCGCGTACTTCTTGGGGAGGTGGTTGGCGAACATATCGGGTGGTTCGATGATGTGGTCGTCGACGCTGACCAGGGTCATGTCGTTCTTGTCCATGCTCGTTCCTTCCGAGGGCCGTGCGCGAGGTCTTGCGTTTCGTGGGCGACTACCTTGCTGTGGCGAGCGTCGGCGGATCGGCGGCATCCGGATCCGGGTTCGCGATAGAGAGGCCCATGAAGCGGCGAGCGTTGTCGCCCATGAAATCCCACGTCCGGCGGCGATCCATTCCTTCCGCGTACTTCCAATACCCCTTGGGTTCGGGAAGGCCTTCGGGATGCGGGTAGTCGGATCCGAACATGACCTTGTCCCAGCCGACCATGTCGACGACATCTGCCACCGACCCTTCCCAGAAGGGGCTGACCCAGACGTTGCGACGGAATACCTCGAGCGGATCTTCCGGGAAGTTCTGCGGCATCTTCTTCGTCAGATCCTCGAGGTCGTGGAACAGCGGCCGGATCCACGAGCTTCCGTTCTCCACGCTGGCGATCCGCAGCTTCGGGAAGCGCGTGAGGGTTCCGTGGCAGATCAGGCTGCCGAGCATGTCGGAGATCTCCCGGTGCCCGAGAGCAAGCCAGCGAAATGCGCTCATGGCCATGAAGCTCTGGGTGTTCGGGGGCTCCCACTTGTTGACGTATTCGTCGAGTGGCGGCTGGCTCGCGTGAAGCGCGATCGGGAGGCCGGCCACTTCCACGTCATGCCAGAAGGGGTCGAACTCGGGGAGTGCGGGAGAGCGCCAGCCGTGGAGACCTTTGACCGGAGCGGGCTTGATCAGCGCGACCTTCGCCCCGTTTTCGACGAGGTATGCGAGCTCGCGTCGGGCGCCGTCCACCTCGGCGCAGTTGATCACTGGAGTGGTGAACACTCTGCCGTGGTGGTCGAAGCCCCAGTGCTCGAGCATCCACCGGTTCAAGGCGTGAACGATTGCGAGTGTCAGTTCCGGATCGTCGGCGGACGAGTGTTCGACGAGGCTGGCGAGAGTGGGGAAGACCAGTGATTCCCGCACTCCCTGCCGGTCCATCTCGGCGAGTCGTTCGTCCGGACCGCGAGTGGCGGGTGGGCAGTCGATGGCGGACCCTTGCATTTCGCGGAGTGTGAGTCCGTCGGCGTTCTCGCCGGCGAAGAACTTCTCGTGGGCGCCCGGTGCTGCGACCCGGTCGAAGGTGGGGTTCGGGATGAAGTCGGTGATCTTACCGTTGATGGCGAGGCGCGTGCGACGACCGATCTGTACGTACTGGACGGCGTTCGTGTACTTGTCGGGGAGGTACCTCGTGAGGGCTTCGGACGTCTCGTACATGTGTGTGTCGGCATCGAAGATCGGTGCACCATCGGACGTTGTCATGCGCAGTCTCCTCGTTCGTGCCCGCTCGTGAATTCGAGCCTCGCAGCGCGCAACGGTTATGTCAACAGTCGGCATTACGGTAACTTGGGGTCATGATGTCGAAAGTGCCTCCCGGTTACGAGGACCTTCTCGAACGGCCGATCGTCGGTGTGCTCGGTACCGTCAGTCCCGATGGGTCGCCGAGTCTGTCTCCGATGCGATTTATCTGGGATGGTGCACATCTGAGGGTGAGCCACACTATTCCTCGCAAGAAGTTCGTGAGTCTTCAAGCGAATCCCAACTACTCGTTCCTGATCACCGACCCGGACGAGCCCGCGCGGTGCCTCGAGGTACGCGGTTGGCTGGTGACAGTGCAGGGCGACCACGACGGCTCGTTCTACCTGTCGCTGGGGAAACGCTACGGGCAACCCGACCTGCAACCGCCCGACGATGTCGACGACCGCGTTGTGATGATCCTCGACGCCACCCGTTTCACAGCGAAATGAATCGACAGGAGGCCTGCCGCGATCATCGATTCGGCGACGCGGGGACCGCGCCCCAGTCTTTCTGTGAAATGAGCACTCTTGCAGCGTGGTCGAGGATGCAGTCCAGTCCGTACTCGAAGTTCCGGTCGTTGGGTTCGCCGCTCTGCAGGCCACTCTCGCTCGCCTCTGCAAGCAGGGGAGTGGTCTCAGGGGAGATCGACAAGATCTCGTAATACGCACCCGAGGGTTCCTCGGACTGCCGGTTCTTCTCCTGGAGTCGTTGGAGGACAACCATGCCGTGCACGTGCAATTGCACGGCAGAGTAGATGTTCACCGCGTCGGCCAGGGTGAAGCCGGATTCGACGAGGCTGGTGATCACGTTCTCATTGTGCAGCGCGCCGAGCCGAGCTGCATTGGAGCTCAAGGATGGGCGGATCAGAACGAGGTCGCACAGGATCGGTCGGTCGAGGATCGTGCGACGAACAGTTCGTGCGTGGGCTCGCAGCGTGTCGCGCCAATTCGAGGCCTCGACGAGAGGCATGGACCGCATGGAGTCGCGCAGTACGCGGTCGGCCATCGCGGTGAGAAGGTCGTCCTTCTTGCGGAAGTACCAGTAGATGCTGGTCACGCCGATGTCGAGGTATCGTGCCAGCATTGGCATGCTCAGATTGTCGACGGTGACCTCCTCGGCGAGTTCGAATGCGCCCCTGAGGATGTCATCGGGATTGAGGGACCCTCGCTCGAGCCGGGTTCGCTTCGCCATGTCGGGTACCGCCTTACAGGTTACGTCCGGGATGCTCGGGCGAGCCGTCTCCCCATGTTCTCTACTGTAGATATGCTTACCGTATAAGATACGGTATCTGCATAAGTTACGGCGTATCGGTAGATGAGGGGCACGATGGATCTCGGACTCGGCGGTGCTGCAGCGGTTGTCGTGGGTGGCAGCCGTGGGATGGGATTTGCGTCCGCTCAATGCCTTGCGCAGGAGGGTGCGCGCGTTGCGGTCGCCGGCCGGTCGCGTGCCGATGTCGAGCGTGCCGCAGCGAACTTGTCCGAATGCGGGAGCCAGATGCGGTCGGGCTCGTGGCCGACGTACGTGATGGGCAGGCCGTGATCGGCCTCTTCGATGAGCTCGGAAAGCGTTGGGGCGGTGAACTCAACGTGCTGGTCAACACCGTGGGGCCGAATGCGCAGGGGGCATTCGACGTCCTGACCGACGACCAATGGCACGACGCCGTCGAGGACGGCGTGATGTCGATGGTGCGCTGTGTCAGATCCGCCCTCCCGCTCCTGCGTTCCGCAAAGTGGGCGCGCGTCGTCAACTTTTCTGCGCAATCCACTCAGAGACAGAGCGTTCCGCTCGTCGCCTACACTGCAGCGAAGGCAATGTTGACCAGTGCGTCGAAGAATCTGTCGCAGCTGCTGGCGCCCGAAGAGATTCTGGTCAACGTCGTCTCACCCGGAACGATCGTGACGCCGTCGCTGAGGGAATGGGCGAGGTCGGTGGGTGTCGAATCGACCGATCCGTACGCCCTGATGGATGCTATAGGAACACATTTCGGACACCCGTCGCAGATGCCACGGGCGGGTCTGCCGGACGAAGTGGGCCCGTTGGTGGCGTTCCTCGTCTCGCAGCGCAACTCGTACATCACCGGAGCAAATATCAACATCGACGGTGGGTCCGACTTCACCTGAGCGCTTATCTGCACTGCCATATCGGCGCACGCTTCTCGACGAATGCGCGCGGGCCTCGAGTGCGTCTTCCGTGCGCGTCACCCGCTCGCGGAACGACTCGGCCAGCATCTCGGCCTCGTGCAACGGCATGTCCAGGCCCTTGATGATGGCCAGGCGAGTTCCCCGAACTGCCAGTGGTGCATTGGAGTTGACGATGTCGGCGATCTCGTGCGCCCGTTCGAGCAACAGGTCGTGTTCGACGATCTCCGTGATCATCCCCAGTTCGTATGCGCGCTGGGCGCTCATTCGTTCATGCTTTCCCATCAGAGCCATGCGCAGTGCCACGTTCCGCGGGAGCACCCGAGCGGCACGCACCACCTCACGTCCTGCGACGAGGCCGATGCTGACGTGCGGATCGAAGAAGGTTGCCATCTCGGAAGCGATGACGATATCGCCGGTGGTGACCCAGTCAAGCCCTGCGCCGCAGCAGATCCCGTTGACAGCAACGACGATCGGTTTCGTCATCGAACGAAACGGGGGGGTGCCTTCTTGCGGTGCCTCCCACTGGTCGTAGGTCGACAGGTACGGCCGTTCGTTGACGACTTTCCCATCGCCCGGAATCTCCTTGACGTCGGCGCCCGTGCAGAATGCCCGACCATTGGCGGTGACGACGAGAGTCCAGACCTTGTCGTCGTTCTCGGCCTCGGCATACGCGGCACGCAACTCCGTGATCATGTGCGGGCTCAGCGCATTGAGGGCGCCCGGCCGGTTGAGGGTGAGGGTCGCGGTGTGGCCGTCGACGGCATATTCGATGGTCTCGAACGTCACTGTTCTTCCTTCTGCAACGAGGTCGGGGTCCGGTCATTCACCGTGCGGCTGCGGCACGGGTGTAGTCGGGGTCGCGCTTGTCCGAGAATGCGGCGAAGGCCTCCAGTATGTCGGGGCCCTGGAGGTTCGCCGCCTGCGCCTGTGATTCGTACTCGAGTGCTTCGGTCAGCGTCCGTTCGAGTCCGCGGTTGAGCAGGTCCTTGGTCTGTGCGAGTGCGAGCGGCGGCCCGGAGGCGAGCCGCTCCGCGATGCCGTGGGTGAACTCGTCGAGCGAGACCGGAGCAGTCACCCATGTGACGAGACCGAGCGAATGCGCTTCGTCTGCTCCGATCATGTCGGCCAGCAGCGCCAGCCGCTTGGCTTGCTGCAGCCCGAGAGCCGCGGGAGCAGCCACGACCCGCCCGTGTCCAGTGACAACGCACGGCGCGCGAAGATCTGGCAGAACCGCGCATCCGACGCGGCCACCACCAGGTCGCAGGCAAGGGCGAGATTCCAGCCCGCTCCGGCCGCGACCCCGCTCACCTTCGCGACGGTCGGTACCGGAAGCTCCTGGAGCAGCCGGATGGTGTCGTTGATGGTGCTGATCAGGTCGGACGGGTCGGGGAATTCGTCCATTCCCGCGGTGTCGGCGATGTCGGCGCCGCTGCAGAACGTGGCGCCCGCGCCGGTGAGGACCACCGCGCGTACCCCGTTGTCGACGGTCGCGTCGAGAAGGCGATCTCGGAGGCGCGCCCACATCTCGGGCGTGATCGCATTCTTCCGTTCGGGGCGGTTGAGTGTGAGCGTCAGGATGCCGGCGTGCAGATCGGCGAGCAGTGGCCCGTCGGGGCTCACGGCGTTGTCGGGCATGGTCACCTCGGGGGTGTCGAAGGGTGGTCAGAGCTGGATCGGTGCTCCGACGGTGAGTGGCGCGACGAAGCCGCCGTCGACGTGGATGTCCTGACCGTTCACCCACCCGGCGTCAGGCGATCCGAGGAACGCGATGACCGGCACGACGTCGGCGACCGTGGCATGCCGGCCGATGAGTGCCTTCACCCCGTCGAGGACGTCCTTACCCATCGATTCCTCGAAGTCGCCGAGGATCGGGGTCTCGGTCGGTCCGGGGCTCACCGTGTTCACGCGGACGCCGTACTTCTGCCATGCGGAGGGCGCAAGGCGCTTCGAATAGATGATCGCGGCCTGTTTCGACGTGCTGTACACGGGATAGTTCGGGTCTTGTTCGGCCTGCCAGCGTTCGACGGTGTCGCCGTCGGTTGCCTCGAGGAGACCGGCGAGGTCGTTCTGGCGCTCCTGCCATCCGAGGGCTGCCACCGACGCGACGGTGACGACGGACCCGCCTTGGCGCAGCAGAGGCAGCATGCCTTCGACGAACAGCCGCATGCCGAGGTAGTTGACCTTCAGGACGTCGGCGGCGGGTGCGGTTCCGGGCACCCCGGCGACGTAGGCGAGCAGATCCCAGCCTCCCCCGATCGAGCCGAGAAACTTGTTGATCTGCGTCGCATCGCGCAAGTCGCACTGTGCGTGCGCCGATGCTTCGGCACGATCCGGGCGGAGGTCGACGGCGAGTACGTGGTCGCCTTGTTCGTGGAAATGGGCGGCAGTGGCGGCACCGATTCCCGACCCCGCTCCGACGACGACAATTCTGCGCTGATCAGTTGCCATGTGGCCTCGCGCCTTTCCGGGATCACCCCGACGAAAGCTATATAGAATGCTTGACAGTAAGACACACTATAAATCACTCTGGGGCGGGAAGACCAGGCTCGGGGTCTGCGACGCCGGACCGAAAGCGTCGCCGGAATGCGCGGGAACGGAGTGTCGTTCGTGAACCAGCGAATCGTCGGAGAGGGTGCCGAGGTCTTGGCGACCCCGACTGCGTACAAGGACGAAGACCACCTGCATTCGGTGCTGACGGAGGCACGCACAACGGCACCGGTGGTTCGGGTGGAGGTGCCGTCCTATCAGCCGTTCTGGGCACTCCTCAAGCACGCCGACGTCATGGCCGTCGAACGCGAGAACACGCTCTTCACCAACTGGCCCCGCCCGGTGCTCATGACGGCGGAGTCCGACGAGATGCAGGCCGCGGTCGGTGTTCGCACCCTCATCCACCTCGATGGTGTGCAGCATCGTGTGTTGCGCTCGATCGCAACCGACTGGTTTCGCCCGAAGGCCATGAAAGCCATGGAGGTTCGAATCGAGGAGCTCGCGAAGTATCACATCGATCGGATGTTCGCGGCCGGAAGTGAGTGCGATTTCGTGTCCGAGGTCGCGGTGAACTTCCCGCTCTACGTCATCATGTCGCTGCTCGGCGTACCGGAATCCGACTTCCCTCGTATGCTCCGGCTCACGCAGGAACTCGTGGGCAGCGACGACGACGAACTCAAACGTAGCGAACCGGCGGACGAGACCATGAACGCGCTCCTCGAGATGTTCGAGTACTTCAGCGCGCTCACGGCATCCCGCCGTGAGAACCCCACCGACGACATGGCGTCGGCGATCGCCAACGCGCGAATCGACGGCAAACCCCTCTCCGATATCGAGACCATGTCGTACTACACGATTATCGCGACCGCCGGCCACGACACGACGAGCAGTTCCATCGCAGGCGGGCTTCGTGCACTGATCGACCATCCCGATCAACGCCGAGCGCTGAGCGCCGATCTCGACATGCTGCCGCACGCGGTGGAGGAGATGATCCGGTGGGTCACTCCTGTCAAGGCGTTCATGCGCACCGCCGTCGAAGACACCGAGATCCGCGGCGTGCCCATCACGGCCGGTGATTCCCTCCTGCTGTCGTATGCGTCCGTCAACCGCGACGAAGAGGTCTTCGACGATCCCTTCCGCTTCGACATCCGGCGCGACCCCAACAACCATGTCGCGTTCGGGTTCGGCGTGCATTTCTGCCTGGGCGCCGGACTGGCCCGGATGGAGATGAAGAAGTTCTTCGCCGAACTCTTGCCGCGCCTGGGTTCGATCGAAATCGCCGGCGAACCCGAACTGACCGCAACCACTTTCGTCGGCGGGCTCAAGCACCTGCCGATCCGCTTTTCGACGGCCACATGACCACCTCCGAAGGACCTCACATGACACAGGCGCGGATCTGGGACGACACCCTCGACGACCTCACCCGCCGTCGTACGCACGCTCACGGAATGGGCGGCCCGGAACGCGTGGCCAAGCACCGCGGCAAAGGCAAACTCGATGCGCGAGCGCGAATCGATCACCTCCTCGACAAAGGCAGTTTCCACGAGTTCGGCACGCTGGTCGGTGGGGAGATTGCCGCCGACGCCATCGTCGCCGGTTCGGGACTGATCCACGGAATGCCGGTGATGGTCGGGGCAGAAGACTTCACCACGCTGGCGGGCACGATCTCACCGGGCAGCAATTCCAAGCGTTACCGGCTCGCCGAACTTGCTGTCCGAAACAAGGTCCCGCTCGTCATGCTCCTCGAAGGAGCCGGTTTTCGCCCCACCGGCGCTCACTACGGCAGAACCCCGACCGACCTGCTTGCACAGGCGCAGTGCTCGGGGAAGGTGCCGGTGGTCACCGCAGTCTCGGTGCCTCTGCCGGGCACGGCGCGCTCATTGCGCCGGTCTCGGACTTCGCCATCATGAGCCGGCAGGCGCGATATTCACCGCCGGCCCACCGGTCGTGAAGATGTCTACCGGAGAGGACGTCTCGAAGGAAAATCTCGGCGGACCCGATGTCGCCATCGCGAGCGGACTGATCCACAACGTCGCCGACACCGACGAGGAAGCTCTCGACGAGATCCGCCGCTACCTGTCGTACTTCCCGCCGAGCGCGTGGTCGTACCCGATCGCGACCGAGCCCGACGCATTCTCCGAGCCCCGCGACACCCCCGAGCTTCTCGACATCGTCTCCCGCGACAACCGCAGCATCTACGATATGAGATCCGTGATCGATGCGGTGGTCGACACGAAGGACTGGTTCGAGGTGCAACCGGACTTCGGGCGGGCAATCATCTGCGGGTTGGCGCACTTGGGAGGTCACCCGGTGGCGGTTGTCGCGAATCAGCCGCAGGTGATCGCCGGGTCGATCGACTCCGATGCGGCCGACAAAGCAGCCCATTTCATCTCGGTCGCCGACGCGTTCCACCTGCCGCTCGTGTTCCTCGCCGACAATCCGGGGATGCTGCCGGGCAGTGAATCCGAACGCGATGGCGTGCTCCGCAGTGGGGCCCGGATGTTCGTCGCGCAGACCACCGCCACGACGATGAAAATGCATGTGACACTGCGGAAGGCGTACGGTTTCGGGTCGATGGTGATGTCGCTGATCGGTTTCGACGGTCAGGTCGCTGCGTACGCCTACCCCGGCGCGACGATGGGTGCGATGAGCGCTGATGCCCTCAGCGGTGCGTCGAATGCGGACGACGGCCTCGCGGCGTCACTTCGAGAAATGGAGCTCGAGGCGTCGTACCGTTCCGCTGAACACATGGGTTTCGACGAACTCATCAGTCCCGAAGAAACCCGCAATGCCCTGCTCACATCGTTGCAGCGAGGAATCTATGCACGACAAGCAGTAGCGGAGCCGGTGAGCCGCTGTGCGATCGTCCCCTGAGTCCGCTGATCCACCGGCTTTCGCTGATAGACACTGCCACTGATAGACACTGCCACAGGAGAGATGCGTTGAACGAATGGACTCTCGGCGAGGTGTTCGACGCCGTCGCAGACGCAGTACCCGAACGAATCATGACCGTCTGCGGTGATCGCAGGAGCACCTTCGGTGAATCCGCGGTGCGCACGCGGCGGTTCGCGAACTTCCTCGCCGAACGCGGGTTCGGAGCCCAAACGGAAAGGGAGGGGCTCGAGCGGTGGGAGTGCGGTCAGGATCGCGTCGCCATGCTCATGTACAACGATCTGTACCCCGATGTGCTGATCGGATGTCTCAAGGCGCGCGTCGTACCGGTCAACATCAACCCGCGCTACACGCCCCAGGAGATCCGCAGCCTCCTCGAATACATTGCGCCACGAGGAATCGTCTATCACCGGTCGTTCGGTCAGGTGGTATCCGAGGTCGTCAGTGGCAGCGCAGAGCTGAAGGACAGCGTGGAGCTGCTGGTGTCCGTCGACGACGGCACCGGTATTTCCGAACTGGACGGGGCGGTGTCGTTCGATGAGGCGGTTGCACAAGGTGATCCGGAGAAGGTGATCAAGGGATCACCCGACGACTTGATGATGATGTGCACCGGCGGCACCACGGGACGCCCCAAGGCTGTGCTGTGGCGGCAGGGCGACGCGTACGTCTCCTCCATGAACGGCTCCGACCACGAGTCCGACGAGCCGATACGGACGCTCACCGCGTTGACGGGACAGAGCTGGTTCGCGGTGTCGCCCCTGTCGCACGCAGCGGGTACGTGGACGGCGTTCTCGGGTCTGCTGGCAGGCCAGACGGTTGTGCTCTACGACGACCGGAACGCTTTCGACGCACAGCGTGCCCTGGAGATCGTCGAGAAAGAGAACGTGCTGTTGATGACCATCGTCGGCGACGCGTATGCCGGACCACTGGTCGACGAGATGCGCAAGCGCAGGAACAACTTCGAGTCGCTGATAGTCATCGCGAGTGGGGGAGCCGCAACGAATGCGATCCACCGGAAGGCCTTCCTCGAACTGCTCCCGAACGCGACGATCGTGGAAGGGTACGGCTCGACCGAGACCGGTGGCATGGGATTCGGACGAAGCAGTCGCGGTGCCGAGGTCGACACATTCGCCCCGATGCCCGGGGGGTACGCAGTGTCGACCGACCGCACCCGAATCCTGGAGCCTGGTGATGACGAGATCGGATGGGCTGCGCGTGCCGGTCGCGTCCCCCTCGGATACTTCCGCGACCGGCACGCCACCGAAAACACGTTCCCTGTGGTCGACGGTCAGCGGATGGCGATACCGGGAGATCGCGTCAGAATCGCGAACGACGGGTCGCTGCGGTTGCTCGGCAGGGACTCTCTCGTGATCAATACCGGCGGTGAGAAGGTCTTCGTCGAAGAGGTCGAGGAAGTGTTGCGTGCGCATCCCGCGTCGTCGATGCACTGGTGGTCGGTCGGGCCAGCGAGCGCTGGGGACAAGAGGTCGTCGCGCTGGTGCATGCAGGAGGCGAGGAGCATTGCCCCACAGAAGATTTGAAGAATGCATGCGGAGAATCGCTCGCGAGGTACAAGATCCCGAAGCATGTCGTGTTCGTCCCCGCAATACGCCGCCTCGGCAACGGAAAGCCCGACTACCGTTGGGCTGCGCAGCAGGTACAGGACGAGGGAACGGTGGTGTCATGAGCGCACCCACCACACGCCTGGCACCGTCGATCTCACCGGAGACGGAATTCTTCTGGACCTCCGCGCCGACGGCCACCTGCGGATACAGGAATGCCGCTCCTGCTCGGCGCTGATCCATCCACCGCTCCCCGCCTGTCGCTATTGCCACGGCAGCGAGATGGGTGTGCGCGTCGTTTCCGGCTTTGCGACGCTCATCGGCTTCACCGTCAACCACAGGTTCGCTCCGCCGGGAATGTCGCCGCCGTACATCGTCGCGCAGGTGGCGCTCGAGGACGATCCGCGCGTGCGTCTGACGACCAACGCGGTCGAATGTGCGGCCGACGACCTCGCACTCGGTCTGCGGATGGAAGTGGTCTTCGAGAAGGCAGAAGAGGTGTGGCTTCCGCTGTTCCGTCCGGCTGAACCCGGAGCGGTGACGGAACTGCCGGCCGACGAACCGGACGCCGCCGCGATCCGCCGCAGTGTGCGACCCATGGCGAGTACGGACAAGTTCGAGGACAAGGTGGCGCTCACCGGAATCGGTATGTCGCGCATAGGCCGTCGTCTCATGGTCGATCCGTTGTCGTTGACCATCGACGCCTGCCGCGCCGCGATCGACGACGCCGGTCTCACCGCCGACGACATCGACGGACTGTCCACCTATCCGGGTGCCGGGTCGCTCGGCCCGTTCACCGAGGGTGGGGTCACTGCGGTGGAGTCGACCCTCGGGCTGAAGCCGACGTGGCACAACGGCGCTGCCGAGACGTTCGGGCCCGGAGCTCGGTGATCGCGGCAATGCTCGCTGTCGCATCCGGACTGGCCCGACACGTGCTGTGTTTCCGAACGGTGTGGGAATCGACCTACAGCGAACTCGTGCGCACCGGCCGCACCGTGCCTGCGGCCGGACTGTCGGACGAATGGTTCGCGCCGTACGGTGCTGTTTCGGCCGCGCACCTACTGGCACAGACCGCGCAGCGGCACTTCCATCGCTACGGAACCGGCCGCGAAACCCTCGGGTGGATCGCGCTCAACCAACGCGCGAACGCAGCCAGGACAACCGATGCGATCTATCGCGACCCGCTCACGATGGACGACTACCTGGGTGCCCGCCCGATCACGACACCGTTCGGCCTCTACGACTGCGACGTGCCGTGCGACGGCGCGGTAGCGGTGATCGTGTCCGCCCGCGACACCGCACACGACCTCGCCCAACCGCCGGTGTTCGTCGAAGCGGTCGGTACACAGATGCTCGAGCGGCTCGACTGGGACCAGAGCACCCTCACCCACGAACCCCAGGTTCTCGGGCAGGCCGCGCACATGTGGAGTCGCACCACGATGCACCCCGACGATGTCGATGTCGCAGAACTCTACGACGGATTCACCTTCAACTGTCTGTCGTGGATAGAGGCATTGGGATTCTGCGACATCGGGGAAGCAAAAGACTTCCTGGACAAGGGAACCAACATTGCGATGGACGGAAGGTTGCCGTTGAACACCCACGGAGGTCAACTCTCACACGGACGCACCCACGGGTTGGGACTCGTGCACGAGGCGGTCACGCAGATGCGCGGCCACGGTGGAGAGCGTCAGGTTCGAGACGCCGGTGTCGCGGTGGTGAGCAGCGGAGGGCTCACACCCAGCGGTGTCATGTTACTGAAGGCCGGCCGATGAACGCCGCGGACACCGGAGCGCTCGACGACACCGTGACCGCTCGAACCGTCGAGGTCGACGGAGCTCAGATCTCGGCGCTGTGTTCGTACGTGGAGCGGCCGCGCGCGGTGATCGTCGCGTTGCACGGCGGCGCCACGACCTCCCGGTACTTCGATCTTGACGGCCATCCCGAACTGTCACTGCTCCGCACCGCGGCGGCACTCGGCTACACCGTCCTCGCAATCGACCGCCCGGGCTACGCCGACTCGTTCGAATGCCAGGAACGGTTCGACGATCCAGCCAACCGTGTCGACGCTGCCTACGGAGCTGTGAATGCACTGCTCGAGCGGTATTCGCGCGGAGCCGGGGTCTTCCTTCTCGCGCACTCGGCGGGCTGCGACCTCGGTCTCCGGATGGCAGCAGATCCGCGCGGTGCGTCGTTGCTCGGCGTGGAACTCGCGGGTACCGGCACGCGTAAGCAACGCGAGGCGCTCGAGATCATCAAGCAGATGCGGACGACGAGGAACCGGGGAGCGATCCGAGATCTCCTGTGGCATCCCGAGGACACGTACCCGCCGGAGGTGCGTGGTGGTCGCAGCCTCACGTGCATCACACCTCGGTACGAGGCGGCGGTCGCAGCCGAATGGCCGAACGACTTCATGCGTCTTGCTCCCGATGTCCGCATTCCGGTCCGCTTCACGTACGCAGAGTACGAAAAGGTATGGGAGACGGACGATCCTCTGCGGTCCGAGATCGAGGCCGCGTTCGTCGGAGCTCCGAGTTTCGTCGAACATCGGCAGACCGGCAGCGGACACAACATGAGTGTGGGGTTCGCGGCGGCCGAGTATCACCGTGGTGTGGTGGCGTTCGTCGAAGAATGCGCAGCACGCGGGTAGCACTGGTCACCAGGGTGTGGGCACGTCCTGTTGTCGGCGGGTGCGCGTCCGGTCGATCCGGCGTATGAGCTCGTCGCGCAGAATATCGTTGGTAGCGGGCATCACTCGCATATCTCTGCCCGGCATGAACATGTAGCGACCGTCGTCGACGACGTCGAACCACCCGATGTCCGATCCCGTCGTATAGCGGCCGTGCGCATTCGGAGCGAGGAGCCGGATACTGCCCGCACCGGAACGGTCGCGGAGGAGGAGACGGCGCAGTGCGCGCGGTTCGCTCTCGCCGATCTGCTCCCTCACCGATGTGGTGCCGCCGGGTTCGGTGAGTTCGCGCATCGATGCGGCTCGCGCCTGCTCACGCCCGCGGGGCACATCCGGGATCTGCGCTACGACGGCATGGGCGAGCGCGTCCGACTGGAGCGGGACGATCTCGATGTCGCCGGAGGCGTGCTGGCGTGCGACGACGGCGAATGCGCCTGCTGCGCCACCTCGCACCCGTATGTCTGCGTTTCCGGCATTGCCGTACACCTCGACGGCGACTTCGCCCGCGCGCAGGATGCGTAACGCATGCTCGAGGCGTGGATCGGCCAGTTCCCGGCGCCACTCATCAGCCGCGTGAAGGTTGGCGTCGTGTTCGTCCTCCCACATCGACGTCGAGCGATATCGCAGAGGGAACGGAAACTCGTCGCTGCCCGCCGCGGTCCACAGCGACAAGAAGCGGTCGGGGGTTACATTCCAGGTCACAGCGGGTCGACTCCTAGGACAGGCGGGGCGGTGTCGGGGAGCGACCCGATCAGTTCGTTGCCGTGATCGTTCGTGACGAGGTAACTCGCGACCCTCTGCTCATCGTCGTTGCCGCGCTGTTGACCACCCATCATGCCGGGATACATACCCATCGGCCGCATCGAACCGGAGCGGGCAGCGGCAGCTCCCTGCTGAGACGCGGCAGGCACCGAGGTGGCGGTCGCAC
>BBEG01000012.1 GCA_001312645.1 Rhodococcus sp. JCM 9791
CCGCGCCGTGTACACCCTCCTGCGCGCCCTCGGCCGGCACCTCGACCGAGCCGACCTGCAGCTGTACGAGGTGTTCACTCCGGCCACGGAGGAGGTTGCACCGATGGACGACGCGTCGCCGACCGTCGAGGACCGCATTCGCGCCGCGTACCGGGAACTCGCACGCGAACCGGGCGCGTGGGTGGGTCTGGCCCGCCTGCGATCGGTCCTCGCCGATCTGCCCGTCGACGAGGTGGACCGCGAACTGGTCCGCATGAACCGCCTGCCCGACGTACACCTGAACCCCGAAATGAACCAGAAGGCGCTCAGTAACGACGACCGTGCCGCCGCCGTCGTCGTCGGCGACACCCCCAACCACCTGCTGTCGATCGAGGTCGCATGAGCACCGACGAACAACTCCGGGCGCTCGCGTCCGTCCGCCTGACCTGGGCACCCACCCCCGACGAGGTGTGGGAGGCGCAGCAACCACTCCACGTCCCCGGGATGCACGGCACCGCGATGGACATGATCCTGGACGCCTTCCGCGACGCGAAGACCTCCACGTCGGCGAGCCCGCTCGGGGTGGTGGTGCAAGGCCAGGCCGGCGTCGGTAAGACGCACCTGCTCGGGTACGTCCGCGAGCAGATCCAGCAGGACGGCGGATACTTCTTCCTGGTGAAGATGCTCGACGCCGTGAGCTTCTGGAAGTCGACGCTGTTCGCGATGCTCGAGGATCTCGGGCGCCCAATGGCCGATCACGAGACCCAACTGCGTCGCCTGCTGTGGGAACTCGCGAACGTCGCCGGGGTGTCGCGGGTGCAGCGGCGGGCCATCATCGGGGAGTCCGAACTCGACCGCGCGACCCTCGATGCGTTCATCACCGGCCTGTTCGCCGCCGATTCACAGCTGTCCCAGCAGTGTCGGCGCACCGCACGCGCTCGTCCTCTACGCCGGAGCGCTGGACCTGCGGGACATCGGCGAGTCGTATCTCCTCGGGCAGGACGAATCGACCACGGGTGAACGCGCCGATTGGGGCGTCGGGTCGGCCGCTCCGACCCATCAGGAGATCGCCCGCGACCTGTCACGTCTCCTCGCCCTGACCGGACCGACGGTGCTCGCGGTCGATCAGTTCGACACCCTGCTGAACCCGCAGCATGCCGGGGCCGACGACACCGGGTCGGTCACGCGCCCGACCGACAACTCGTACGAGGACTTCGCACACGGCCTGATGGGCCTGCGCGAGACCTTCAGCCGCACGGTCCCGGTGCTGTCGTGCCTGCCGACGGCGTGGGTCGTGATCGACCGGTTCGCGACGGCGACGGTCCGCGACCGGTTCCGGGTGTGCCCGACGCTGTCGCTACTGCCGTCGCCACAGGTGGCACAGGATCTGATCCGGCTCCGGCTCGAACGCGCCTATTCGTCGGTCGGTTTCACCGCGCCGTATCCGACGTGGCCGGTCACCGGTTCCGTCTTCGACGAAGCACTCGACTACACGCCGCGCCGCCTGTTGCAGTCCGTCGACCGCCACATCCGGGCCTGCCTCGACAACGGGGCGGTCGCGGAGATGACCGACCTGACGACCCCGGCACCCGAGAAGCGCGAGAAGCCCCCGACCACAGTCGATCACGCCGGTGACTTCGCAGTGCTCGACGCCCGCTTCGCGCAGCTGCAGGCGACCGCATCGATCGACGGCGCGTTCGACCACACCGTCGAGGATCTCGTGATCCCGCCCCTGCTCGGTGCGGGCCTGGACGCGTGGATCCGGGAGAGCGGCGCGGACGACGACGTGTACGGGCGGGAGACTCCATCCGGCACGAAACCCGCACTGCACGCCCGCATGCTGCGCACCCTCGACGAAGAGACCGAACAGCATGTGCACTGGGCGTTCCGCGCCATCGGCTCGACACACCACACCGCAGCAGTCAACAGACTCCAGAAGTCCTGCACCGCAGTCGGGTTGACTTCAGGTATCCCGGGACGGAATCTGATCGTGCTGCGCAATCAGCCGTGGCCGAACGGGGAGAAGACCCGGGCGATCGTCGCCGAGTTCGAGCAGGCCGGGGGTCGCGTATGCTCCCTCTCCGTCGACGACGCACGCGTCTTCGCCGCCCTCCGGGAACTGCTGGAGCAGAACCCTGAACACCTCGACGCGTGGCTGCGGGCCCGTCGTCCCGCACACGAGACCACACTGCTCACGACGGCTCTCGGCGACGAACCGGAAGTGGCCTTCGTCCGTCCGACCGCTGCAGACTCCGTCACCGACTCTCCCGAGCCGGAACCCGTCGTCGAGGAGCAAGTCTCGCCTCACTCGAACGTCGAACCGGTCGAGAACAACGCGGCGTCCATTCCCCTCGGACGCACGATCGCCATGGACACGGAGGTACGCGTCGATCTCGAAGCACTGCGCAAGCACACCGCGATCTTCGCCGGATCCGGTTCCGGAAAGACCGTGCTCATCCGTCGGATAGTCGAAGAATGTGCGCTGCAAGGTGTTTCGTCGATCGTGCTCGACCCGAACAACGACCTCGCGCGGCTGGGCAGCGAATGGCCTGCCGATTCCCGTCCGTGGTCGCCGGGCGATCGGGCCAAGGCCGACGAGTACCTCGAGAACACCGAGGTCGTCGTGTGGACACCGCGTCGCCAGAACGGGCGTCCGCTGTCCTTCCAGCCGCTGCCCGATTTCGCCAGTGTCCGGGACGATGCCGACGAGTTCGACGCCTCCGTCGAATCGGCGGTGGCCGCGCTGGCCCCGCGCGCGAACGCCGCCGGAAAGTCCGCGAACGCCGACAAGGCCCGCGCGGTGCTCAAGCAGGCACTCGAATACTTCGGTGAAGGCCCCGGTGGCAACCTCGACACGTTCGTCGCGTTGCTCGAGGACCTTCCGGAGGACATCAGCAACCTGCGGAACGCGACGAAGATCGCCGCGGATCTCGCCGAGAACCTGAAGGCGTCGATCGCCAACGATCCACTCTTCGGCGGTCGCGGCACCGCCGCCGACCCAGGGACTGCTCGAGCCTTCCCCGGGTTACCGCGCCCGCGTGTCCGTGGTGAACCTGTCGGGATTGCCGTCGGACGACCAGCGCCAGGGATTCGTCAACCAGTTGCAGATGGCGTTGTTCGCGTGGGTCAAGAAGAACCCGGCCGGCGACCGCCCACTCGGGGCGCTGTTCGTCATGGACGAGGCCCAGAACTTCGCGCCTGCTGGAGGATTCACGGCCTGCACGCAGAGCACGCTCGCGCTCGCGTCGCAGGCCCGCAAGTACGGGCTCGGTCTGGTGTTCGCGACGCAGGCCCCGAAGGGCCTGAACAACAAGATCCCAGGCAACGCGGCCACCCAGTTCTACGGCTTGCTCAACAGCCCGGCCCAGATCCAGGCCGCGCAGGAGATGGCGCGCGTCAAGGGCGGCACGGTCCCGGACATCGGCAAACTGCCCGCCGGGCAGTTCTACGCGGCGGTCGAAGGCGCGAGTTTCCGCAAGATCGCAGCACCGCTGTGCCTGACCCACCACCCGAAGAGCCCGCCCACCGAGGAGGAGGTGCTCGAACTCGCCGCGACGATGACATGAGCATGACCGGAAGCTGGTTGCTCGAGCGCGGCTTCATGGCGAGATCGGGCATGTCCCACGGTCGAAGTTCACTCACTCCGCCGGCGGGCTCGGCACGACCGACGATCGGTTCGCCATGCCGCGAGGCATGACGTGTGATCGGTGTCGATACTCTTGAATTCCCGTTAGCCTCGAACGCATGACGACTCCCGATATCACGCTGAATTCCGGAACCACCATCCCGCAGCTCGGCCTGGGAGTATGGCAGGCCACCAACGACGAGACCGAGCACGCCGTCCGATTCGCGATCGACGAGGCCGGCTACCGGCACATCGACACCGCCGCGGCCTACGGAAACGAGGAGGGTGTGGGCCGCGCGCTCGCGGGCACCTCGGTTCCGCGCGAGGACGTCTTCGTCACCACCAAGCTCTGGAACTCCGACCAGGGATACGAATCTGCGCTGAAGGCCTTCGACACGAGCCTCGCGAAATTGGGTACCGATTACGTCGACCTGTATTTGATCCACTGGCCGCTCCAGGACAACGATCGTCTGCTACGCACGTGGGACGCCCTGGAGAAGATCGCCGAATCCGGGCGGGCGAAAGCGTGGGTGTGTGCAACTTCGAGCCGCACCACCTGCAGTTGCTCGTCGACCGCGGTGGGCTGCTGCCGGCCGTCGACCAAGTGGAACTGCACCCGAACCTTCCTCAGCATGCGATCCGCTCGACTGCGCCGAACACGGGATCGCGGTCGAGTCGTGGAGTCCGCTCGGCGGCACCAGCAACGCCGGTTGGGGGCCGAATTCGAAGCCCAACACCCTGCTCACCGACCCCGTCATCGATCGGATCGCCGATCGTCACAGCAAGAGCGCGGCGCAGGTGCTGATTCGGTGGCATCTGCAGAACGGGTTGATCGTCATCCCGAAGTCGGTGCACGACGCGCGCATCGCCCAGAACATCGACGTATTCGATTTCGAACTGTCCGACCTCGACCTCAGCGAGATCGACACCCTCGACAACGGCGCCCGCGTCGGCGCGCATCCTGACGAAATGAATGTCGGCGCACCGAAGTGAGCAGCACGGCCTGTTCCCATAATATCTAGAACGTGTTCTCATTGCTGCTATGAGCGACATTCACATGGTGCTGGGCACTCCCGTCGAGATACCCGTGCAGGTTCGCACGGCGACGGCGTTCATGGCAGTCTTCTCCGTCCCTGCCTCCCCCGCTCAGACCCTGATCGACCACACCGGACTCGAACTCCTGCAGTACCGGCCCGGCCGCGGAGTGTGCACGCTCGTCTTCGTCGACTACGTGGACGGCGACCTCGGCCCCTACAACGAGTTCGGCGTCTGCTTCCTCGTGCGCGACCACGCCCGGCGCGGCGGCGGCGTGCCGCAGGATCTGCGCGACCTCGCGACCGGAGGAGCCGGCGCGCTGATCCATCAGTTGCCGGTCGACGGAGAGTTCACACGCGTGGCGGGCCGCGGCATCTGGGGCTTCCCGAAGATCCTGGCAGATTTCGACACCGACCACCGCAGCGCCACCAAGCAAGGAACTGTGAGCAGCGACGGCGCACTGATCGCAGAGATGTCGGTATCCCCCGGCGTCCCGGTTCCGGGCAAGGCATCGCTGCGTCGCTGGCCGCGTACTCGCACCTCGACGGCGTCACGCGTCGCACCACGTGGGACATGAATCCCAGCGGCGTGCGTACCCGGATCGGTGGTGCGACGCTGCAGCTGGGTACTCACCCGATCGCCGAGGAACTACGCCACCTGGGTCTGCCGCGACGCGCACTGGTCACGTCGTCCATCCCCGATCTGAGAATGACCTTCGGCAACGCCGAGGCCGTTACTCCTGGCCCCCGAAACCCTGATCTCTGAGCCGATCGACGGTGTCGTGCAGGTGCTCGCCGAGAAGCTTGCGCACCACGTCGGGTTCGGCGGTCCGGATCGCCTCGCGCAGCGCGACGTGCTCGTCGACCTGCACGTGCAGATCCGGATAGGTCGTGTGCAGCGCTCCGAGGCACATGCGGGTCTCGACGAGTAGCGTGCGCGCCGACCGGATCAGCCGCGGGCTCGATGCACCGGCGACGAGGATCTCGTGGAACATCTGGTCGCCGTCGGAGACACCGCCGGCGTCACCCCTGTCCGCAGCCGCGCGCATCGCATCGATCGCCGTCCCGAGATCCTGCCACGTCTGCTCACGGCGCCCGTCGAGCACGAGATCGAGCGCGCCACCCTCGATGACGCGGCGATTGTTGTAGATGTCGACGACGTCGTCGAAGGTCAGTTCGGAGACGAAGATGCCGCGGTTCCGGATGCTGTAGAGCAACCCCTCGGACACGAGACGCTGCATGGCCTCACGCAACGGCCCCCGCGACACGGCGAAACGTGTCGCGAGCTCGGCCTCACCGAGCTGCGCGCCCGGTTCGATGGCGCCGCGGACGATGGCCGACCGCAGTTGATCAGCGATCAATTCCGCCGTCGACGGTTGGGCCACGGGTTGGAGATCCCCGAGATCACCGAGCGCATGATCGATACCTTCCTCGAACAGTGTGCCCAGCTGCGGGCGTACACATGTATATCCCGCGAGCCGAAGCCCCTCCCACACCGAGACCTGGTTGGCGGTGAGTACCGGCTTGCCGACCTGCTTTTCGATCTCGGGCAGGAACCGCAGCGTGTGCATAGCGGTATCGGGAACGAGAAGCACCTGCGCGTCGGGGTGATCGTTGGCCGCAGCGAGCGCCAGCACCTCGTCGGCGGAGAGGGCGCCGACCTGCGCTGCGGTCTCGATGCCCGCGCCGGTGAACGAGACGACGTCGATACCCGCGGCACGCAGGAATTCGACGAACAGCTCACTGACGTCGCGCGGGTAGCTCGCCGCGATCGCGACACGTGTCGCGCTGTGGTTCTTCTGTCCATCGAGTGCACGTAATGCTTCGACAAACGCGAAACTGGTGCTCGACGCCGGAATGCCCCCTGCCGCCACCGACAGCTCGACCACTTGGTTGCGCGCGCCGTCCGGTCCGTACACGAAGCTTCCGGACGTGCACGCCCACACGACGACGTCGGGCGACTCCGGCGCGAGCTTCGCCGCGCCTGCGGCGAGTTTGCCTGGGCTACCCAGGTCGAGCAGTTCAGGTACCGCGTGCAAGTCGGTTCCGTAGATGTGGGCGACGGGAAGCCGGACGCGAGGAGGTCGGCGGCGAACGGGTAGTCGTCCTCCGCTGCATGGTCGGGTAGATGATTCCGACCGTCGGACTCTCACGCACCTGAAACACCTCGCATCAGAAGACATCTCTCAACCACTGGCCGGGTCCGGTCATCGGCAGCCGCATCCGCCCGAGGCACGCCCAGATCGTCAGCTGGTTTGCCGTGAGCACCGGTTTTCCGAGCTCACGTTCCAGCGGTGCGATCAGGTCATAGGTCGGCAGATTGGTGCAGCTGACGAAGATGGCCTGGGATTCGGGGGTATCGGCGCCGATGATGCGTTCGGCGATGGTGCGGTAGTTGACCTTCCAGATACCACCACCGAGCCCGAGATACTCGGAACGCAGAACCTCGGTTCCGGCTTCCGCGAGAAAATCGTGCAGGAGGCGCGTCAACTCCTCGTCGTACGGGGTGAGCACCGAAATCTTCGTCGAACCCAGTTCGCTGAGCGCTTCGAGGAGCGCGCCCGAGGTGGTCACCGCTGTGGGGGCACCGGCCTCGCAGATCGCGTCGCACAGCGTCTTCTCGAACGCCACGCCCCTGATGAAGGACCCGGAACTGCAGAGATAGGCGACAACCTCGGGTTCGACCTGCAGGATGTCGCGGGTTGCGGCCATGAGGTGATGCCGGTCGGAGACGAGTTCGGCCATCGCCCTGCTCACCGCGACAGGCTGGAACGGTGTGCGCGCGAGGTGCAGGCTCACTTCGAGCGGAGCCCAGCGCCACAGCTCCCGTTCGAGCGCGAGATCGAACGGTGCGATGATGCCGATGCCCCGTTGTGCGAGGGGTCCCTCGAATTCGGGGATGTTCAATTCCATGGGGTCCTCTGCTTCTACCCGATGACACCACCATACGAGGATTGTTGACAATAATACGATGCACTCATACGGTGTCAATCGTGACAGCGAATCCTGTGGTGGCGGTATTACATGCCGAGACCCTGCCGGGCGCGACGCTCCTGGCTCCGGTGGCCGAGCATGCCGAAATTCGCTACACCGACAGTGACGGCCTCGCTACCGCTCTCGAGGGCGCCGACGTACTGTTCGTCTACGACTTCCTCACCGATGCACTCCCCCAGGCATGGCACGCTGCGGAGTCCCTGCGGTGGGTGCACGCGGCAGCCGCAGGCGTGGACCCCATCATGTTCCCGGCTCTGCGCGACAGTGACGTCATCGTCACCAACTCACGTGGGGTGTTCGATCAACCCATCGCCGAATATGTCCTGGCACAGATCCTCTCGTTTGCGAAAGATCTCCCCGAGTCGTTGCGACTCCAGCGCGAACACACGTGGCAACACCGCGAATCCGAACGCATCGCCGGACGCACCGCACTCGTCGTCGGAACCGGGCCCATCGGGCGTGCGATCGCGCGCCTGCTCACCACGGTCGGTATGAAGGTTCGAGGGTCGGGGCGGCGCGCGCGAGAGAACGACCCCGACTTCGGCACCGTCACCGCCACCGAAGACCTGCCCGCCGCACTCGCCCACGCCGACTTCGTGGTCGTGGCCGCACCCCTGACCGAGCAGACACGCGACATGTTCGACGCTCCCCTGTTCCGCGCGATGAAACCGAGTGCGCGCTTCATCAATGTCGGACGCGGCGATCTCGTCCGCACCGACGATCTAGTCGCCGCACTGCGCGCCGGAGAAATCGCCGGCGCCGCACTCGACGTCGTCGACACCGAACCGCTCCCGCCGGAACACGCACTGTGGGATATTCCGAATGTCATGATCACACCGCACAATTCCGGCGACTTCCGCGGATGGAGAGATGCGCTGGTCGATGTGTTCGTCGACAACTTCCAGCGGTGGCGTTCCGGCGGTGAGCTCGAGAACGTCGTCGACAAGCACCTCGGCTACGTGCCGAGTACCTGAGGCCTGCCGCCGGGAGCAGGCCCGAACACCAGGGAGGCAACGCATGAAGCCCACCGACATGACCGCGGTCGAGCTGGTGACTGCCTTCTCCGCGGGTGAGCTGTCCCCGGTCGAGGCCGCTCGGGCAGTTCTCGACAACATTGCCGAACACGACCGCAGCGTCAACGCATTCTGTCTCGTCGACGAGGAGCGGGCGCTGGAACAGGCTCGCCGATCCGAAGAACGGTGGCGCACCGGATATGCAAAAGGCCTTCTCGACGGGGTTCCCATCTCGATCAAGGATATTTTCCTGACGAAGGATTGGCCCACACTACGAGGTTCACAGGCCGTCGACCCCGATCAAAGATGGGACGTCGACAGTCCCGCCGTCGCACGCCTGCGCGAGGACGGGATGGTGTTCGTCGGCAAGACCACCACTCCGGAGATCGCATGGAAAGCCGTGACCGACTCGGCACTGTACGGAATCACCCGTAACCCGCTCGACACCACGAAGACCGCGGGCGGATCATCCGGCGGGAGCGCCGCGGCGGTCGCAGCCGGCTTCGGCCCCTGCTCGATAGGCACCGACGGGGGCGGCAGTATCCGCATTCCCGCGGCGTTCTGCGGTGTCGTCGGGTTCAAGCCGACGCACGGACGAATTCCGCTCTTTCCGGCGAGCCCATTCGGTCCGCTCGCGCACGCCGGGCCGATCACCCGAACCGTCGAAGATGCCGCCCTGCTCCTCGACATCCTGTCACTGCCCGACCCGCGGGACCCGACCGCGCTCGCACCCCCCGTCATGACATTCCGCGGAGCCATGGACCGTGAGGTCGTCGGTCTCGGTGTCGCGTATTCGAAAACGCTCGGCTACGTCTCCGTCGACCCCGAGGTCGGCGACATCGTCGACCGCGCGGTGCGCCGGCTCGCCGATGCCGGGCTGGTCGTCACCGAGACAGATCCCGGATTCGACGATCCGCTCGAAGCCTTCGAGGTGCTGTGGGCATCCGGCGCCGCCGCGATGCTGAAGAACTTCCCCGAAGGAACTCGGGACAAGGTCGACCCCGGCCTCGGGCGAGTGTGGGAACGCGGCGAAACACTCAGCGCTGTCGAATATCTCGATGCGCGCGCAGTCGCGGCCGCTGTGGGCATAACCATGGCACATTCCACCTGACGCACAATGTGCTGATCACCCCCGCGGTACCGATTCCCGCGTTCGAGGCCGGCTACGACGTGCCGCCCGGATCATCGGCAACGACCTGGCCGCAGTGGACGCCGTTCAGCTACCCGTTCAATCTCTCGCAACAGCCGGCGATCAGCATTCCGGCAGGGACGACGGCTGCCGGGCTTCCCGTCGGACTCCAGATTGTGGGACCGCGGCACTCGGACGATCTGGTGCTCGCGGTCGCACGGTTCGCGGAGTATGCGCTGACCGAGTAGAGGAGTTGAAACGGCGGGGGCATTCGAGCGGCCCAAATACTTGCGCACCCGTCGACTGACGCCGCGACATACGGCTCCTGGACCTCTCCGCTCACGGAGACGGTCGCTGGCGACACGCATCGGAGGGAAACTTCGCACTCTCCACCGCAGCACACGGCATCGCCCAGCACTCGGGCACGTACCATCCGCGCCACACACCCGAACCTCGACGGCTTGGAAATTTGCGCCGTGCGGCGCGATACCGGGACCGCACGCCATCACCGCGATCGGGCAGGTCGACGTGCGCCTACGTGCGCGGGATCAGGGGAGATGCATCAACTTCCTGGCAATGCCGAAGAGACGGTTGGCGAGCCGCACGACGGGGATACCCAGCGGAATAAGGATGACCGTCACGCACAGCAGCGCACCGACGAGCCAGAGCACGGCCGCAAGGATCCCCAGTACCGTACCGAGCAGAGCGGTGAGGATCCCCAGTACCACTCCGCCCAGGCCCCGTAGCAGTTTCATGTTGACCTCCTGTCCCCATTCTGCGCGCCTGCGCGCTGGGGTGCACCTGGCTGTGGAGCAATTTTGTACACCGGAGCGCCATATCCCAGGGACGGAAAACCCTGGTCCGCAGCCGAGGCATGGCCTCCGGCCCGACCGCGCCGCGGTTCACCCGGACACGGATGACCAAACAAGCGGTCAACTCTGCTGCGGCGACGCACTTTCCGAGGAAGTCAGCGTTGCAGCCAACCCAGCGAGGACGATATCGATGCCGCGTTCGAGTTCGGCGGAGCCGTCGTACGAAGCCAGTGACGACGCCAGCCGCAGGAGCGGGAATTCTCCGATCGGCAGCCGATGTAGCCTCAGGCGCTGGTGAGGGCATCGGTTTCTGTTGTTCACCCTACTGCTGGGCGTAGATCTACAGTGTTGACTCTGGGCAGAATGCGGCGTTGACTAGGTATTACGCCGTGGCCGCTTGGAGGCCGTCATGCTTATTGTGTTGTGGTTGGTCGTCCTTCTTGCCGCCACGAGCGTCGCTGTCGCGGGCGCGCCGATCATGACCGCTTCTGTGCACACGCTGACCGATAGCGTTGCGGTACCGACCCTCTCGACTGACCCGTATCCGGGACGGTCGATCAGCGCAAGGAATAGAAGACCGTCATGAGCATCATGAAGAAGATCCGCCACAAGGCCGAAACCGCAGAGGGCGCCATCAAGAAGTCCGTAGGCAAATCCCTGGGAAACGAAAGTATGGAAGCCGAGGGACGCGCAGACCAATCCAAGGGAAACGCGAAGCAGGTCGGCGACAAGCTCAAGCAGGTGGGGCAGAGAATCAAGCACACCTTCACCCAGTGACCACCGATCCACCACTTCCGAACATCGAACTCTGCTTCCGCCCGAGGTCAGGCCGCTATCATGATCATTCTTGGAATCATCCTCGCCGTCATCGGTGCGGTGCTCGCGCTCATCGGTATGAGCGGGCACGCGGTGGGCGGACACCGCCACTTCTACTGATGCCACACAGGATTCGCACCGCATCGCCGGAGCCAGAGTTCCATTTCGACGATAAGGACATCAACGAACATGAACATCGACATCGCACTGCTCCGGTACTCGCCGAAGCGTGTGCCGGCACCGGAGCCGCCTCACAGAGGATCTTCTGGGTGAGCCGTGCACCGCCGCGCGTACGGTGCCCCGTTCACCACAATGGTTGCGCGGCAATACACACCACGATTCGCTTGAGTCCTCCCATTCGGGTAGCGCCCCCGGGGAACTTGCTGGACGTCAGTGCACGAGGAGAAGGCGAGCGGTATGAGTGCACGAAAGAACGCGCGCGGCCGGACAGCACCACCGGCCACACCGCGCCGTCGAAGCACCGCAGGCGAGGGAAAGGCCAAAGACGGCAACACCCTGACAGCGACATCCAGTCCCCGTTCAGCGGCCCGCACATCCACGAGGCGACGGCGACAAGGCCCGAGGCCCCCACGGGTCGGCTGCCACGCAGGCAGCCGATAGCAGAATGGACCGCGGACTCACCGCGGCGCAGCAGGCCACGGTGGGCGGAACCGGTACAACGAACCACACGGACAGACGCGGCGACCGGCACCGCAGCGTCGAAGCCGACGCACCGACGGCAGCATCCCGATAGTGCAGAGCCGGCGCCGCGGAAGCATTCCCGGCCAGAGGTATCCGATCAGGCGGCCGAAGGCGAAGCCCCTGCGGGCCACGCTCCCGGCATGATGCAGCAGGCGATCGAGGCCACCGTCGATTGGGTGACAACGCACATTCGCCGGCTTCTGGACGCGATGCGCGGGCACGCCGCAGAGGCGACGAGCACGTTCCGCGAGTCGCTGAACACTCTGGTCGAGGCGGCCACGCCCGGCGGGGCCGGCAGCTCCCTCGGTGGGGGCGGCATGACGGCGGGGCTCGAAGGGATTCGTGCGGTGCTGACAGGTAAGAATCCTGTGTGGGCCGCGATCAAGGGTCTAGTGTCGGGATTGAGCACAAAAGCCGAAATCGCCCTTGTTCTTCTCCTGGTCCTCGCTCTCCTGCTCGGTCCGGTGCTCCTGGTGGTCCTCCTGCTGGCCCTGCTCGTCGCAGTAGTGGTCGCCGCGGTGCGCTCCGCCGCCGAGTAGCTCAGCGACGGTCGCACACTGTTGAGCAACAAGGATTTCTGGCGAGGCTGTGGATGTCGATGCGAAGCGCGACGCACACAAGGAGCGATCACCTCGGACCCAGTTGCCCGATGCATGTATCACCACTGCCACGACGAATCAGCCGAACGAGGCTTCTGATGGTGATTGAGTGCTCGCCGGGCGGGGTAGTCGACATACGCACCCCACTACCACGCGCGGCTCTGCGGCGCATCCGCAAAGACGGTCCTCCGACACCGCGCTGAGATCGGCGAGAGGTGCGCGAACGACCTACTCGTGAAGGGGCTCGACAAATGAAAACAAAGGGTCAGGTGGCGTTGGCCGTCGGCGCGGGCTACATGCTCGGTCGTACACACAAGATGAGAATGGCGCTGATGCTCGCGGCGGCGGGCGCGACCGGAAGATTCCCCGGCGGACCGCGAGACTTACTCGAACGCGGGACGAAAATGCTCGCGACCTCGCCGGAATTCGCCAAGATCAGCGGCTCCGTCAAGGAGGAGTTGATGACCGCAGCGAAGGCGGCAGCGGTCACTGCCGCCAGTCATCGCATCGATGCGCTGAGCAACCGGTTGCTGGCGGCAGGCGATGAGATCGAGGGCACGGTCAGCGATGCCACCGGACCTGTCGGTGAGGTCACCGGTATCCGGCGCCTCGGCCACAGAAAACACACCCGTGCGCGCGACGAGGACGACGAGGACGCTGCTGCCGACGAAGAGACCACTGTCGAAGAGATCACTGCCGAAGAGCAACCGGACGACGGAGCCGACGAGGAACCGACGCGGTCGGCACCGCGCCGTACCTCGAGCACCGGCAACACCCGAGCCACCAGCAAGCCACGGAAGGCGAAGTCCGACACGAACGACGACCGGAACGAAGAAGAAGAGCCGACACGCAGTCGCAGGACACGAGCCCAGGCCGCGACGGACGCTGCGCCCGTCCGACGCGCACGGAGATGATGACCATGACGAACGCCGCGAAGAAACTACACGAGGCCGGACCGGGCGACGGAGACGGCGCGTCGAGTGTGCTGCAGGACTCGATACAGAATCTGGTGTCCCTGGTGGCCGAACGAGCACTGTCGTCGGTCTCGGAGAAGGTGACGAACACCTCCGAACGACTCAATGACTACGCAACAGGCGACGGCGAAGGAGGGTTGCTGGCCGCTGTCACCGGTTCGGCAAAACAGTCCGAAGACGGGTCACCGCTCAAGTCCGCGATCAGTGGGGGCTGGGAGAACGCCAAGCAGACGGTCAAGGACAAGACTTCCGACGTCAAGGACGCCATCACCGGCGGCAGTGACGGCGGTGGCGGCGGTAGCGGAAAAGGCAAGAAGCTCAAGTTGACCAATATCGTCGAATCGATCGATGTCGGGGTCCCGGTCCAGCTGGCCTACGATCAGTGGACTCAGTTCACCGACTTTCCGTCCTTCATGAAGAAGGTCGAGCGGGTGGAGCAAGAATCGGACGAGAAGCTCGAGTGGAAGGCGCAGGTCTTCCTGTCCCACCGAACGTGGGAATCGACGATCCTCGAGCAGGTTCCCGACGAACGGATCGTGTGGCGCTCGAAGGGCGCCAAAGGCTATGTCGATGGTGCGGTGACGTTCCACGAGATGACTCCCGATCTCACCCGCATCCTTCTGATACTCGAGTATCACCCGAAGGGCTTCTTCGAGAAGACAGGGAACCTGTGGCGTGCACCGGGTCGTCGAGTACGTCTGGAATTGAAGCACTTCGGCCGGCATGTCATGACACAGGCCATCCTTCATCCGACGACGTGGAGGGCTGGCGCGGCGAAATCCGGGATGGTGAGGTAGTCGAGACCGAGCCGGACGAAGCCGACGAGGGCGAGCCTGCCGAGGACACCGAAGAGTCCGAGGAACCCGAAGACACCGCCGAGGAGGAACCCGAAGAGGAGGACGAGGAGGAGGACGTCGAGGAACCTGAGGACACCGCAGAGGAGGAGGAAGAAGAAGCACCCCCGAAACGTCGGGGCCGCCCACGCAAAACTGCGGCCGCAAGTGAGAACCAGTCACCCCCGAAACGGCGAGGCCGCCCACGCAAGACCGCTGAGTCTGCGGGTTCGAGGCAAGGCGCACGGCGATGACAGCGATACAACCAGCGGGCGGTGGCGGCGGAGTCGGCGGTGGCCCCAGCTCGAGCAGCCTCGCCGATGTCATCGATACCATTCTCGACAAGGGCCTGGTCATCGACGCGTATGTGCGTGTCTCGCTGGTCGGCATCGAATTGCTGACCATCGACGCACGCATTGTCGTCGCCAGTGTCGATACCTATCTGCGGTTCGCGGAGGCGGTCAACCGGCTCGAGATCGGCGGCGAGCCCAAGGGCCTGACCGATCTGGTCGGGGACGTCACCGAGGCCGGCGCCCAATCGAAAACCAAGGGCGCACTCGAGGCTGCCGGCGAAAAGCTGGGCGATCTCCTCGGCGGGCAGGAACAACCTGAGCGCGAACGTGTGTCGCGCAAGTCCACGCGAGAGGACGAGTGATGTCCACGAACCGGGCCTCCGACGCGCCGGAAGAGCTACATACCACCGGCATCTACGTCTACGGCATCGTGCCTGCCGACGTCGAGACCGAAGAGGACGCTGTCGGGGTGTGCGACGGGCCGGTGAGGCTCGTCAGACACGGTGACATCGCCGCGCTCGTGAGTGACATTTCGGTGGACAGACCTCTGGGTAAACCCGTGGACCTGCAAGCCCATGCGCACCTTCTGGACGGCACTTCCCGTGTGGCGCCGGTTCTTCCGCTTCGGTTCGGGGCGGTGCTGACCGACTCCAACGCGGTCAAGGACGAACTACTCACAGCCCACGCCGACGAGTTCTCCGCAGCATTGGAGCAACTCGAAGGACGAGCGCAATACGTCGTGAAGGGGCGATACGTCGAACAGGTGATTCTGTCGGAAGTGCTCGAGGAGAATGGGCAAGCACGTGAGCTCCGTGAGGCGCTCCGTGATCAGCCGGAGGAGACCAGCCGCGACGCACGGATGGCCCTCGGCGAGATCATCAGTAACGCCATCGTGGCCAAGCGTGACGAGGACACCGCGAAGGTGGTCGAAGCGCTCACGCCGCTGGCCGACTTCCTCAACGTGCGAGAACCCACACATGAATTGGAGGCCGCGCACGTGGCGGTCCTGGTCGAGGTCGCTCGGCAGGACGAGCTCGAAACCGCGGTGGGTGAGTTGGCGCAGCAGTGGGACGGCCGAGTCGAGATGCGGTTGCTCGGCCCCCTCGCTGCCTACGACTTCGTGGTGGCCCAGCAACCGGAGGGATGAGGCCATGGGTGTGCTCTCGTTCATCGTCACCCTGCCGCTGGCACCGGTGCGGGGGTGATCTCGCTGGCCGAAGTGATTCAGCGTCAGGTCGAGGAAGAACTGCACAATCCGGCCAGTGCGCGTCGTGCTCTCGAGGAGTTGGAGCAGGCGCGAGCGGCGGGAGAGATCTCTGCCGAAGAGGAAGAGCATGCGCAGCAGGTGATCCTCGATCGCATGACCGGAGCCGGACCCACGATCACTCCGGAGAAGGAGTGAAAGATCATGGCAGAAGCGGAGGACCCCCCGGCCCTGTCGGCGCAGGACATCGCAGAACTCGCGTTGCGCGACATCACCCACCTCACCGGAAAGAAATCGATGGGTGCAACGGCTGTGACGCGACCGACGAGGCTGGACGGTGGAGGTGGAGGTGATCGAGGATCGGCGCATCCCGTCCTCGACGGACATGCTCGCACTGTACGAGGTGGTGTTGGATATGGATGGAGAATTGCTGTCCTATCGCAGAACTCGCCGCTATACCCGCGGTGCCGGTGACAGTTCTAGCGGGCGGTCATGACCGTCGCCCGTGGAGGCCCGAGCAACCTGCCGCAGAGCTCCGGCGGCGGGCTGGGCGGCGGCCACCAATCGACCAACCTCGGTGAGATTCTCGAACGGGTACTCGACAAGGGTCTGGTGATCGCGGGAGACATCCAGGTCAATCTGCTCGACATCGAACTGCTGACGATCAAGGTGCGCCTGGTGATCGCGTCGTTGGAGACAGCGAAGGAGGTGGGCATCGACTGGTGGGAGCACGACCCCTGGCTGACCGGCAGGAACAGCGACGTCGAGCTCGAGAACCGGAAGCTGAGGGAGCGGATAGCCGAGCTCGAGGCCGACAGGTCGGTGCATCCGGCGGTCGAGGCCGCCGAACCGGTCGAGGCCGAGGTGGAGGCGACGCCGCGGGAGTCCGACGATGACCGCCGATGACGGTGTCTGGCTCTACGGCATCACCGCCGACAGCATCGACGATTCACAACTCGCCGGAATCACCGGCGTAGCAGGAGAACCGGTACGGACGGTGGTGGAGGCAGGCCTGGGTGCGGTGGTCGGGACGGTGAGCCTGAGCGAATTCGGGCAGGAACCTCTGCAGCGCCACCTCGAGGACCTCGACTGGCTCACCGTGGTCGCCAGAGCACACGACGCGTCGTCGCTGCCGTACTCCGCCGCGGGCCCACCCTGCCACTGCGGCTGGCGACCCTCTACCTCGACGACGACCGCGTTCGTCTACTCCTCGACGCACGACACGAGGAGTTCGATGCAACGCTGCGCCGGGTGACAGGACGGAGCGAATGGGGCGTCAAAGCATTCGGAGACCCGAAGGCACTGGCGCAGAGCACGAAATCAGAATCTTCCCCGCCGGGCACAGCGGGCAAAGGAACGGCGTATCTGCTGCGCCGACGCGCTGAGTTGAGCGCACAACAAGACGTGGAACAGCGGGCGGCAGGCCATGCCGAAGAGATTCACTCCGCGCTTCTCGCTCACGCCGTCGACGCCACCGGCGGCCGGTCACCGATCCGGTGCTGACCGGAAAGCAGGCCTGGATGATCTTCAACGGCACCTACCTCGTGAACGACGACCGGGTCGACGAATTCGCAGCGCTCGTCGCAGCACTCGATTCCGAACACCACGGCGTCACGGTGGAGCTGACCGGACCATGGCCTCCGTACTCGTTCGCCGGGACCGAGGTGGTGAACCCATGAGCGAGATGGTCCCCGCGAGCGACACTCGTCGCATCGCCCTCGTCGATCTGCTCGACCGAGTGCTCGGTGGTGGAGTCGTCATCACCGGGGAGATCACTCTCGCACTCGCCGACGTCGACATGGTCCGTATCTCGCTGCGCACCCTCATCGCATCCGTCAGCGCGCTCGTCCCCGACCCTGTCGAACTGGCCCTACCGATGACTGAACCGGAGCCTGCCCACTCGCACGTGCAACCCGACATCGGCCGCCACGGTCTCCCTCAGCGGATCGACGCCGACCCCGAATCCGTCGAGCGTGGCCTGGTCACCTTGGTCCTGACCCTCGTCGAACTGTTGCGTCAATTGATGGAACGTCAGGCACTACGCCGCGTCGAGCACGGTGACCTCAGCGACGAGCAGATCGAACGCATCGGTACAACACTGATGCTGCTCGAAGAGCGCATGGCCGAACTACGGGATCATTTCGGTCTCACGCCCGAGGATCTCAACATCGACCTCGGACCACTGGGGCCGCTGCTGTCCAACGAATAACAGGGGCCCTTCGGATTTCACTTGATTCCCCACCGTCCGGCACTGGAGAGACGGCAGCGCCGAGATCGACGTCATGGCCCCGTCGCTGAAGGGGACACACTCCGACGCCGGGCTGTACTCACTCCCTCGAATGGCCCGGCCGGCAACCGGTCACCAACCTCAACTGTCGAGGCCGTGTTGCGGCGGCTCTCCCTCGTGGCGTTCCCCGGCATGGCTGGTGAGGCCGGTCTCCAGGAATACCACGCGGTCACCGATCTCCACGGCATGGTCGCAGAACGATTCGTAGAAGCGACCGAGCAGGGCCACGCCCCCCGGCGCAGCGCACTTCGCGGCCCTGCCGCGCACTGACCGGGGAACCTGCATTTTCGGGCTGACCCCCGCCCTGCCGTTGTCGGGTGTTGCCTCGATTCTCGTCTGGCACGATAACGGTTCGGAGACTTTGTCACCGTCCCCGCCGGAGTGATCGCCGTGCTGTGCGGATGGGTCGGTCTCGAGCGGGTCGATAAGGGATCCGCGACAGATCGTCGGACCGCCGCGGTCGGAGCAGTCTTGGGAGCGGCAGCGCTGTTCGTGGTGTTTCTCATGTTCGCGGCGACCCACAGCGCCGAATGATCACCGCTTCATGTTCGGATTCGGTGCGTCGGATCCGTTCGCAATCTCCTGCCCTTCGCCCAAGCCCGCACCGCAGCGAGCTGTTATCGGTCCCGGCCGGCACAGGTCACCGGCGACGTCCGTAGGTCGATCTCGTAGGCGACCGTCGTCAACGGTCAATCGGATCGTCTGTGCCAAGCCCTCGTCGATCGGCTTCCCGTCGAAGTCGTCGACGTACTCGACGACCTCCTTCTGCACCGCACACCTCCTGTATTGCCGTCCTCGCCGTGACCGATGCCGGGGGGTGGGCGCACCCCTACGGACGGGCTGCAACACAGCACCGACGGGCGGGCACACCTTCGCCGTGGTGCCCCGCGCCCCGCAGCTGACGCTGCTCTGCGCCGCGCAGGACGGATCCTTGTGGGGTATCGACACCGCTGGCACCAAGCTGCACAGCCGCACCGGGCAGAGTTGGGAGCAGCACGCGCTGGTCGGGCCGGTCGAAGCCGTGCTCGCTGTCGACTTCGACACCGCCTATGCCGCGAAGCCGCGTTGCTCTACCTGCTGAACTGAAACTGGACATGAAGGACGCGCCCGGAACTTCCTCAGCTCCTGCGATCTCACCGAGATTCCCGCGCGGGAAGTTTGCCGCAACTGCGCCCACTCAAAGCAATCAGCGCGACCGCCGGTCACCACCGTTGACATCATCTGGATCGCTGACACTGCTCTGCGCAGTCAATGCGATTGCCCGGCACAGCCAAGGCGCTCGGGCATGGAAGTCGGAGGTACGCTTGCCATCGAACGTACGCACATGAGCTGAGGAGCGGAAAATGCCACCGGTGAGTCCTGAGAACACTATCGAGATCACCCTCGACACGACTCTCAAAGCGCTCGCCAACCCGGTCCGTCGCCAGGTGGTGACCGCACTGTTGGAGACGCCCGGCAATCAGGTGTCGTCATGTGCCGCGTTCAACGTGTCCGTAAGTCGGTCCACGCTCACTCAACATCTCCGGGTTCTTCACGAATCCGGGATCGTAGAGACCGTCGACCACGGAAATCGAGTCTTCGTAGCGTTGCGTTGCGCCGCGATCGAGCAGCAGCTCCCCGGCCTGCTCGACGTTATTCGCCACGCCGGCTGACTGCCTCCCACGTCCGACCCTTGATTCCGTTGGCCCCCTTCTGGCCTGAAGGTGGCAAGCGAGTTCGCGAACGGTGCCGAAAGGTTCGTATTTTTACGTACCTATGATGTAGTATTCAGGTTCGTAATTGTACGAACCACGCAAGGGATGAAATGGGAAAGCTCGAAGGCAAAGTAGCGGTCATCACAGGCGGTTCGAGCGGGTTGGCCTTCGCCACCGCCAAGCTTTTTGCAGAAGAGGGCGCACATGTGTTCATCACAGGCAGAAAACAGGATGCCCTGGACGCAGCCGTTCAGTCGATCGGGCGGAATGTAACGGGAGTACAGGGCGATGCAAGCAGGGTCGGCGATCTCGATCGTCTCTTCGACACCGTCAAACGCGAGAAGGGCAGCATTGACGTGCTCTATGCCAGCGCCGGAGCCGGAGAGGCCAGTCATCTCGGGGAGATCACCGAAGAACACTTCGATCGCCAATTCGGCTTGAACGCACGGGGAACACTCTTCACAGTCCAGAAGGCCCTCCCATTGTTCAATGATGGCGGATCGATCTTCATGACCGGTTCGATCGCTTCGGTGAAGGGCTGGCCTGGGTGGAGTGTCTACGCCGCCAGCAAGGCCGCTTTGCACGCATACTCGTGTCAACGTCCTGAGCCCGGGGCAGATCGCCACGCCGATTCAAGAAGAGCTGTTCGATGAAGAGACGAAGCGACAGTTCGAATCCTTGATCCCGCGTGGACAGATGGGCCGTCCCGAAGAAATCGCAACGGTCGCGCTCTTCCTCGCATCCGAAGACTCGACGTATGTCAATGGAGTCGAGCTGTCTGTCGACGGAGGCACTTCCGCCATCTGAAGGAACGACCCGTTCATATCGAGATCATCCGTCGGTGGCCACACGATGACCCCGGCACACCGCCCGGGTCGTGAGAAGTCGGAAGATGCATTCGGCAACCCGACGCCATTCGCGTCAATGCCGTCAGCCCAGGACCGATCGACACTCCGATCATGGACAGATGGGCTTGTCCGCCGATCAGGTCTCCGCGATCAAACAGAGCACGACCGAGGCACGCTTCCGGCGCAGGCGACCAAGTGGTCACCATCGCATTCCCAGAATCGGCCGAATCGGTCAACACCTACCCGATCGCGGTCCTTACCGACTCGGAGAACGCCGCCACTGCCACAGCATTCGAAGAACTCGTCCTCAGCCCCGAAGGACAGCAGGTTCTCGCCGATGCAGGCTTCACCGCGCCCTGACGGGAGAACGTCATAGTCCGCAGACCGCGTGGGCGTCTCCGCTACAACATCTGCTGAGCGCGCTTCCTTGTCATGCGGCCGTCGGTGGCGCCACCGCGAGCTCGCAGCGGCGTCGCCACCGCACCTGGGTCCCCGACAGGGCCTCAGCCCTCGAGGATCCGCTTGATCGCGGCGAGCGTTGTGGGGATTCCCTCGCGAGCGGCTTGCTCCCGCGCCGCGATCTCCCGCTGAGCCTCGGAGCCGAAGCGCTTTTCGAAGAATTTCTGCCCGGCCTCGCCGAACTGCCACGTCTCCGTCAACTCCGCGCCGTCGTCCGTGGGCTTGGTGAGATAGGCCCAGCGCACCACGCCAGGACCGACCGACCACGCGAACTCCCGGCCCGAATCGGCGACGACGACCTCCGAGCGAGTTTCCCAGGTGCGGTCGGGGGTCACGTTCCGACCGGTGAAGAAGGCACCGACCTCGGGTCCCTGCCCCTCGTCCCACCAGCAATGGGCGCACACCGGCGACCACTCGCCGGTCCGGGTCACATCCGATACCAACGCGTACACCTCCTCCGGAGTTGCGCGCACGACGACAGAGGACTGGAGGGTCAGAGGCAAGGTCTGCATGAGCCCCATCCTGCCTGCTGCCACAAGGAAGCATCGGGTCGGCCCATGAGCGAGACCCTCCCGCCTACGTCGCTCGGGTAAAGCTCAGGGTCTCCCCCACCACCCCCTGTATCCACAGGTCGTTGCACGCCACGGCGAGCTCGGGCAACCCGTCCTCGATGGTCGCGAACACATTTCCCGGCACCCACCCGACATCGCCGTTGATCAGCAGGTTGTTGCGGCCGTAGAACAGCGCCAGATCGGTGGCGCCCTGCTCATGGTGGGCCTCCGATCCCGGTTCGTACCCGTACGCTGGGTTGCCGATCTCCCACGGCTCGAAATCGAACAGGCACACATCACCGGGAATCGGTGTAACCGTGGGGTTTTCACGATGTGGCGCTGCCACGATCCGCGGGACGAGCGTATAGAGCTCGTTGCGTGCGTATTTCGCGTGGAACGCGGCGCCGCTCTGCGGTAGGGCGTTCCACACCGCCTCGCATGTCAGCGGCGCCTCCGCGTCGAGGAGTCGTGCACGGCAGGAGATGCCACGCTGGTCGAGCGTGATCGTGATGAAACGGGTCACAGAACCTCCTGGACGCGATCAGACTTCGGCGAGCACCTCGGACCAGATGCCGAGGGCGTCCTCGACCTGCTCGGAGGTGACGATGAGCGGCGGAATCATCCGCACGACGTTCATGTATGCCCCGCATGTCAGTAGCAACAGACCCTTGCTCGACGCGAGTTTCTGTGCAGCCGAGGCGCGTTCGCGATCGGGAACGCCATCTTCGGTGACGAATTCGCTACCCACCAGCAAGCCCAGTCCCCGTACATCACCCACGCGTCAGTAGCCCGCGCCCGGACGCCTTCGAGTAGTTCGACACCGCGCGCCGCAGCATTCTCTACGAGGCCTTCCTTCTCGATGACGTCAAGAGTCGCGACCGCCGCCGCACACGACACGGCATTGGCGCCGTAGGTCCCACCCTGGGATCCGGGCCATGCCTTGGCCATGAGCTCTTCGGATGCCGCGATACCGGACAGGGGGAACCCGCTGGCGAGGCCCTTCGCGATCGTGATCACGTCGGGCCGGGTGTCGAAGTGCTGGTGCCCGAAGAACTTTCCGGTGCGCCCGAATCCGGTCTGGATCTCATCGAAGACGAGAAGGATTCCATACCGGTCTGCACGCTCGCGCAGGCCCCGGAAGAAGCGAGTGTTCCCCGGGACGTAACCACCTTCGCCGAGGACAGGTTCGACGATGAACGCCGCGGTTTCGGCCGGCGAGGTGACCGTCGCGAAGAGGTAGTCGAGTTCTTTGAGCGCGAAATCGGTGGCCTGTTCCTCGGTCCATCCGTAGCGGTACGCATTGGGGAACGGCGCGATGTGCACGCCACCCATCAGGGACTGAACCCCGCGGAGAATCGGGTGCCCGAGGTGGTCATCGACGCGGCGGCGACGGTGCGGCCGTGGAATCCGCCGTGGAACACGATCACATTGGGACGTCCGGTCGCCTGGCGGGCAAGACGCAGCGCGGCCTCGACCGCCTCACTCCCCGAGTTCGCGAAGAACAACGAGTCGAGACCCTCGGGCAGGACCGCGCCGAGCCTTTCGGTGAGTTCGAGCAGGGGTTTGTGCATGACGGTCGTGTACTGGCCGTGGATCAACGAGCCGATCTGACGCTGCGCCGCTTCTACGACGTGCGGATGGCAGTGACCGGTACTGGTCACACCGATTCCCGCCGTGAAGTCGAGATATCTGCGTCCGTCGGTGCCATAGATGTAGCTGCCGGCGGCGTGGTCGACGGTGACGGGCGTGGCTTGCTGAAGCAGTGGAGACAGTCGAGTCATGACAACCTCCCGGGTTCGGCGACCGAATTCGAATCCCAATCCTATTGTTGGATTGTTGACAATATGCATAACATGGGCGGAGGCCGAAGGCAACGGACGAAAGGCATGCCATGCCCGATCAGGCGGTCAATCAGAACGACAAGCTCAGCCCGAACGAAGAGGCAGCCATCCGTACGGTCCCGACGGGCCTCTTCATAAACGGTCGATGGCAGGACGCCGACCGCACGATGCCCGTCGTCGATCCGTCCACCGAACGAGAGTTGTGTTCGGTCGCCGACGCGAGCCCCGCCGACGGGATGCGCGCTCTCGACGCCGCGGCAGCAGCCCAGGATTCGTGGGCGCAGACGTCACCGCGTGAACGCTCGACGATCCTCGCGGACGCATATCGGCTCATGATCGAGAACGTCGATCGGCTCGCGCTCATCATGACGCTCGAAATGGGTAAGCCGCTCGCCGAAGCACGCGGCGAAGTCAACTACGCGGCCGAGTTCTTCCGCTGGTTCGCCGAGGAGGCCGTCCGCATCGACGGCGGCTACATGCAGGCACCCGCCGGTGGATCGAGATTCCTCGTCACCCGGCAGCCGGTGGGCCCGACCCTGCTCATCACCCCATGGAATTTCCCGATGGCGATGGCACCCGCAAGATCGGCCCGGCCATCGCCGCAGGCTGCACGAGCGTGATCAAGCCGGCGTCGCAGACCCCGCTGTCGATACTCGCCCTCGCCGACCTCCTCAGCGAGGGGGGACTTCCGCCCGGGGTCGTCAACGTCGTCACCACGTCGCAGTCCGACGACGTGATGGCGCCGCTGATCCTCGACCCACGCTCACGCAAGCTGTCGTTCACGGGATCGACCGGCGTCGGCAAGCACCTGCTCGAACTGTGCGCGAAGACCGTCATGCGCACCTCGATGGAACTCGGCGGCAACGCGCCGTTCCTCGTGTTCGACGATGCCGATCTCGACGCCGCCGTCGACGGCGCGATGGCCGCGAAGATGCGCAACATCGGGCAGGCCTGCACCGCCGCAAACCGTATCCTCGTCCAGCGCGGTGTTGCCGAGGAATTCACGAAGCGCCTCACCGAACGCATGTCTGCGCTGCCGATGGGTCGAGGTGTCGAGGACGGGGTGGTCGTCGGGCCGCTCATCAACCGCGCCGCCGTCGACAAGGTCGGCCAACTCATCGACGACGCCGTCGCCCGCGGCGCGACCGTCGCCCTCGGCGGTACCCCCGTCGACCGAACCGGATACTTCTATCCGGCATCGGTACTCACCGACGTCACCGACGACGCGCAGATGTGCCACACCGAGATCTTCGGCCCGGTCGCGGCGATCAGCACCTTCGACACCGAAGAGGAAGCGGTCCGACGCGCCAACGACACTCCCTTCGGGCTCGTGTCCTACGTCTACACCGAGAACCTGCGACGGGGGCTGCGCGTATGCGAAGCCCTCGAAGCAGGAATGGTGGGACTGAATCAGGGCGTGGTCTCCAACCCTGCCGCACCGTTCGGCGGGATCAAGGAGTCCGGGCTCGGGCGCGAAGGCGGCTTCACGGGAATCGACGAGTTCCTGGAAACCAAGTACATCGGTGTGACGCTGTGATTATTCGAGGCCGTAGTTGTTCAGCGCTGTAGTCGTACAGCAGATGGGACGGGCGATTCCCTGACCATGGACTCTTCGGCGCAAACCCGGTCGTTCACGGCCGGGGTATATCCGATCTGTCGATCTTGTCGGTAGGTGTCCGTACGGTGCAGACATGCAGCTGCGATACCAATACCGCGTGTATCCGACGCCCGGACAGCAGGACATGCTGGCTCGGTCGTTCGGGTGCGCACGGGTGGTGTTCAACGACTGTCTGCTGGCCCGGCAGAACGCGTACGCAGCGGGGCTGAAGGTCTCGGACACCGACGTGCAGAGGTGGGTGGTGACCGAGGCGAAGAAGGCCCCGCAGCGGGCGTGGCTGGCCGAGGTGGCGTCTGTGGTGTTGGTGCAGGCCTGTCAGGATGCGCGGCGCGCGTACCGGAATTGGTTCGACTCGATGTCGGGGAAGCGGAAGGGCCGCAGGGTCGGGGCGCCGCGGTTCCGGTCCCGCAAGGACAACCGGCAGGCAATCCGGCTCACCCGCAACGGGTTCAGTATCCGGGACAACCGGAAGTTGTATGTGGCGAAGGTCGGCGAGTTGAAAGTCGTCTGGTCGCGGGATCTGCCGTCGGAGCCGTCGTCGGTCACGGTCATCAAGGACGCCGCGGGCCGGTACTTCGCGAGTTTCGTCGTCGAGACAACAGACGAGCCACTGCCGGAGTGCGATGCGGAGGTGGGTATCGACCTGGGTTTGACCACGTTCGCAGTCCTCTCCGATGGCAAGGTCATCGAGTCCCCGAAGTTCTTCCGCCGCGCCGAACGCAGACTCCGCAAGGCGCAGCAGAGCCTGTCGCGCAAGGAAAGGGGCAGCAAGAATCGGGCCGAGGCACGTGTCAAGGTCGCGAAGGCCCATGCCCGGGTGGCCGATGCCCGCAAGGATTGGGCGCACAAGCAGTCCACGGCGATCATCCGCGAGAACCAAGCGGTGTATGTCGAGGACTTGTGCATCACCGGGTTGGCGCGGACGCGGTTGGCGAAGTCGGTGCACGATGCCGGGTGGGGCGTGTTCACCCGTTTGTTGGAGGAGAAGGCTGCCCGGTTCGGGCGGGTGTTTGTGAAGGTGGATCGGTGGTTTCCGTCGTCGCAATTGTGCTCGGTGTGTGGGGTGCAGGATGGCCGGAAGCCGTTGTCGGTGCGTCGATGGCAGTGCCAGGCGTGTGGGGTGGTCCACGATCGCGATGTCAATGCTGCGAAGAATATTCTCGCCGCCGGACGGGCGGAGAGGCGAAACGCCTGCGGAGGGGCTGTGAGTCTTTCCGTGTAGCGGAGAGCGAGCCCTTGTGAAACAGGAACCACCGAAGCGGCATATCGTGTCGCAGGAGGAATCCCGGTCGTTCACGGCCAGGAGGACGTCAAAGGATCGCTCAATGCTGGCCACAACGGTGGCGCGGTTCCGCGCCGAGTTGAACACCCACCCGGTGGGTCGGGCCCTCCAGCACATTCTTGTGGGGCTCGGGCGGATCGAACTCGTCGACCGCGCGATGACGCTCGCTGCGCAGCTGTTCACTTCGGTTCTGCCCGTTATCATGGCTGCGTCGGTTCTCGTCGATACGTCAGCGATCCGGGAGACCCTCCTCGACCCGTTCGGAATCGATCCCGACGCGTTCGTCCAGGACGGGTTCGAGGTGACGTCCGAGGCTGCGGCGTTCGGCGCGGTGGGATTGCTGATGGTCCTCATCAGCGGCACCTCGTTCGCGCGTGCACTCGGCAGGGTTTACGGGAAGATCTGGGCCACGCCCGTGCTCCGTCTGTCCCATGCGTGGCGCTGGTGCACGGTCCTGCTCCTGGTGGCGTCATCCGCACTGCTCACCGGGATGATCCATCAGCTGGATGCCCCGACCCTCGAAGTGATTTCACAGTGGTGCATGTGGGTCTGCGTGTGGACGGCGTGTCCGTCGCTGCTCACCTCGGGACTCGTTCCCACTCGCATCCTGATCGCCACGGGTCTGCTCACCGCGACACTGTTGACCGCGGTGACCATCGGCGGCAGCGTGGTGCTGCCGCATGTCACGGCCGGTTCCGAAGCGCACTTCGGGGTACTCGGAATCGTCTTCACCATGGTCGGATATCTGTTCGTCGTCGCTTTGGTGCTCGTCGCGTCACCGGTGATCGTTCAATCGCTGATCGGAGACGCGCAGATCGCAGGCAACGACTCCGACGACGCCGAACGCCGTACATACTGAATCGGTGTCCTGGTCCGGCATCACCGAACCCGTGTTGAATCTGCCGCTGACCACGAGCGCAGCGGCGGTTGTCTTCACCGTCGCTGCACTCGTGGGGTTGTGCGTGCTCGCCGGTCGGCGGCGCACGCGGTGGCTTCTCGTCTACCTGCCGTTGCTCGGCGTGATCGCCGTGGTGACGACGGTGGTCGCGGCCGTGGTCATCGAGCAGGTGTGGAAACCGTTTCCCGACAGCCTCCCGACGACGGTCTACATCTGGGCCGGGATTGCGGTTCTCGCGCTCGCGCTTCCCGTGGGCCGACTGTTCAGTCGCGACCACACCCGACGCCACCTTGTCGCGGCGTGCGGGCTGATCGCGGCGTGGCTCGTGGTCACCGTGGCTGCAGCCGGCCAGATCAACGCTGTCTACGACGCGTACCCGACCGTCCGGGCGGCGCTGGGGTTGAGCAACTATCGGACTGTCCCGTTCGACTCGCTCGAACCGACGGACACGGTCGCCAGCGCCGACTGGATCCCGCCGTCGGACATTCCGCAGACCGGTGTCGTGACCACCACTCCGATACCGGGCGCGACGTCGGGGTTCCCGGCACGCAATGCCAACATCTATCTTCCCCCTGCCTATTTCACCGACCCTCGCCCGGAACTGCCCGTACTGGTGCTGCTGGCAGGGCAGCCCGGAAGTACCGACGACTGGCTCGTCGGGGGCAGGCTCACGCAGACCATGGATGCATTTGCGGCCGAGCACAGCGGACTCGCGCCGATAGTGGTGCTCGCCGATGGCACCGGCAGCCAGTTCGCCAACCCGCTGTGCGTCGACTCGCACCTCGGCAATGTCGCGACGTATCTGTCGGTCGACGTCCCCGCGTGGGTGCGGAGCAACCTTCAGGTCGATACCGATCCGACGGCGTGGGCGATCGGCGGGCTGTCGTACGGCGGCACGTGCGCGCTCCAGATGGCGACGCTACGACCGGACGTCTACCCCACGTTCCTCGACCTGTCCGGTCAGGCCGAACCCACGCTCGGCGACCGCACCAGCACGATCAACGAGGTGTTCGGTGGCGACGAAGCGGCGTTCGATCGAATCGACCCCGCGTACCTGCTGGCCCACGAGCGCTTCCCCGATTCCGCCGGTGCATTCGTCGTCGGCGCCGACGACAGCGAGTACCGACCCGGAGTCGAACAGCTCGCCGCCTCCGCGAAGGCGGCCGGAATGGATGTCCACCTCACCGAACTGCCCGGCAGCCACAGCTTCGAGGTGTGGTCCGCCGGGCTGGAGAAGGAGTTGCCGTGGCTCAGCCGTCGACTCGGACTGACAGACCAGTGACCCCGCCTCGTCGGCCGGTGATCACCCGCGGCACGTCGATGCTGCGCCGCGCTCCTGTGACGCTCGCGCTGCTCGCGGGACTCTGGATTCTGGCGGTCGCGACGGGAAGCCTCCTGCACGGCCCTCACGAGACCTCTCGCACAGCGTCTCGCTCGGGGTCCCGAGCTTCTCGGACGGACATGTCTGGGTGCTGTGGACGTCCGGAATGTTCGCATCCGGGCTCGGCGATTATCTCCTCGCGACGGTCGTCATCCTCGCGGTGGCCGTTCCTGTCGAGAACATCAGTGGGAGCGCACGGTTCGCGATCAGTGCCGTCGTCACCCAAGGTGCGGGCGCCGCATCGGCATTGGTGGCCGCTCACTTCGCCTCGCTGGTTCCGAACTCGTGGGGGCTCGACCTTCACGGCCATCTGATCGAGGACCCCCTTTCGTGGGTCATCGGCACGCTCCTGGCGGCGACCGCCGCCATGCCGACACTGTGGCGACGACGGATCCGCATGGTGGCGCTGGTCTTCCTGGTCACGACCGCATTGTTCGCCGGGCACCTGCAGGACGTGACGCGTCTCTGCGCTGCCGTCATCGGGTTGGCGCTGGGCCCGGTCCTGTTCGGCCGACACGGTCGCACGGCAACGCTCGGCGGCACCATCAGGGAACAGCGCACCCTCGTCGCCCTCGTGGTCGCGGCGAGTGTGCTGGGGCCGATGCTCGCGGCGCTCTCCCCACACGCCATCGGACCGCTGTCGGCACTGCGTGAGCTGTTCAACCAGGTTCCCTACACCGCCCGAGAGCTCGTGGACGTGTGCTCCGACCCGACGCTGCGCGGGGAATGCCGCAAGGGACGGGAAGCACTTCGGCTGTCAGGATTCGGCCCTGTGGTCGCGAATCTGATGCCGGCGGTCGTACTGCTCGTCGGTGCGGAGGGCTTACGACGGGGACGCCGGGCAGCGTGGCTGCTCGTCACATGGGGGCACGTGGCGCTCATCGCGGCGGCCGCAGCGAGCGTCGTGGTGCGGGTCACCGAACGGGACGAGACGCGGTCGCTGGTGTACGGAGTCCATCGACACGGTTCGCTCTACCAGGAATTGGCGCCGCTGTCGGCACTTCTCGCGGTGCTCATCGTGCTGTTGGCGACGCATCGGCTGTTCGATGTGCGTGCGCCCCGAGGAACGTACCGGCGTGTGTGGCTCGGGACCGTCGCCGCGGGTGCTGCTGCCCTTGTCGTCTATGTTGCGGTGGGAAGTCTGCTCGCCGACGGTTTCGATCGCGACCCCGGCCCGGTGACGCTGCTCCGCGATTTCGTCCACCGGCTCGTGCCACCGGTGTATCTGCAGTTGTTCGAACCGCCGGTGCTGCCGCTGACCACTCCCGCAACGGTGCTGTTCGAATGGGTGGGTACCACGGTGTGGATCGTGTTCGCCCTGTTGATGCTCCGCAGTTTCATGATTCCCGTGCTCGGGCACTCTCCCACCGACGAGCAGCGGGTTCGCGCGTTGTTGCGGTCGCCCGGTGGCAGTTCACTGTCGTGGATGATCACGTGGCCGGGCAACAGCTACTGGTTCAGCGACGACGGTGCACACACCATCGCGTATCGCGTGTATTCGGGTATCGCGCTGACCACCGGCGACCCGGTCGGTGATCCGGCGACCCGTGCGGAGGCGGTCGATGCGTTCGCGGCGCATTGTCAGCGAAGCGGGTGGACCCCGTGCTTCTACTCGGTCGGCGAAGAGCTCGCAGCGATCGCACGCGACCACGGCTGGAGTTGCGTGCAGGTCGCCGAGGAGACGGTCATCGACCTGCCCGATCTCGCGTTCAAAGGCAAGAAATTCCAGGACGTCCGCACCTCACTCAACCGTGCGTCCAAGCAGGGCATCGAGCACGCTGGACCACCTTCGCCGATGCCCCCTTGTCGGTGACCTCACAGATCGTCGAGATCTCGGAAGAGTGGGTCGCAGACAAGGGACTTCCCGAAATGGGATTCACGCTGGGAGGTCTCGACGAGTTGAAGGATCCCGAGGTGCGGCTGCTGGTGGCACTTGATGCCGACGGGCATGTTCACGGCGTCACGTCGTGGATGCCTGTGTTCCGTCGGGGTCAGCTCGTGGGTCTCACGCTCGATTTCATGCGGCGACATTCCGACGGGTTTCCGCCGGTGATGGAGTTCCTCATCGCATCGGCCGCGCTATCCGCTCGGGAGGACGGTCTCGAGTTCCTCAGCCTGTCCGGCGCTCCACTCGCCAGTGCCACGGAGAATTCGGGCACCGACGAGCGAGGTGCACTCGACGATCTGCTGAAACTACTCGGTCAGGTCCTCGAGCCCGTGTACGGGTTCCGGTCACTGCTGTCGTTCAAGACCAAGTTCCAACCACGGCATCGACCCATGTACATGGTGTTCCCGGACGCCACAGCACTGCCCGGAATCGGGCTCGCAGTCAGCCACGCGTACTTGCCGAACATGTCGTTCGAGCAGGGACGGCAGCTGATGTCCCGGATCCTGCAGCGCTGATCGATTCAGGCGCAATCCATGCAGATGCTCTCGGCAGAATCGGCGAGACGATTGCGGTGTTGAACGAGAAAGCAACGCGTGCAAGTGAATTCGTCCGCCTGACGAGGAACGACACGGACGGTCAACTCCTCACCCGACAGGTCGGCGCCGGGCAGTTCGAACGATTCGGCCGTGTCGGACTCCTCGACGTCTGCCACCGCCGCCTGCGCAGAGTTGCGGCCGGGGCCCAAGATATCGAGCGACTCATCCTTGCTTTCGACCCTGGGGCGGTCATAGTCGGTTGCCATGGGCTCCTCCGTTCGTGGATGTTGGCAATTGCCGGTTACCGGTCTTGGTTGACCGATGGTAGAGCACAACACGCCGAGGGGAGGATTTATGCCCGATCACATGGGGAACAATTTTCTGACCCGGTTTCGGTTACTACAACCACGTGTCCTCGGAGACCGTGGTGAGAAACGCCTCGAGATCATCGCGCCACGGGGCCGGGGTGGTCTTCTCCGGCTCGATGCCGGTGTACTGACCGCGATAGAACAGCAGCGGCCGGCCCAGCTCGTCGCCCAGCTCGCTCAGTGAGGAGACCCGACCGAACACGACCCAGTGGTCGCCGCCGTCGTGCACGGTCTCGACGGTGCAGTCGATGTGCGCGAGAGATCCGGCGAGAATGGGTGAGCCGAGCGGCGACGACGTCCATTCGACACCCGCGAACTTGTCCGGTTCCCTGGACCCGAAGCGGGCGCACACGTCCTGTTGCTCTTCTCCGAGCACGTTCACACAGAATCGGCCACTGCGTTCGATCGCCGACCACGAGCGGGATTGCTTCGTGGGACAGAACAGGACGAGCGGCGGGTCGAGTGACAGCGCGGCGAACGACTGGCACGCGAATCCGACCGGAGCACCGTCGTCGTCGACGGTGGTGATGATGGTGACGCCGGTGCAGAACTGCCCGAGGACGGTACGGAACGTCCTCGGATCGAGGGGCGCGACCCCCTGCGACTGTTCGAATGCACCGGCGTCGCCGTCCGTGGGGACACTCATCACTGGAACCCCACCGAGAAATCGTGCCCCCACAGGCTCACGGCGGTCGATTCCCGGGCGATCCATCCCTCGTCCTCGACCTGCAGCCCTTCACAACCGAATTCGACGTCGAATCCGCCCGGTGTCTTCATGTAGAACGAGAGCATCTTGTCGTTGACGTGGCGGCCGAGGGTCGCCGACATCTTGACCTTCTTGCGCAGCGCACGGTCGAGTCCGAGCCCGACGTCGTCGGAGTTCTCGACCTCGATCATCAGATGCACGATGCCGCTGGGTGTAGGCATCGGCATGAACGCGAGACTGTGGTGGCGCGGGTTGCATCCGAAGAACCGCAGCCACGCTGGCTTACCGTCGGCCGGTCGGCCCACCATCTGCGGGGGCAGCCGCATCGAGTCGCGCAGACGGAAACCGAGGACATCGCGGTAGAAGCGCAGCGACTCCTCGTCGTCGCGGGTGGAGAGCACGACGTGCCCCAGGCCCTGCTCTCCGGTGACGAACGTGTGCCCGTACGGACTGACGACGCGACGGTGTTCGAGCGCGGCACCATGGAATGCCTCGAGTGTGTTGCCGGACGGATCCTGGAACACGATCATCTCGTCGACGCGGCGGTCGGCGATCTGCTCGGCGGTGCCTTCCTTGAACGGGACACCGGCGGCCGACAGGTTGTCGCGCACCGACTGCAGGTCGCCGGCATTCGCGGTCTCCCAGCCCGACACCAGCAGATGGTCGGTGTCGTGCGGTTCGATGACGAGGCGAGCCGGAAAATCATCCATGCGCAGGTACAGGGCGTCGGGATTCGTGCCCTTGCCCTCGATCATGCCCAGCACCTTGAGTCCGTAGTCGCGCCACGCAGCCACGTCGGTCGCGCCGATACGCAGATACGCGAGTGAGCGGATCGACATCACTTACCTCCGTCCGTGAGGAAATCCGCCGTGATCCGGTTGAATTCCTCGAACTTCTCGAGCTGTGCCCAGTGCCCGCAGCCGCCGAACACGTGCAGTTGCGCGCGCGGGATCATCTTGAGCGCGACGAGCGCGCCGTCGAGCGGATTGACGCGGTCTTCCCGCCCCCAGATCAGCAGGACCCGCTGCCGGAGTTTGTAGGCGTCGCGCCAGAGCATGCCGAGCTCGAAATCGGCGCCGGAGAACGACTTCCCCATCGCCTTTGCCGCAGCGAGTGATTCGGGGGCACTTGCGGCTTCGAATCGCTCGTCGATCAGTTCCTCGGTGACGAGCGACTGGTCGAACACCATGATCCGCAGGAAGGACTCGAGATTCTGGCGCGTCGGCTGGTAGCTGAACTTGCCGAGGTTACGCACCCCCTCGGTCGGGTCGGGGGCGAACAGGTTGACGCTGAGCCCGCCAGGCCCCATGAGGACGAGCCGACCGGCGCGACCGGGGAAGTCGAGGGCGAAACGCACTGCGGCGCCGCCACCGAGGGAATTTCCGAGCAGGTGTACCCGCTTGATACCGAGGTGGTCGAGCAGATCCTTCAGCGCGGTCGAGCTGTGCACGAAATACTGCGGGTGCTCGGTGGGCTTGTCGGACTTGCCGTATCCGGGCTGATCGACGCAGATGACGTGGAACTTCTCGGCGAGCACCGGGATGTTGCGCGAGAAGTTCGACCAGCCCGACGCACCGGGGCCACCGCCGTGCAGCAGCACGATCGTCGTGTCGTTGCGGACGCCTGCCTCGTGGTAGTGCAGGCGCAGATCGTCGCGGACCTGTGCGAAGCGGGACGTCGATTCGTAGGTGATCTCTTGCGTTGCAGTCACGGGCGGTCCTAAACCATCGTGTCGGTGAGCGGAAGGCCGAACTCGGCGCCGCCGAACATCACGTACGCGCGTTCGGCATCGTTGGCGGCGTGCACACGACCGGCGTGTGCGTCGCGCCAGAAGCGTTGGATGGGCGTGCCGTTGGCGAGTGCGGTGGCGCCCGAGTTCTCGAAGAGCCGGTCGATCGAGGCGATGGCGCGACCGGTCGCGCGGACCTGGTCGCGGCGGGCGCGCAGGCGGAGTTCGATCGGAACGTCCTTGCCTTCGAGAAGGTAGGCGTACTCGTCGGCGACGTTGCCCGACAGCTGGCGCCACGCGGCATCGATGTCGCTGGAGGCCTCGGCGATGCGGATCTTCGCGAACGGATCGTCCTTGGCCTTCTCCCCCGCGTAGGCGGCGCGCACACGCTTGCCCTGGTGCTCGACGTGGGCGTCGTAGGCCCCGTACGCCATGCCGACGATCGGTGTGGAGATGGTCGTGGGATGGATGGTGCCCCACGGCATCTTGTAGACGGGCGCGGTGTTGCGCTCGAGCCCGGGCGAGGTCAGGTCGTTCATCGTCTTGAAGCTCAGGAAGCGGTGTCGCGGAACGAACACATCCTTGACGACGATGGTGTTCGAGCCCGTGCCACGCAGTCCGACCACGTTCCACACGTCGTCGATCTCGTATTCCGAGCGCGGGATCAGGAAGCTGCCGAAGTCGACGGGACGCCCGTCCTTGATGACCGGACCTCCGACGACGACCCAGTCGCGTGATCGCTGCCCGACGACCAGGCCCAGGCACCGTTGACCTTGTAGCCGCCGTCTACGACCTCGCCGGCGCCCATCGGTGCATAGGACGAGGAAATGCGCACATCGGCGTCCTCACTCCAGACGTCTTCCTGCGCCTGCTGGTCGAACAGTGCGAGGTGCCAATTGTGGACACCGATGATTCCGGACACCCAGCCGGTGGATCCGCAGGCACTCGCGATCGTGCGCACCGCGGTGTAGAAGGTGACGGGATCGGCCTCGTATCCGCCCCACTGTGCCGGTTGCAGAAGTTTGAAGAACCCGGACTCCTGAAGCGCCTTGATCGAACTGTCGGGGATGCGGCGAAGATCCTCGGCTTCCTGCGCGCGTTCCCGCAGGCTGGGCAGCAGAGCGTCGATCCGCTGCAGTACCTCGTGACTGTCGTGGTCACCCACTGGACGCTCCCGTCTGTTCAGGAATTGATCGCTTGGTTCGAGACTAGAACATGTTCTTATTTGTGTCGAGACCGGAGGAGTTCAGCGGCGCCACAGGTTCCGCTGGGACCAAAGTCCTCGTTCCCTTTCGGTCGCGGGCTAAATTCTATAACGTGTTCTACTAAGAGATCCGGAAGGAAGTGAGCGGACATGGCACAGATTCGCGAGATCGACGTCGGAGAGGCGCGGACACGATTCGCGCGGGGTTGGCACTGCCTCGGGCTGAGCCGCAGCTTCAAGGACGGCAAGCCGCACTCCGTCGAGGCCTTCGGCACCAAACTCGTGGTCTGGGCGGACAGCAACGGCGAGATCAAGGTGCTCGACGGCTACTGCCGACACATGGGCGGAGACCTGTCCCAGGGCGAGATCAAGGGCGATTCGATCGCGTGCCCGTTCCACGACTGGCGCTGGGGCGGCAACGGCAAATGCACCGATATCCCCTACTCGCGTCGCGTTCCCCCGCTCGCCCGCACCCGCGCGTGGACGACGATGGAGAAGCACGGCCAGCTGTTCGTGTGGAACGACCCCGAGGGCAACAAGCCACCGGAGAACGTCACGATCCCCGAACTCGAGCAATACGGGACCGACGAGTGGACCGACTGGACGTGGCACCAGATCGTCATCGAGGGTTCCAACTGCCGCGAGATCATCGACAACGTCGTCGATATGGCGCACTTCTTCTACATCCACTACGCCTTTCCCACGTTCTTCAAGAACGTCTTCGAAGGCCACGTCGCGGAGCAGTACCTCAACACCCGCGGACGCCCCGACAAAGGCATGGCCACCCAGTACGGCATGGAATCGAAACTCGAGTCCTACGCCGCGTACTACGGCCCGTCCTACATGATCAACCCGCTGAAGAACAGCTACGGGGGCTATGAGACCGAATCCGTGCTCATCAACTGCCATTACCCGATCACGCACGATTCGTTCATGCTCCAGTACGGAATCATCGTCAAGAAGCCGACCGGCATGAACCCGGAGCAGACCGACATGCTGGCCGCCAAACTGACCGAAGGTGTCGGCGAAGGCTTCCTGCAGGACGTCGAGATCTGGAAGAACAAGACCAAGATCGAGAATCCGCTGCTGTGTGAAGAAGACGGTCCGGTCTACCAGCTGCGTCGCTGGTATGAGCAGTTCTACGTCGACGCGGCCGACGTCACCGACAAGATGACCGGACGCTTCGAATTCGAGGTCGACACCGCCAAGGCCAACGAGGCCTGGGAGAAGGAAGTCGCCGAGAATCTCGAGCGTAGGGCGGCAGAAGAAGAAAAGCGTACGCAGGAAGCGGAGGTCTGACATGAGCGCCTCGACCCGAGAAGCCAAATGGGCGAAGTCCCCGGATTTCGCCGATCGCCCCGACCGGGTCGAGGCCATCGCAGCCCAGACCGCGATAGACAAGATCAACTATCTCGACTCGGGCCTCCACGAAGTCGCGTGTCGCGAGTGCGGCACATGCGTCCTCGTGCGCAAGAACAGCTACCGGCACACGAGCGTGCAGTGGCAGGACGACCCGAGCGCCGTGTGCCCGGTCCTCCGCGCCGACGCTGCAGACGCGGGCACGTCGATCACACCGCGCGAGGGCTGCCCGAATCTGCGCGCCAGCATCGAGCAGGCCGTGATCGACGGCACTTTGCCAGTGCCTGCCAAGGGTTCCGCGTAGGTGTTCCTACCCTCGAGATCGGAAACGTGTTTCGATCCTCAACTCTCGACTCGCGACCACCGCTCACGCAAAGGTGGACTTGACGCAGTTTCGTTCTATAACGTGTTCTACTTAACGTCTCTCCTGCCCTGACGGCACCGTAACCGGACCCACCGACAAGGTTTGCTCGACCCGACACGGTTGCGTTGAGCAACCCATCAATAGGAAGGAGGACGGCGCTTCCCTCCCTCGCGAACAGCGGAGTAGCCGCGCCGACCATCAGATGACAGTTCAGGAGTACGACATCGTCGTCGTCGGCAGCGGCGCCGGCGGCATGACCGCCGCGATCACCGCTGCCCGCAAGGGCGCAAGTGTCGTCCTGATCGAGAAGGCACCCCACTACGGCGGCTCGAGCGCGCGCTCCGGGGGCGGCGTGTGGATCCCCAACAACGACGCCTGAAGGCCGCGGGCGTCGAGGACACCCCCGAAGCCGCACGCACCTACCTCCACAGCATCATCGGCGACGTCGTTCCCGCCGAGCGAATCGACACCTACATCGACCGCGGGCCCGAGATGTTGTCGTTCATCCAGAAGAACAGCGCACTCGAACTCGCTTGGGTGCCAGGATATTCCGATTACTATCCCGAAGCGCCCGGAGGGCGGGCCGGTGGCCGCTCGGTGGAACCCAAGCCGTTCGACGGCAACCGTCTCGGCGACGACCTGAAGCTCCTCGAGCCCGACTACGTCAAGGCGCCACCGAACTTCGTCATCACCCAGGCCGACTACAAGTGGCTCAACCTGCTCATGCGCAATCCGCGCGGCCCCCTGCGCGCAGCAAAGGTCGGCGCGCGATTCGTATGGGCCAAGATCACCAAGAAGAATCTGCTGGTCCGCGGTCAGGCACTGATGGCCGGACTGCGCATCGGCCTGCGGGACGCCGGTGTCCCTCTACTGCTCGACACCGCACTGACCGATCTCGTCGTCGAGGACGGCGTCGTGCGCGGAGTGCGCGTCGAGACCGGAGGTGAGGAACTCACCATTCACGCGAACAAGGGCGTCATCCTCGCGACCGGCGGCTTCGAACACAACGCCGAAATGCGTGAGCAGTACCAGCGTCAGCCGATCGGCACCGAATGGACGGTAGGCGCGAAGGCCAATACCGGCGACGGTATCCGCGCCGGCCAGGCCATCGGGGGCGCAGTCGATTTCATGGATGACGCCTGGTGGGGACCGTCGTTCCCCCTCACAGGCGGTCCGTGGTTCGCCTTGTCGGAGCGCAGCCTGCCGGGTTGCATGATGGTCAACAGCGCGGGCAAACGATTCGTCAACGAATCTGCGCCGTACGTCGAGGCCACACACGCCATGTACGGCGGCAAGAACGGCCGCGGCGATGGACCGGGCGAGAACATCCCGGCTTGGCTGGTCCTCGACCAGCGCTACCGAAATCGCTACACCTTCGCGGGAATCACTCCCGGACAGCCTTTCCCGAAGCGGTGGTTCAAGGCGGGCGTGATCGTCAAGGCCGACACGGTCAGCGAGCTCGCCGACACGATCGGTGTTCCGGCTTCTGCACTCACCGAAACCGTCGAACGCTTCAACGGTTTCGCACGGTCCGGCAAGGACGAGGACTTCGGTCGCGGCGAGTCGAAGTACGACCACTACTACGGAGACCCGCGAAACAAGCCCAACCCGAGCCTCGCGGTGATCGGTAAGGCGCCGTACTACGCAATCAAGGTCGTTCCGGGAGATCTCGGCACCAAGGGCGGTCTCGTCACCGACGTCGATGCCCGTGTCCTGAAAGAGGACGGCACCGTCATCGACGGCCTGTACGCGACCGGCAACGTCAGCTCCCCCGTGATGGGCCACACCTACGCCGGCCCCGGCGCCACCATCGGACCGGCAATGACCTTCGGATACCTGGCCGTACTCGACATTCTCCGCACGAACGGGTCCCGCTCCGCGGAAGACACCGTCGCGGATACCGCCGATCACACATAACCTGCGCCCATCCGGTGCCGAAGTGCGGCCCGCTCGTGAAGAAAGGACCTTCGTGCCCATCGATCTCTCAGTCGCCCTCGGCGCAGCACTCCCCGTCCAGGAATTCTCGTGGAGCAGCAGCGACGTCCAGCTCTACAATCTCGGCCTCGGAGCCGGCGCCCGCCCCACCGACGCCGGTGAGCTGCGCTACCTCCGCGACGGTGATCCTCAGGTGCTCCCCACGTTCGCGACGGTAGCCGCGACCTTCCACGACACGGAACCTCCGAAGGTCTCCTTCCCAGGGGTCGAGATCGATCTGGCGAAGGTCGTCCACGGCAGCCAGGAAGTGCAGGTCCACGCGCCCATTCCGGCATCCGGCAAGGGCCGCACCACCACTCGTATCGCCGAGGTGTGGGACAAGGGCAAGGCCGCGGTCATCGTGCAGGAATCCGTCACCGAGGATCTCGACGGGAACCCGCTGTGGACCGCACGGTCGTCGATCTTTGCACGCGGGGAAGGCGGCTTCGGCGGTGAACGCGGTCCGTCGGAGACCGTCGCACTGCCCGACAGCGACCCGGACGCCGAGTTCGACGTCCCGACCCTGCCTCAGCAGGCACTGCTGTACCGCCTGTGCGGCGACCGTAACCCCCTCCACTCGGATCCCGAGTTCGCGAAGGCCGCCGGGTTCCCGGCACCGATCCTCCACGGCCTGTGCACGTACGGCACGGTGTGCAAGTCGATCACCGACCACCTCCTCGATTCCGACGCGACACGTGTCGCGGGCTTCCGTGCCAAGTTCGCCGGCGTCGTGTTCCCGGGTGAGACATTGCGCGTGCGCGTCTGGAAGAGCGCGAACCAACTCCTTGCCACTGTCACCGTCGCAGACCGAGACCTCGCACCAGCTGGCCGATGTGGTGCTCGCCATCGCGTGAGACCATCCCTCCCGGAAAGTTGCTCTAAAACATGACAATTCGAGACTCCGCACCGAGCCTTTCCCGACGCGGCTTCCTCGCCGTCGGCGCCGGGGCGCTGGCAGCGAC